>NZ_JBEAHW010000046.1:0-172559 GCF_040062085.1 Klebsiella sp. JN_Kp122
CCATGCCCATCGGGGCGCCAGGGTGGCCGGATTTGGCTTTCTGTACAGCGTCCATGCTCAGCGCACGAATAGCGTTGGCAAGCTCTTTACGTGAGGACATTTTGACTCCAGTTCGGATGTTATAAGGCCATGCCCTTAACGACTTGACGAGAGCGCGTTTTGGGCTACGCCGGAAAAAAGTGTGAACAATGTAACCCAAGCGACAAAGCATGTACATGGAGCATCCTTTTGCCCATTAAGAAATCTCTGGAACACGTTGTGCTGCCGCGGAATCCACTCGCCCGGATCATGAGATACTATTTATACTTTGCACAGGACGAGGCGGGTCCGTCGTCGCCCATTATTCAGATAAAAAACCATAAGATTGTGGAAGATAAAAATGAAAATTCGCTCAACCCTTCTTGCCTTCGGGATCGCAGCAACGTTAACCGGATGTCAGAACATGGACTCCAACGCCCTGCTGAGCTCGGGCGCGGAAGCATTCCAGGCCTACTCTCTTAGCGACGAACAGGTAAAAACCTTAAGCGACCAGGCGTGTAAAGAGATGGACGCCAAAGCCACTATTTCTCCGGCCAGCAGCGAGTACAGCAAACGCCTGAGCAAGATTGCCGCGGCGCTGGGCGATAACATCAACGGTCAGCCGGTCAACTATAAGGTTTATGAAACAAAAGACGTCAACGCCTTCGCGATGGCCAACGGCTGCATCCGCGTTTATAGCGGCCTGATGGACCTGATGAACGATAATGAAGTGGAAGCGGTTATCGGCCACGAAATGGGCCACGTTGCGTTGGGCCACGTGAAGAAAGGCATGCAGGTCGCGCTGGGCACTAACGCCGTGCGCGCGGCGGCGGCCTCCGCTGGCGGCATCGTCGGCAGCCTGTCTCAGTCGCAGCTGGGCGATCTCGGCGAAAAACTGGTGAACTCGCAGTTCTCCCAGCGCCAGGAGTCGGAAGCGGACGACTACTCTTACGACCTGCTGCGTAAACGCGGCATCAATCCATCGGGACTGGCCACCAGCTTCGAAAAACTGGCCAAGCTGGAAGCCGGCCGTCAGAGCTCCATGTTTGACGATCACCCGGCATCGGAAGCCCGCGCGCAGCATATTCGCGATCGCATGAAGGCCGACGGTATTAAATAAGCGACAGCGGGAGGCATTATTGCCTCCCTTTTTTATATACCCGTAAAAATATTTAGCCGCATCAATTGATAATTTAAGCGCACAAACCGTTAATTATTATCACAGCGCATCACAGCCAATTATTTTATGCCCGGCGATTCAGAAATATATTATTTGGTAAATTAAAAAGGCCGCACACTATCTGGCTTCCAGAATCGTCTTTAGCCGAATAATAAATAGTCCACCCCTTACTACCTGGCGCACGGCTCATGCGCCATACAGCCTGTTTCCGGCTGCAATAACTGCTCACACAATGATTGCTTTCGACATTATTTCAGGAGAATATCTGACTGGCAGTGATTCCCTTGAATATATCGACAGACAGAGAAGTGCCCTCAGTGAAAAAAGAATTACCATTACTCGCACTTGGCATTATTGCCGCCGCGCCGGCTTTCGCCAGCCAACAATCTACCAGTCAGGGCTTTATTGAAGACAGCCACCTCGATCTCTTTTTACGTAACGCTTATATCAAACGCGATTATCGCGATGGTTTGCCGGATAAAGCCGAATGGGGTCAGGGTATCATCGCTACCTTCGAGTCCGGCTTTACTCAAGGGCCGGTCGGCTTCGGCGTTGACGGCATTGCACAGTACGCCGTGCGCCTCGACGGCGGCCGCGGCCGCAGCGGCGCAGGCGGTATCGACTTTTTCGCCCAGGATGATGATGGCCGCGCGAAGTCCGATTTAGCAAAATTTGGCGCTACCGCTAAAATGCGCTTCTCGAATACCGTACTCAGCTACGGCAGCCAGCGCCCGATGCTGCCCATCGTCTACGCCGATGACTCGCGGCTGCTGTATGAGAGCTATACCGGTACCATGCTGACCTCAAGAGAAATCGACGGTCTGGAAATTAACGCCGGTTATCTCACCGATCAGCAGCGCAAAAGCGACGACAGCCACAATAGCGGCCTGAAGAGCCTGACCTTTGGCGGCGCCAGCTATCAATTCAACGACCAGCTCAGCGGCGCGCTTTACGCTTCGCACGTCGAGGACGTGCTGAATAAGCAGTATCTCGGCCTGAACTACAAGCAGCCGTTCGCCGCCGACCAGCAGCTGATTGTTGACTTCAATGGCTATAACTCGCGCTTAGATCAAGAGTATGCCGACGCCAATGACACCGGGCGCAGCAACAGCATCTGGAGCCTGGCCGCCAGCTATATCTGGGATATTCATACCTTTAAAGTCGCTTACCAGCAAAGCAGCGGCAGCACCGGCTACCACTACGGCGGGTATCAGAATCAGGGCGGCGTTGGCGATGGCGGCAACACCATCTGGCTGGCTAACTCCTACTGGTCCGATTTTAACGGCGAGGATGAACGTTCCTGGCAGGCCTCCTATGGCCTGGATTTTGCCGGACTGGGCGTACCGGGCCTGAGCTGGACCACCGCCTACGTTCGCGGCGATAACATTAAAACCGCCGAGACCAGCAACGGCAAAGAACACGAATGGTTCAACCAGGTGCAGTACCAGGTGCAAAACGGCATGGCGAAAGATTTGAAATTGAGACTCCGCTATTCGGTGCTGCGCGTTTCCAGCAACGCCAGCGACTATAACGTCAGCGGTAATGAAGTGCGGTTCTACGTCGAATATCCGTTTAACGTATTTTAACCGTGTAATGAACCCTCTCCTGTGAGCCGGCCCTCTCCCGGCGCGCGGGAGCAACCGTGCGGCGCCTTGATTAACCCCCTGTGCCGTGCGGTACCCTCTCCCCGGAAGGGAGAGGGTTGGGGTCACTGGGTTATATTAATACAGCGTCTTCTGCGGCGGGCCGGCAAAGCGCAGCGCGCCAATCTGGCCCATTTTCACTTCCACCACCGATGGCCCCGGCATCGCCAGCGCTTCGGTCATCACCGCCTGGAAATCCTCAGCGCGTTCCACGCTCCACGCCTGCAGGCCAATCGCCTGCGCCAACAGGGTAAAGTCCGGCGTGTGCAGCTCGTTGTAATACTGGCGGCCGCCAAAGTACTTATCCTGAATACCGCGCATCACGCCGTAGCCGCCATCGTTCATAATCAACAGCGTCACGTTGGCCTTCTCCTGCGCCAGGGTCGCCAGCTCGCCAAGGTTGAGGCTCAGGCCGCCGTCGCCGACCAGGCCGACCACTTTCCGTTGCGGATTGGCAATCGCGGTGCCCACCGCCATCGGTAGCCCCATACCGATGGCGCCGGCCAGAGAATGGATATTCATCAGCGGGCCGTGAGCGCGGAACAGACGGCTGCCCCACAGGCTGCCGGAAACGGTAATATCGCGCACCAGGATGCCGTCATCGGGCAGCGCCTGCGCAATCGCGTCATTCAATTTAGCGTAAGCGCCGCACTGGTCGCGCAGCGCCTGCTCCGCCGTCTCTACCGCCGCTTTAAGCTGGCTATCCCAACGCGCATCGCCCCACATCCGGCCCTGTACTCGCTTCGCCAGCGCGTCTAATAAAGCGCGGCAGTCCGCCACCAGCGTGTTGTCCATCAGGTAGTTACGGCTGGCCGCCGCCGGGTCGATATCAATCTGCACCCGCGGCGTTGGCAGTTCCAGCGTCCACGAGCGCGTTTCGTTACTGCGTAGCCGGGAACCGGCCACAAGTGTGAAATCACATTGTGAAATCAGCGCTTCAACCGAGGGAGAATTATGAAACGCGCGTAGGCTGGCGCGATGGCTGTCCGCCAGAATGCCGCGGCCGTGGGTACTGGAAATCACCGTCACCCCGGCATCCGCCAGCGTCTTTACCGCCTCGCCGCTCTCTAACGCGCCGCCGCCAAGCCACAACAGCGGTTGCTTCGCCTGCTTAAGCTGCGCCCACAGCGCATCGACCAGCGACGCTTCCGGCTCAACCGCCGGAGCGCGTTCCAACGGCGCGGTCAGCAGTGAAAGCGGAATTTTGGCGCTCTGAATATCGATGGGAATTTCCACCGAGACCGGGCCGCACGGCGGCGTCTGCGCCTCCTGAATCGCCTTATGCAGGATAGCCACCGCCTGGTTGGCGTTGCTAATGCGGTAAGCGCGCTTCGAACTGGCTTTCAGGAAGGTCAACTGATCGCGGGTTTCATGAATAAAACCGGTGTCGGCGTCCAGCCAGGCTTTTTCGACCTGTCCGGTCAGGTGCAGCAGCGGCGTACCGGCGTTCATCGCCTCAACCAGCGCGCCGACCGCATTACCCGCGCCCGCGCCGGTACTGGTCAGCGCCACGCCGAGCCCGGAAAAACGGCCGTGGGCGTCAGCCATGGTCACCGAGCCCGCTTCACCGCGCGCCGGAACAAAGCGGATTTTTTCCCGCTGGCCGACGGCGTCGGCGATCGGCAGGTTATGGATAGAAATGACGCCATAAATGGCTTCAACGTGATACTGCTCCAGCGTTCTGGCGATGGCATCGCCGACGGTTATCATTTCGCTCATTGCTCACCCTTTCTCAGTCGCACCAGTGGTTGACGCTATTACCCGTCGCCAGATAAATGCTCTTTTGTTGCATCCAGGCTTTCAGCCCCTGGATCCCTTTTTCGCGGCCCAGACCGCTCTCTTTAAAGCCCCCAAACGGGGTCGAAATGGAGAAAACTTTGTAGGTGTTGATCCACACCGTACCGGCTTCCAGTTGCTCGCTCAGACGCAGCGCGCGGCCGGTATCGCGTGTCCAGATCCCCGCCGCCAGTCCGAAGACCGAATCATTGGCCTCGCGGATCAACGCCGCTTCATCGTGAAAACGCATTGCCACCAACACCGGCCCGAAGATCTCTTCCTGGCAAACGCGGGCTTGATTGTTCAGCCCTTCAATGATGGTCGGCAGGAAATAGCTCCCCGCCGCCAGCGCCGGATCCGCCGGGATCTCGCCGCCGCATAGCACGCTGCCGCCTTCGCGTTTCGCCAGCTCGACGTACTCCAGCACGCTCTGGCGGTGTTTATCGTTGATTAGCGGCCCGACGTGGGTGCCAGCGCTGAACGGATGACCAACCCGCAGCCCTTGGGTTAACTCCAGCAGGCGGGCCATTAATTGCGGATACACTTTGTCATGGACAAACAGCCGCGAGCCGGCAATGCAGGCCTGGCCGCCGGAGCTGAAAATGCCGTAGCAGATGCCCCGCGCCGCCTGTTCGATATCGGCATCTTCCAGCACGATGGTCGGTGATTTACCGCCCAGCTCCAGCGACGCCGGGATCAACTTTTCCGCCGCCACGTGCGCCAGGTGACGTCCGGTGGTGGTGCCGCCGGTAAAGGAAATTTTGCGCACCTTAGGATGGCGGGCCAGCGCATCGCCGATAATCGATCCTTTACCCGGCAGCACGCTCAGCAGTCCGGCGGGTAAACCGGCCTGCTCAAAGATCTTCGCCAGCTCCAGCGCCATGAGCGGCGTAGCTTCCGCCGGTTTGAGGATCACCGCATTTCCGGCGGCGATCGCCGGGGCCACCTTCTGCATTTCGCTGGCGATCGGCGAGTTCCATGGGGTGATCGCCGCCACCACGCCCAACGGCTCATAGCGGCTCAGGGTCAATAGATCCGCCTGCCGCGGCGTCGGCAGCTCGCCTTCCAGTAACTCGCAGGCGGCGGCAAAATAGCGCGCCGTCCCCGCCGCGCTCATCACCAGCCCTCGCGCTTCCGCCAGCGGTTTACCGTTATCGCGGCTCTGCTTTTGGGTGAGCGCATCAAGCTGTGCTTCAATCAGATCGGCGACTTTATGCAGGATCTTCGCCCGCTGATGCGGCAGCATCGCCCGCCACGTTGGCTGCCGCCAGGCGCGGTCGGCGCAGTCGATCGCCTCCTGTAAATCATCGAGGCTTGCCGCATGCAGCGCCGCGTTAATAGCGCCATCCGCCGGAAACTGGCTGTGCATCAAATTGCCGCCGCCGCGACGCCACTGACCGCCGATAAAAATGTCTAATTCGTCCATCTCAGCCTCTCTGCGTTATGCCAGTTCACGGCAGGCGCGTACCGCGCTCAGTGCCGCGAGGGTCGATGTTTTCGGATTGCTGGCGAGCGGCAGACCGCTCAGCTCCAGGTGAAACTCGCCGAACAATCCTTCGGCGTGTAGCGTATGGGTGTTGCGTTGCGTCGCCGGATCGACCATCAGCTGTACTCGGGTCGCGTCAAGGCCGATACCGCCCAGCGCGATGGTTGCCGCCACGTTGGCATTTGCCGGGAATAGCCGCGCCGCCTCGCGGGCGCTGCCCTCGAAGAAAATTTGCGCTTCATTGACCGCGCTGAGGTCGATAAGCTGTTCGGCATAGCTGCCGCGCCAGCTGTCCGGGCTTTTACGTGACTGATAGGTCACTCGTTCAAGCCCCCCCTCTTTGGCCGCCGCCAGGCCGTCAATCCCGGCTACTGCGCCAGCCAGCAGCGTCAACTTGCCGCCCGCCTGACGTAAACGCTGTTCCAGTTCGCTGTCCGCCAGCGCGCCGGTCGAGATCACCGCCAGATGCCAGCCGCGCGCCAGCACCGCTTCGCCGTACTGCGCGACCGCCTGCTGGCTGGCGCATTCCAGCACCAGATCCGGTGTCTCTTCGCACTGCAGCGGATCGGTAAGCGGCGTCACCGCGTGGCCGAACTGCTGGCGGATCGCCGCATGATGCGATTCGCGGGCGACGATCCAACCCAACGTCACCTGCGGCGGCAGGCGTTCAATCACCGCCTGCGCCATCGCGCCATAGCCGATTAACATGACCTTTTTCATCATCTTTCCTTACAGATGGCGGCAGAAACCGCCGGAAACGTCCAGCGCCGCGCCGGTGGTAAAGGAGGCCAGCGGCGAAGCGAGGAATAGCAACGCCTGTGCCGGTTCCTGCGGTTTGCCGAGGCGCGCCATCGGGATCCCGCGTTTGCGGGCGATATCGGCGGTCCACTGCGGCCAGCTCTGGCTCTTATCGCTGCGGTTTTCGAAACGGCGCTGCCACTGCCCGGATTCGACCATTCCCAGCAGAATGGAATTCACGCGGATGCCTTTCTCCACCAGCTCTTTCGACAGGGTCAGCGTCATATTGAGCAGCGCGGCACGGGCAGCAGAGGTGGCAATCATGTGCTCTTCCGGCTGCAGAGCCAGCAGCGAGTTCACACAGGTAATCGAGGCGATATCCGACTGTTCAAGCTGCGACTGGAAGGCCTTTACCGGGTTAATCACGCCGAACAGTTTCAGTTCGGCTTCGTGCAGCCAGGCCTCGCGCGGCGTATCGGCGAAATGGGCGACATAGCCCTGCCCGGCGTTATTAATCAGCATGTCGGTGCCGCCGAAACGCGTGGCGACCGCGTCAGCGAAGGCCTGAACTTCCGCTTCGTTCAGTACGTCGCAGCGCCAGGAGAACACCTCGCCTTCTGGATATTCGTTTTGCAACGCCGCATGGGCACTGGCCAGCCGATCCGGGTTGCGGCCGCAAAAGGCGACCTTCGCCCCTTCGCCCAGCAGCAGGCGCAGCGTTTCAAAGCCGATCCCTGACGAGCCGCCGGTGACTACCGCGACGCGTCCTTCAATTTGTGCATTCATCGCGCACCTCTTCCCCTATGCGTAAAAGCTGTTGATTAAAAAAGGTTTCGTTATCGAGATAGCTGGCATGTCCAGCCTGCGGGATGGCGATGTAAGGGGCGCCGTAACGCAGCGCCACTCCCTGCACCAGCTCCGGTTGGGTAATGGCATCCTGCTCGCCGCACCACACCGAGAGACGACCGCGATAGTCGGCAAGCCAGCGGTGGATGTCGTCATGCGCCAGCATCCAGGCGGCGGCGAGGTAGCCTTCGCTACGCAGCCTGCGCATACCTGCCGCCACCGTCGCCACATCGGCTTCGCGCGCGCCGGGGCGCAGCAGTTTTGCCGCCCGCCCCTGCGCCATCGCCTCGCCGCCCAGCGCTATCTGCTGTTGACGTCCCTGCCAGACTTTTTCCCGCTGTGCGGCTTCCGCCTGGCCGTAGCCCTGCGCGACGTCGGCGAGCACCAGGTAAAGCACCCGCTGCGGGTATTTCGCGGCGAAGGCGGCCGCCACCAGCGCGCCCAGCGAATGGCCGACCAGTACGGTTTGCTCTACTCCAGCGCGGTCCAGCATTCGCGCCAGCGCGTCGGCGTAATCACCGGCATCCGCCGACGCCGCCGCCAGCATCGGGCTTTCGCCATAACCGGGCATATCCCAGGCCAGCACGCGGTAGCCGGGCAGCGTCATCTGTTTATGCCAGGAGGCCGCGCCGGAACTAATGCCGTGCAGCAGCGTCATCGGAATACCGCTTCCTTGTTCACGAAACCCCGTCATCATCGCCCCTTAGTTACGTTTTACTTTTGCCAGCGGATGATCTTCCGGGTAGGTCGGAATATGCGGCTTATGGGTGCCGAGCATCACGCACATCAGCGCCTCTTCTTCGCCGTGGTTAAACAAACCGCGGTAAATTCCAGGCGGCACCGAGATCAGATCGCGTTCGCGTAGCACGGTTTCGGTATAGTTGTCGCCGTCCTGAATCATCAGGGTGATCTGCCCTTTGAGCATGAAGAACACCTCTTCTACGTCATCATGCAGGTGCAGCGGCCCTTCACATTTGGACGGCAACACCATGGTGGAGAAGGTGAAGTGTTCGGCCGGAACGGTGTTGGTATCACTGGCGACGCCGGTGGCGCCGGTGCCGATGTAGCGCATCTGCGCGCGGCGATATTTCGGATCGAAATCGGCCTGGAATTTCAGCGCATTCCAGTCGTATTTACGGCCT
The DNA here is from genome assembly GCF_040062085.1 of Klebsiella sp. JN_Kp122. Taxonomy (NCBI): domain Bacteria; kingdom Pseudomonadati; phylum Pseudomonadota; class Gammaproteobacteria; order Enterobacterales; family Enterobacteriaceae; genus Klebsiella; species Klebsiella sp. JN_Kp122. The sequence continues at coordinate 8,830 of NZ_JBEAHW010000046.1, forward strand.
TCAAAGCGCGCGATACGCGACTCCACCCACTCTTCCATCGTCATATGGTCAGGTTTCAAACTCTGTTTTGCAGTTACGGTTGAATCAGTCATCGTTTTATCCTCAGTAACGTCTCAGCAGCGGCAGTAACAGGGCGCAGCCCACCGCCGCCATCACCGCCAGAAAAATCAGCCCGGAATCCATGCTATTGGTGAAGGCGATAAGCGCGCCCATCACCGCCGGCGATAGCGCCCCGGCAAAGTTTCCCAGTCCGTTGAAAATTCCACCCGCCGTGGCGCTGACCCGTGGATGGGTCGCTTTAGCCAGCAGCGCGAAAATGTTTGGCGCGCCGGTGCCCCACATAAAGGTGCTAAAGCTCATCGCCGCGATCACCGGCAACGGCGCGCTAAAATGCATCACCGCCGCCAGCCCGATTCCGGCGCCCGCCAGGGAAATAAAGCAGGCGGCGGCGCGCTTATCGACGCGGTCGGACAGCCAGGCGCCGATAATTTCGCCCAGCAGCATGGCGATAAACGGCATCGAAGACAGCCAGCCGGCGTGTTCCAGATGAATGCCTTTGCCTTTAATCAGGTAGCCCGGTAGCCAGCCGTTGATCCCCCACAGATAGGCGAGAAAGGCGATGTTGAAAATGCAGATCATCCAGAAATGCGGACTCACGAAGAGCTCGCGACGCGCGCTGCGGCGTGCTTCCTGCGACGTTTTATCGCTGCCGACTTTCGCCTCCAGCTGCACGCCGCGCAGCCCGATGCGCACAAAAATCAGCACCGGTACCGTCAGCATCGCCATCACGAAAAAGGTGCTCTGCCAGCCGAAGGTATTGAGTAGCCAAATTGACAGCGGGAAACCCAGCGCCGCGCCAACCGGCGTGCCAAGCAGCCACAGCATGGTGGCGCGGGCCTGTAGCCGCTGCGGGAAGGTGTGACGCACCACGGCGAACGCCAACGGGAACAGCGGCCCTTCAGCAATGCCCAACAGGATGCGCAGCGTCACCATCAGCGCGTAGTTGTGGGTGAAACCCATGATCACCATCAGGATGCACCACACCACCATCATTCCAGTTAGCAAGCGCAGCGGCGCAATCCGGTCACCAAGACCGCTTAACAACACTGATGAGAAGCCATAGCTCAACAGAAAGGCGCTCATCAAAATGCCCAGCCGGGTGGTATCGAAATCGATCCCCATCGCCTGCTGGAAATGGCTATCGGAAAACAGCGCGGCGATGCTGATTTTGTCGAAAAACGCCAGCAGTACGCAGGCCAGCAGCGACAGCGGAATGGCCCAACGAACCGCCTTTTCAGGCGTGCGGACGCCCTCGCCGCTCGCCTCAGCAGGCGCGGCGTTAGTCTCTAATGTGGTCATTTCTCCCCCTTAAGGGTTCGCGTTAATTATCGCAATGACATCAGCGAGAAAGTCGGGTCAGCGAGCGGGACGTCAGAGAGATCCCTCCCCGCCGCCATCCAGCGCTTCGCCAGCTTCACGGTACGTGCATTATTGAAGGCCACCAGTTGCGTTAAACGTCCATCGGCATTGAGCGAGAAATAGAGCGCGCCCTGCGGCTCGTCACGCACGATAGTGCGGCTGCCCGCCTGAGGGATCCCGAGGATCTGGATATTGCGATCGTATTGATCCGACCACAGCCATGGCGCCTCGTCGTAGCCGCTGGCCTGCGGATCGAGCATCGCTTTCGCCGTCGCGATGGCCTGATTTTGCGCAAAGGCCCACGACTGAATGCACAGGCCATACTGATGATGCTGAGCGACATCGCCGGCGGCGAAAATCGCCGGATCGCTGCTGCGTCCCTGGGCATCGACGACAATCCCGCGCTCGATAGTGAGCCCGGCATCGCGCGCCAGTTCGAGATTCAGATCGACGCCGATCCCCACCACCACCGCATCGAAGGTTTCCCGCTGGCCATCGCAGTGCAGCGTCGGCAGGCCGTTATCATCTTCCAGCTCCAGCGCGCCGCAGCCGCGGCGAATATCAACGCCCTGCCCGCGATGCAACTGATCCAGGGCCTGCGAGACCTCCATACTGACCGAACGCATGCACAGCGCCGGCTGCTGTTCATAAAGGGTCACGGCCACGCCGCTTTTGCGCGCCGAGGCGGCGATTTCGAGGCCAATCCAGCCGCCGCCGACGATCGCCAGCCGCGTTGCCGACGCCAGCCGCTGCTTCAGACGCTGCGCGTCCTGCCAGTGGCGCAGGGTATACACCTGCGGATGCTGCCCCCAGGCCTCGGACGGCAGCCGCGCGCGGCCGCCGGTGGCGATCAGCAGTTGGTCGTACGCCAGCGTTTCGCCGTTGCTCAGCGCCAGGGTTTTATTTTGCCGGTCGATCGATTCCGCGCGCAGCGGGCGGTACCAGCGCAGATCCAGCGCCTGCTGCGCCTCGGCGCTGAATAACCGCGGCAGCGCCGGTTCGGCCTCCAGCAATGCCGCTTTCGACAGCGGCGGGCGCTCGTAAAAATCCCATTGCTCTTCGGCAACCACGCAAATCTCGCCGCTAAACCCTTCATCACGCAGCGTTTTCGCTGCCCAGCCGCCAGCCTGGCCGCCGCCGATAATGACTATCCGCGCCGTCATACCGCCTCCGGTTTTTTCTGCTGGCGACGGGTATCGTGATCGATACCGCCTTCCACCGCCCATTCGGTAAAGGACACGAGTGAATGCTCCAGTTCGCGCGGCTGCCAGTTTTCCGTCAGATAGTCATCGTTGGTGTAGTACTCAAAAGCGCCGCCGGTCGGGCTGTTGACATACCAGAAGTAGGCCGAGGAGACCGGATGGCGGCCGGGGCCGATAAACGTGCTCCACGCGTTTTTATTCATCGCAATGCCGCCGCCGATCACTTCATGAATATCCCGCACGGTAAACGCGACGTGGTTTAGCCCGCGCTTGCGGTTGGGCAACTGCAATAAGAAGAGGTTATGGTGTCCGCCGCGCACGCCGCAGCGCAGGAACACCGCGCGATTGATATAGCGGTCTGACACCTGGAAGCCGAGGACTTCGCGATAGAAACTTTCCACCGCCGCCAGTTCTTCCACGAAGAACACCACGTGGCCGACATTAATCGGCTGCGCGCGGTCGTACACCGGGCTCGGGGTGTCGATGCGACGCACATCGCCCCACTGGTTGATCGGTTCAACGTTCAGTTCAACCGCCGTTTGCTGGCTAACCTGCACCCGCAGTGTCATACCGTTGGGATCGCGGCACTCCAGCGCGCCGTCGATTTCACGGAAAGCGGGCTGAAGTTCCAGCTTCGGGCGCAGCGCATCCAGCGCCGCCCGATCCGCCACGCCCCAGGTCATGCGACGCAGGGTGTTGCCCGCCTCAAAGGCTGGCGGCAGGTCGGCGGCATCGGTCGGGTTAAGTTCGACCCGCGCGCCGCTGAGGGTGGTAAACGCGCGGCCGCTGGCGTCGCCGGTCAGGCCAAAATCGCGCATGAATTTAGCGCTGTGGTTCAGGTCGTCTACGCCAAATTCCAGCTTTTCAATTCCGGTAATACTCATTATTCGTCGCCTCTTTACCGTTCAGTCGCCCGAATTTGGGCGTAAAACATGCCCGACGCAATCAAGCGCCTGCTGTTAAGTTGTTGATTTAACTTGCCTGTGACAAATATCCGAGGAAGCCGGAAATTTTGTCCGCCGCCATACTGACGTCGTTCTGCAACCGCTCGCGATCGCTTTGCGGGATCTCGTCCGACGGCACCAGAATGCTGACGACCGCCGCCACCCGGCCGCTGCGGTCAAAGACCGGATAGACAATCGATGAGATGCCGTGGCGATAGAACGATTCGCCAATCACGTAGCCGCGGGCTTTATCCTGCTGCACCATCTGCCACAGCGCTTCGCGGTCGTACAGCTGGCCCGGCGTATTGCCCGGCAGACGTTCATCCGGGAACAATTGTTCAAACTCGCTGCGGGAAACATCGGTCAGCAGCATGCGGCCAAGCGAGGTGCAGTGCACCGGTAGCCGCGTTCCGACGCTGACCTGGTTGATACGCGAACCGGCGGCGCTGACGCGGGCGATGTAGATAATGTCGCGGCCATCGCGGATCGCCAGATGGCTGCTGCACTGGCTGATATCGCGCAGTTGCTCGATGACCGGCTGACCCACCTGAGCGACATCCAGTGAGGCGATATATTCAAAGCCCAGACGCAGTACGTTCATGCCCAGCGAAAAGGTATTGGTGCGGGCATTGCGCTCGAGAAAGCCCATATATTCCAGCGTCTGCACCACGCGATAGGCGGTCGCTTTCGGCATATCCACCAGCCGATGCAGCTCGGCAAAGGTTAGATCGCGATGCTGTTCGCCAAACGCCAGCAGCAGTTGTAAACCGCGCTCCAGACCCGGTACCAGGTACTTCACTTCCTGATCGTTCGCCATACCGCCTCACTTGTTAGTTAAAGACAAAACCGCCGTTGACCGGGATCAGTTGGCCGGTGATAAAGCGCGAAAGATCGCTCAGCAGCCAGACCACGCTGCCGGTGACATCTTCCGGCTGCTGCGCGCCGCTGAGCGCGCGGCCGTTCTCATACAGCTGATGACGCTCGGCGGGAACGTATTCCGTGGCCTCAACGCGGGTCAGTCCCGGCGCGATGGCGTTGATACGGATCCGCTTTTCACCCAACTCGCGGGCCATGGAGCGGGTCATCGCAATCACCGCGCCCTTACTGGCGACATAGGCCATCAGCCGCGGCGCGCCCCACAGCGCGGTATCCGAAGCGACGTTGACGATCGCCGACCCTTCGCGCAGCAGCGGTACCGCCTCGCGGGTCACCAGCCAGGTGCCTTTGACATTGACCGTCATCACCCGATCCCACAGGTCCGGATCGTAATCGATCATATTTTTACCGCCGACGCCGGTGGCCATCGCCGCGTTATTGACTAAGCCATCGATAGGCCCCTGCGCGCCGATGGCGCTGAAGACCTGCTCGATCGACGCTTGACTGGCAAGATCGATGGCGTGGGATTCGATCTGATAGCCCTTCTGCTGCAGGCGATGAGCGCTTTCCGCCAGCTCCCCCTGCAGGATGTCGCACATCACCACCGTCGCGCCCTGCGCGGCGCAGGCTTCGGCAAAGTGGTAACCCAGGCCACGCGCCGCGCCGGTGACGACAATACGTTTACCGTTCAGCAGGCCGTTCATCAGGCGGCACCCTGCTGCGCTTCGCGAAGCGCTAACTGCTCTTTCGCCGCTTTCTGCATCATGCGGCGCAGGCGGGACAAACCGACGTCATGTTGATAGAGATATTCATGATCGCGGGCGTTCGGCGCCAGGCTTTCCAGCACCACGCGATCCTGTTCCAGTACTTCCCAGTGCAGTTTTTCCAGACGGTTGCGGTACATAAAGCGCCACAGATCGCGCTGCCAGCCCTGAACGCCGCGGATGCGCCAGAAGAAGACGCGGCAGTTGTCGTTATCTTCCGGAACCACCATGCCGACGATCCAGAAGTGGCCGCCCGGCCCGAAACGCTTTTTGTACGGAATAGACAGGCGCATCCAGTAGGCGCCGCTGTTGCCCAGTTCAACCCAGTCAAAGTTGACGCCGCTCTGCCCTTTTTTCTCGAAGATAAAGCCGGTTTTCGTCGGCTGCAGCACCATATCGGCTTTGCGATCGCCTTCCGCCATCGAATGCGATGACGAGTGCAGATAGGTACCGTGCATCGGGTCCATCACGTTTTCCAGCGCGTACTGGTAGTTGCATTTCCACGCCGCGGTGCACAGGAAGTTACTGTATTTTTCGTGGTCGGCCAGTTCCTCCGGGAAGCTCAGTTCATCAGGCTGCTGGTCGGCGGTGACGCCGAACCACAGGAAGATTGCCCCATGCGCTTCCTGCACGCTGTAGCTGCGCACGCACTGCTGGCCGACCAGCGGGCAGCGGTCAACCGCCGGGACGTCTTTGACTTCGCCGTTACCGGCGACTTCCACGCCGTGATACCAGCAGGCGATACGATCGCCTAAGTTCCAGCCCATTGACAGACGCGCGCCGCGATGCGGACAGCGGTCTTCCAGCGCCTGCACCTGACCGTCTTTATTCCGCCAGACCACGATCTGCTCGCCGAGACGGGTAATGCCTACCGGCGCAGACTGCACTTCCCAACTCGCCAGCACCGGATACCACAGGCCGCGCAGTCCTTTATCAAGATAGTTTTGTACCGTTGTCGTCATCGCTGTGTCCTCAGTAGCCGTTAACCTGTAAAAATGCCTGGAAGCTGCTTTCGCTCCACGGTTCGCCCTGTTGGTCATGCATCCTGACGCCATTGAGGCCGTTCACCAGTTCACCGAGACTTTCCGCGCCCTGCTCGAACAACGTTTCCAGGGTGGCGATAAGCTGCAGTTCCCAGTTTTCCGGCACCCGGCTGCGGGTTTGCCAAATCAGATTGTGATAGTCGCCAGGCTTATGGATATTGCCGTTTCCGCCTTCCGCCGGTGGCGTAAACTGGCGGCTTTCCGGTAGCGCCGGGTTGAAGTCCAGGGATTCGCTCATGCCACGTTCTCCTCGATAAAGGTAATCTGGATCTGATTGTCGTATACCCGCACCGGGTAACGATTAAGGTTGCGACCGCCGGGGCCATGCAGGCACTGGCCGGTTTTGACGTCGAATACCGCCTCATGCAGCGGGCATTCCACCTTGCCATCTTCGACAAAGCCCTGGCTCAGGAGCGCATAGGCATGAGGGCAAACGTCTTCCAGCGCGTAATATTCGCCATCAATCAGATAAATACCGATTTCCTTACCGTCGATATTGCCGCTATATGGGAAATCTTCCTGTACTTGCTCCGCGTCACATACGCCTATCCAGCTCATCGCAATCCTCCGGGCTTATGTTTCATATATGAAACTCTGTTTCTTATTTAATACGGTCAATATAAAAGCGGTGAATGTTTCGTCAAGCGTTAATGTGACGAACTTGTTAATTAATGGCTTTTAAATTAGCTAAGTGTGCAATTGATCACGAAAAACTGCATTCAGATGAAATGATGATATTTAAAGCGGTGATCCATTATAAATAAAAATGCCGATTTAAATTTCACATACGACTATTGACTTCTTTTCAAATCGATCATTAAAAATGGGCAATAGCGGAAACCATGGTGTTTCACCCATGAAACAACTCTTTATTTAATCATTTAAAAACAATGAGTTTCACAGGTGAACCATTTTACTCATGTAACTATTTCTGGCGTTAAAAAATAATAACTGGCAATCATTAAATTAAGCGTGGAGACAACGAATGGCGGCAAGATGGCAAGGGGTAATAGCATTACTTTTGTTAATAATTATTTCCTACGTCGATCGGGTAAATATCTCGGTGATGATCCTTAACCCGGAATTCGCTGCCCATTTTCAGTTAAATGAAAACAGAATGTTACAAGGCATGCTAATGACATGCTTTCTTCTGGGTTATGGGTTTTCGGCATTATTATTAACACCAGTTATAGAAAGTAGATGGCATTATCGTCAGGGACTGTTAAGCAGCATTGCGATATGGGCGCTGGTGTGCGCCATTTCCCCGTTACTCGGTTCACTAATGGGAATGTTAATCGCGCGCATTGTTCTTGGCGTGGCGGAGGGGCCGCTGTTCTCACTGAAAACGCGCTTTATCAACGACAACTTCGCCGCCGATGAAATAGGCAAGCCGAATGCGCTGACCGCCCTTGGCGTATCGTTGGGGCTGGCGGTAGGCTTCCCGCTGGTCACCTGGCTGATGGCGCACGTTGGCTGGATCGGCTCCTTCTACGCGCTGGCGCTGCTTAACCTGCTACTCGGCGGCGGATTAATCTGGCGGTTTCTCCCCGCGCCACAAGTAACCTCACAGCGCGCGAAGCCGGGTTTCAGGCAGACTTTCGCCCTCGCCTGGCGCACGCCGCTGCTAGGCTGGATCCTGCTGGTAGAAATCGCCACACTCAGCTATCTGTGGGGGAGTAGCGCCTGGTTGCCCGCCTGGCTGCGCGACGAGCACCACTTCTCGCTACAGGCTACCGGCCTGCTGGCGGCTGTCCCCTTTCTGTTAAGCCTCGGCTCAAAGTTTCTTGGCGGCGTGCTCCTCGACAAAATGCGCCCGGAGCAGGCGCCGCTGCTGTTTATTATCGGCGGCCTACTCACCGCCGGTTCTGTGCTGGCGCTGATGCTCAGCCAGCAGCCGGCGATGCTGGCATTGTTTATGCTGGCGGCGAACATTTTCTGGGGATTACAGGGGGCGGCGATCCCCGCGGTGGTTCAGCATCACGCCCCGCGCGAAGCGGTGGGCAGCGCCTATGGGATCATTAACGGCATTGGCAATATTTGCGCGGCGTTTATTCCGCTGCTGATGGGAGTGGTGATGAAATCGGTGGGATCGGTCAGTTCAGGTTTTTCCGTTCTGGTGGCCTCGCAGCTGATCACGCTGTGCGCCGGCGGCGTACTGCTGCTGCGCATGCGTCGCGCAGCAGCAGTAAATACCTCTATCCCCTAAATAATTCGAGTTGCAGGAAGGCGGCGACGCAGAGAATCCCCAGGAGCTTACTCAAGTAAGTGACTGGGGTGAGCGAGGAAAGCCAACGCACATGCAACTTGAAGTATGACGGGGATAGGCTTAGTCGCCTTTCTTCGCCGCCTGAATATAAAGCATCTCCAGCGCCAGAGTCGCCGCCGCCAGGGCGGTGATTTCGGACTGGTCATAGGCCGGGGCGACTTCAACCACGTCCATCCCGACGATGTTCAGATCCTTCAGGCCGCGCACCAGTTTGATCGCACGGTCGGAGGTGAGTCCACCGATCACCGGCGTACCGGTACCTGGCGCAAATGCCGGATCCAGGCAGTCGATATCGAAGGTCAGGTACACCGGCATATCGCCGACGATCTGCTTCACCTGAGCGATGATATCATCGACGCTGCGGTCGTTAACCTGGCCCGCATCAAGCACGGTAAAACCGTTATCTTTATCGAATTCGGTACGAATACCGATCTGCACGGAGTGGTTCGGATCGATAAGCCCTTCGTTCGGCGCGGTGTAGAACATGGTGCCGTGGTCGAATTCACAGCCGTTGGCGTAGGTATCGGTGTGGGCATCGAAGTGTACCAGCGCCATTTTACCGAAATGCTTGGCGTGGGCGCGCAGCAGCGGCAGGGTGACGAAATGGTCGCCGCCGAAGGAGAGCATGCGTTTACCGGCCGCCAGCAGTTTCTCCGCGTGCGCCTGCAGTTTCTCGCTCATTTCGCGGGCGTCGCCGAAGGCGTAGACCAGATCGCCGCAGTCCACGACGTTCAGGCGTTCGCGCATGTCGAAGTTCCATGGGAAACGGTTGTGCTCCCAGGCAAGGTTGGTTGACACCTGACGGATCGCCGCCGGGCCATGACGGCCGCCCGCGCGCCCGGAGGTCGCCATATCAAACGGCACGCCGGTGATGACCCAATCCGCATCGCTTTCATACGGCATAAAGTTCATCGGCAGACGCAGGAAACCAAAGGCGTTGGATACCAGGGAGTTATCGTATTGATGACCTAAAGTGCTCATGGATATGACCTCTTTTCGCAGTCGTGGTACGTAAAAAATAAGTATAAAAAAACCCCTCCGCGTCGTTAGGCCCGACGAGGAAGGGTTTGAATTGGGTTACTGCTTATGGGCATAAATTATCGCCCGAAAAACGCCCGGCAGCAAGCGGGACGTTTATTTTTGACAAGGCGCCGGGGCGAAACCGTCCGCCGGGAAGGCCTGGCTCGCGCACGGCGGTAGCGACGCTTGCTCTTTTCCACGTAAAGCGAAGGCCGCAAAACCAATGACTCCAACGTTACGCGTGTCGCCCTGTACGGAATGGGCGGCATAAGATTGCGCGACGTTTGAAAATTCGAATGCCGCCTCGATACGGCTGTTTTTACGAAAGCCTTTGATCGCTAACGAGCCACCAGCAGGCACAATGTAGCCATTGTTGTTAAGCGAACCGGCCTTACCGCTCAGGACATCGAGACCATCCACCGTGGCGACAATTTCATAATCCACGCTGTGGCTATAATTACGGACATATAATTGATACTGAGTACCAACGCGGGCCGCAATGGCGTATTGCCATTTTCCCGTGGAATTATTATAGCTGCGAGTAATAGGGAGAGAGTTAAAATTAGCATCGCGCACCGCATATTCCAGATCGCTATTACGAATGCTATAGCGCTGGTCAAACCCGGTTTGATATTGACCGGAATAATTAATTAGTACGATCTCATCAGGATGGGAATCTACGCGTTCTGCAGACACGCCTTTAACCGTTGAGTGAACGTCGCTGCCCCAGCGGGTGGCAACCTCAGTGGAGAGTGCCGTGCGGGTATTGTACTCCGGCTGTTTTGCGCAGCCGCTTAAAAATAATAAACCGATAATAAGACCGTAACGCGGTATGCTTTTCATATTCCGTCCCTGTTTCACTGAATGTTAATTCCCTGCGGCAGTGTACGGACCTTTGTCATTTTAAAAAGCAGCTACCATGATGTTTCAGATTTCATTTATAAAAAAGGGCCGGTTCAGGAATATAAACCGGCCCGCCAGCGGATAACTCTTAGTTACTCATCTTCAAGATAAGTATACCCGTACAGCCCCGCTTCGAACTCTTCGAGGAACTGCTGCTGCAGCTCGGCGTCGAGTCCGGTATTTTTCACCTGATCGCGGAACTGGGTCAGCAACGTATTCGGATCCAGTTGAACATACTGCAGCATATCCGCCACCGTATCGCCCTCATCGGAGAGCTCAACCTCAACGCTACCGTCCGGGAAGACGAAGACGTCTACCGCTTCGGTGTCGCCGAACAGGTTGTGCATGTTGCCGAGGATCTCCTGATAAGCGCCAACCATAAAGAAGCCCAGCATTGGCGGGTTCTCCGGGTCGTATTCCGGCATCGGCATGGTAGTGGCGATCCCGTCGCCGTCAACATAGTGATCGATGGCGCCATCGGAGTCGCAGGTTATATCCAGCAGCACCGCGCGGCGTTCCGGCGACTTGTTCAGCCCTTCCAGCGGCATCACCGGGAACAGCTGATCGATACCCCAGGCATCCGGCATCGACTGGAACAGCGAGAAGTTGACGTAGATTTTATCCGCCATACGTTCCTGCAGCTCATCGATAATCGGGCGATGGGCGCGGTTGCTTGGATCGAGCTGTTTTTGCACCTCATGGCACATGTTCAGATACAGCTGTTCCGCCCACGCGCGCTCCTGCAGGTTGAAGGTGCCAGAGGAGTAGCCGATGTGGATATCGTGCAGATCCATTTGGCTGTCATGCAGCCATTCACGCAGCGAGCGGCGGTTGCCGGTTTCGTGCATCTCCAGCCAGGTTTCCCACATGCTCTGCAGCGGACGCGCGGCGTCTTCCGCCGGCGGGGTCGCCTCGGTGTATTCGTTGCGCTCGACGCCGATAATGTTGGAAACCAGTACGGTGTGGTGCGCGGTCACCGCGCGGCCGGACTCAGTAATCACCGTCGGGTGCGGCAGGCCGTTCTCTTCACAGGCATCGCCGATCGCCCAGATGATATTGTTGGCGTACTCATTCAGGCCGTAGTTCACCGAACAGTCGGACTGCGAGCGGGTCCCTTCATAGTCCACGCCCAGACCGCCGCCGACATCGAAACACTGAATATTAACGCCCAGCTTATGCAGCTCGACGTAGAAACGCGCCGATTCGCGCACGCCGGTGGCGATATCGCGAATGTTGGCCATCTGCGAGCCGAGGTGGAAGTGCAGCAGTTGCAGGCTCTCAAGATGGCCTGCCTCGCGCAGAATTTCGACCAGTTGCAGCACCTGCGTCGCCGCGAGGCCAAATTTGGATTTCTCACCGCCGGAGGACTGCCATTTACCGGAGCCCTGCGAAGCCAGACGCGCACGCACGCCAAGGCGCGGCACTACGTTCAGACGGGCGGCCTCTTCCAGCACGATGGCGATTTCCGACATCTTCTCGATGACCAGATAGACCTTATGGCCCATCTTCTCACCCACCAGCGCCAGACGGATGTATTCGCGATCTTTATAACCGTTACAGACGATCACGCTACGGGTCATCCCCGCGTGCGCCAGCACCGCCATCAGCTCAGCCTTCGAACCGGCCTCCAGCCCCAGCGGTTCGCCGGAGTGGATCAAGGATTCAATCACGCGACGGTGCTGGTTAACCTTGATCGGGTAGACAAGGAAATAGTCGCCGTTATAACCGTAGGATTCACGCGCGCGCTTGAAGGCGGCGTTAATCGAGCGCAGACGATGTTGCAGGATCTGCGGGAAGCAGAACAGCGCCGGCAGGCGTTGTCCCTGGGCTTCGCGCGCTTTGACCAGCTCGGCCAGGTCGACGCGCGCTTCCGGGACGTCAGGATCCGGGCAAACGCTGATATGGCCCAGTTCGTTAACGTCGTAATAGTTATTACCCCACCAGGCAATATTGTAGGTACGTAGCATTTTGCTGGCTTCCTGGGAGCTCATCGCAACCTCCTGCATGGAACGTAGTACACCGTGTTCGCCTGCTGACGAAAGCGAACCCAAAGACATGTCGTCAGACATAGCGAACCTCAACTTGTAATATTAACTACTATCGCAGTCGACAGACGCGATAACAACCCATGAACAGCCTTTAATCCCAGCAGATAGTGCTGGCACTGCAGCTGCGCGACCGGTTTCTTATTCATATATAGTAAAACACGTACCCGAAGCTGGTGTGACAGCCCGGAGAAACCACGAGAAAACCCTTGCTCACGCAAGAGCGCCCTTGTTCAGTTTTCAAAAAGCCTGGAGGCCCTGGAATCCTGAGAAGCGCCGAGATGGGTAGAACATCGGCAGGTTTGCACGAAAGAGATGCAGATTGCGGGATAGAATTGCGCGACAGAACGACGCGACGAATCAGGCGAAAAACGTTGGTTCATTATCTGGTATCACCTCCACACTGCCCCGAAACAGGCCAGCGACAAGCCAAAGCTATACATATCGAACAGCCGGCGAAACCGCCGCTGTGTAACAGAGTGCTTAACCCGGCTGGAAGTGGCGTCACGAGATGGGGCTTCGTGCGCTTTTTTAATGAGCCGCGCGCGGCGTTTTATACCGAGAAGCGGGGTAAAATGCAAAATAAAAATACGCGCCTTGCCGGGGTTGTCAGGAAAAATTTCCACCACGCTTTTTCCATTAATGCGGGTGATGTCAAAAAAATGTGGAAATGCGATGAAGTTCTGACCTAAAATAGCCATCCAGAAGTTAATCCATCTATACTGATTAACACTCAGACTGCTCGTGTCACTACCTGCAAGCCTTGGTAGAGTCATCTATCAAAGCCTCTCTACACAACAGTATGAGCTACACGAATACTCACAGGTAAAATAAAACATGGCAAAACACCTCTTTACGTCCGAGTCTGTATCAGAAGGGCATCCAGACAAAATTGCTGACCAAATCTCCGATGCCGTGCTGGACGCGATCCTCGAACAGGATCCGAAAGCGCGCGTAGCCTGCGAAACCTACGTTAAAACCGGCATGGTTCTGGTTGGCGGTGAAATCACCACCAGCGCATGGGTTGATATCGAAGAGATCACCCGTAACACGGTGCGTGAAATTGGCTACGTGCATTCCGATATGGGCTTTGACGCCAACTCTTGCGCCGTCCTGAGCGCCATTGGTAAACAGTCCCCGGACATCAACCAGGGTGTTGACCGTGCCGATCCGCTGGAACAGGGCGCGGGCGACCAGGGCCTGATGTTTGGTTATGCCACTAACGAAACTGACGTGCTGATGCCGGCTCCGGTGACCTATGCTCACCGTCTGGTACAGCGCCAGGCTGAAGTCCGCAAAAACGGCACCCTGCCGTGGCTGCGTCCGGACGCGAAAAGCCAGGTCACTTTCCAGTATGACGACGGCAAAATCGTCGGCATCGATGCGGTAGTTCTGTCTACTCAGCACGCTGAAGATATCGATCAGAAATCCCTGCAGGAAGCAGTGATGGAAGAGATCATCAAGCCGATTCTGCCGACCGAATGGCTGAACGCTTCGACCAAGTTCTTCATCAACCCGACCGGCCGTTTCGTTATCGGCGGCCCGATGGGCGACTGCGGTCTGACCGGTCGTAAGATCATCGTTGATACCTACGGCGGCATGGCTCGTCACGGCGGCGGCGCGTTCTCCGGTAAAGATCCATCTAAAGTTGACCGTTCCGCAGCCTACGCGGCGCGCTATGTAGCGAAAAACATCGTTGCCGCAGGTCTTGCCGATCGTTGTGAGATTCAGGTCTCCTACGCCATCGGCGTCGCTGAACCGACTTCGATCATGGTAGAAACTTTCGGCACCGAAAAAGTGCCTTCTGAACAGCTGACCCTGCTGGTACGCGAGTTCTTCGACCTGCGTCCATACGGCCTGATTCAGATGCTGGATCTGCTGCACCCGATCTACAAAGAGACCGCGGCTTACGGTCACTTTGGTCGCGAACATTTCCCATGGGAAAAAACCGACAAAGCAGCCCTGCTGCGCGAAGCGGCTGGCCTGAAATAAGCCACCCCGCTTGACGACTTAAGGCCAGCCCCGCGCTGGCCTTTTTGTTGCCCCTCATTCCCCACATCTAACGCTTCCTGCCCTTTTTTTGTCATGCAGGCCATAGATAATGGAAGCGATTACATATCTGTTATAGAGCCTGGCGTAACTGAGCTTTCTGTTGACGCCAATTCTTTTCACAATGTTACATACCATGTCGAATCTCACCGTTTCAGCGCAATCTTATTGGCGATAATTGCCTTTTATATCTATGATTTGAATATGTTTTTGCTGATTACATATCTTTACCTTAGTGTAACCGATTACACAGTCGTGATTGTAATCACGTTTTTTTGTCCTGCACTCCCCTACTCTAAGCATCGACAGAATCAATAACTCAACTGGAGGGCGTTATGCCTGACAATAAAAAACAAGGGCGTTCAAACAAGACGATGACGTTCTTTGTCTGTTTCCTCGCCGCGCTGGCCGGCTTACTGTTCGGCCTTGATATCGGCGTTATTGCCGGCGCCTTACCGTTCATTGCCAATGAATTCCAAATCAGCGCACACACCCAGGAGTGGGTGGTCAGCTCCATGATGTTCGGCGCCGCCGTCGGCGCAGTGGGCAGCGGCTGGCTCTCTTTCAAACTTGGGCGTAAAAAAAGCCTGATGATCGGCGCGATCCTGTTTGTGGCTGGTTCACTATTTTCCGCCGCCGCGCCGAACGTCGAAATCCTGCTGATTTCCCGCGTATTGCTGGGGCTGGCGGTTGGCGTCGCCTCTTACACCGCGCCGCTATACTTGTCGGAAATCGCGCCGGAGAAAATCCGCGGCAGTATGATTTCGATGTACCAGTTGATGATTACCATCGGTATTCTCGGCGCCTATCTTTCCGATACCGCCTTCAGCTATAGCGGCGCGTGGCGCTGGATGCTCGGCGTGATTATCATCCCGGCAGTCCTGCTGCTGATCGGCGTTATCTTCCTGCCGGATAGCCCGCGCTGGTTTGCCGCTAAACGCCGTTTCGTCGATGCCGAGCGCGTCCTGCTGCGCCTGCGAGATACCAGCGCCGAAGCCAAACGCGAGCTCGATGAAATCCGCGAAAGCCTGAAAGTCAAACAGTCCGGCTGGGCGCTGTTCAAAGAGAACAGCAACTTCCGCCGTGCGGTATTCCTCGGCGTACTGCTGCAGATCATGCAACAGTTCACCGGAATGAACGTCATCATGTACTATGCGCCGAAGATTTTTGAACTGGCGGGCTATGCCAATACCACTGAGCAAATGTGGGGCACCGTGATCGTCGGCCTGACCAACGTACTGGCCACCTTTATCGCTATCGGCCTGGTCGACCGCTGGGGCCGCAAACCGACGCTGATCCTCGGCTTTATCGTGATGGCCGCCGGTATGGGCGTACTGGGCAGCATGATGCATATCGGTATTCATTCTGCTACCGCACAGTACTTCGCGGTACTGATGCTGCTGATGTTTATCGTCGGCTTCGCGATGAGCGCCGGCCCGCTGATTTGGGTACTGTGTTCGGAAATCCAGCCGCTGAAAGGCCGCGATTTCGGTATCACCTGCTCCACCGCGACCAACTGGATTGCCAATATGATCGTCGGCGCCACCTTCCTGACCATGCTGAACTCTCTCGGCAGCGCCAACACCTTCTGGGTCTACGGCGGTCTGAACGTGCTGTTTATCCTGCTGACTATCTGGCTGATTCCGGAAACCAAAAACGTCTCGCTGGAACATATTGAACGCAACCTGATGCAGGGACGTCCGCTGCGCGAAATCGGCGCTCGCGATTAATCCCCTCTGTGCTTCCTCCCCTTCGGGAGGAAGCTTCTTCTTGCTCTCCCCCGCGCGGCGCACTATCCTCTGGCGCTATGAAAACACCCCGTATTCCCATCGCTATCCAGCAGGCCGTCATGCGTAGCCTGCGGGAGCACCTTGCCACCGCCAATCTCAAGCTGGAACGCCGCTATGCGGAACCGACGCTGGTTTATCAGCAGCGCGGCACCTCCGCAGGCACCGCGTGGCTGGAGAAAAACGAGATCCGCCTTAATCCAGTGCTATTGCTGGAAAACCAGCAGGCGTTTATCGATGAAGTGGTACCGCACGAACTGGCGCATCTGCTGGTGTGGAAACACTTTGGCCGCGTCGCGCCGCACGGCAAAGAGTGGAAATGGATGATGGAGGCCGTGCTGGGCGTCCCCGCCCGCCGCACCCACCGCTTTGAGCTTGATTCGGTACGCCAGAACACCTTCCCCTATCGCTGCCAGTGCCAGCAGCATCAGCTCACCGTTCGTCGTCATAACCGCGTGGTGCGCGGTGAAGCCACCTACCGCTGCGTTCGCTGCGGCGATCTACTGGTGGCGGAAAAGTAACCACCGGAATTAATTAGAAACTTTCTGATCTGACTGATTGCATCTGACACCCTCATTCGCTACGTTGCGGGCTCGTTTTGACACGGAGTTTACGATGTCCCGTATGTATGTTTTTGCCGTCGCGTTGTTCAGCGTGGCAGCCAGCGGCCCGCTTGCGGCAGCTGGTATTCATAGTTTTTCCCAGGCGAAAGCCGCTGGCGTAAAAGTGAATGCCGACGTCCCCGGCGACTTTTATTGCGGTTGTAAAATCGACTGGCAGGGTAAAAAAGGCGTTATCGATCTGGAATCTTGCGGCTACA
Organism: Klebsiella sp. JN_Kp122; assembly: GCF_040062085.1. Classification (NCBI taxonomy): domain Bacteria; kingdom Pseudomonadati; phylum Pseudomonadota; class Gammaproteobacteria; order Enterobacterales; family Enterobacteriaceae; genus Klebsiella; species Klebsiella sp. JN_Kp122. The sequence goes on from NZ_JBEAHW010000046.1 coordinate 25,968, forward strand.
AAGTGCGTAAAAACGAGAACCGCGCCAGCCGGGTCGAATGGGAACATGTGGTTCCGGCGTGGCAGTTCGGCCACCAGCGCCAGTGCTGGCAGGATGGTGGACGTAAAAACTGCGCCAAAGATCCGGAATATCGCAAGATGGAAAGCGATATGCATAACCTGCAGCCTGCGGTCGGCGAGGTCAATGGCGATCGCGGCAACTTTATGTACAGCCAGTGGAACGGCGGCGACGGGCAGTATGGTCAATGCGCCATGAAGGTCGATTTCAAAGATAAAGTCGCCGAACCGCCGGTACGCGCCCGCGGCTCGATCGCTCGCACCTACTTCTATATGCGCGACCGCTATCAGCTGACTCTTTCCCGCCAGCAAACCCAGCTATTTACCGCCTGGGATAAGCAGTATCCGGTGACCTCCTGGGAGTGCGAGCGCGATGAGCGAATCGCCAAAGTACAGGGCAACCATAATCCTTACGTCCAGCAGGCTTGCCAGGCGCAAAAGAGCTAACCTACACTAGCGGCAATTGTTAATTTGCAGCCGCCGTCTTCCCCGCTATGGGGAAGACGCTATCTGCGCGAAGAACGGAATATCAAGCATGCGCATTCCTCGCATCCACCACCCGGAACGCATTACCCCCGGCAGCCACATTGCCCTCAGCGAAGACGCGGCAAACCACGTTGGCCGCGTCCTGCGCATGAGCAAAGGTCAGGAAATCCAGCTGTTTGACGGCAGCAATCAGGTTTTTGACGCGGTCATCACCGAAGCGGGTAAGAAAAACGTCATGGTCGAGGTTATCCGTGGCCAGATCGACGATCGTGAATCACCGCTGCACATCCATCTCGGCCAGGTGATGTCACGCGGCGAAAAAATGGAATTCACCATCCAGAAATCGATCGAACTTGGCGTAAGCCTCATAACGCCACTGTTTTCCGAGCGCTGCGGCGTTAAACTGGATGCCGAACGCTTGCAGAAGAAGATTCAGCAGTGGCAGAAAATCGCTATTGCCGCCTGCGAACAGAGCGGCCGTAACATCGTGCCGGAAATTCGCCCGGCGATGCAGCTGGAAGCCTGGTGCGCCGAGGAAGAAAACGGCCTCAAGCTCAACCTGCACCCGCGCGCCAGCGCCAGCATCAATACGCTGCCGCTGCCGGTTGAACGTGTTCGCCTGCTGATTGGCCCGGAAGGCGGTTTGTCGGCGGAAGAGATAGCGATGACCGCTCGCTATCAGTTTACTGATATCCTGTTGGGACCGCGCGTTCTGCGTACTGAGACCACCGCGCTCACCGCCATCACCGCGCTGCAGGTGCGTTTTGGCGATCTGGGCTAAAATCTGGCGCAACGTTCCGCAAACACGACAGCGCTAATGGAGAAAAGAATGATCAAGCTCGGCATCGTGATGGACCCTATCGCATCCATCAACATCAAAAAAGACACCAGCTTCGCTATGTTGCTGGAAGCGCAGCGTCGCGGCTATGAACTCCATTACATGGAGATGAACGACCTGTATCTCATCAACGGCGAATCCCGCGCCCGTACGCGCACGCTGAGCGTCGAGCAGAATTACGACAAGTGGTACGCGTTCACCGGCGAACAGGACCTGCCGCTGGCGGATCTCGACGTTATCCTGATGCGTAAAGACCCGCCGTTCGATACCGAGTTTATCTACGCCACCTACATTCTCGAACGCGCGGAAGAGAAAGGCACGCTTATCGTCAACAAGCCGCAGAGCCTGCGCGACTGTAACGAGAAGCTGTTTACCGCCTGGTTCTCCGATCTAACCCCGGAAACGCTGGTCACCCGTAATAAAGCCCAGTTGAAAGCGTTTTGGGAAAAACACGGCGATATTATTCTCAAACCGCTGGACGGCATGGGCGGCGCCTCAATCTTCCGCGTGAAAGCGGGCGACCCGAACCTCGGCGTCATTTCCGAAACCCTGACTGAATTGGGTAGCCGCTACTGCATGGCGCAGAATTATCTGCCGGCCATCAAAGACGGCGACAAACGCGTGCTGGTGGTGGACGGCGAGCCGGTGCCATACTGCCTGGCGCGTATCCCGCAGGGCGGTGAAACGCGCGGCAACCTGGCTGCCGGTGGCCGTGGCGAAGCGCGTCCGCTGACCGAAAGCGACTGGGAAATCGCCCGCCGCGTTGGCCCAACGCTAAAAGCCAAAGGCCTTATCTTCGTCGGCCTGGACATCATCGGCGATCGCCTGACCGAAATTAACGTTACCAGCCCGACCTGCGTGCGCGAAATCGAAGCCGCTTTCCCGGACGTGTCGATTACCGGCATGTTGATGGACGCCATCGAAAAACGTATCAACAAATAAGCACTGGGGCGGGCAAACGCCCGCCCGCAAGGCGCCCCTCGGGCGCCGGTAAAACAAAGTGCATCGACACGTTTCTACTTTACCCGCATACTGGGTGTTGTTTTTTTAAACCAGGAACAGAACCTCTGACAATGAATTTACAGCATCACTTTCTGATTGCCATGCCTGCGCTACAGGACCCTCTTTTCCGTCGCTCCGTCGTCTATATCTGCGAGTACAACGACGATGGCGCCATGGGCATTATCATCAATAAGCCGCTGGAAAATTTGCAGGTGGAAGGGATCCTGGAAAAATTGAAAATCGCGCCGCAGCCGCGCAACCCGGATATCCGTCTGGATAAGCCGGTGATGGTCGGCGGCCCGCTGGCGGAGGATCGCGGTTTTATTCTGCACACGCCGCCGTCTGATTTTTCCTCCAGCATCCGTATCTCCGACAACACGGTGATTACCACCTCACGCGACGTGCTGGAAACTCTCGGTACCGATAAACAACCGAGCAACGTGCTGGTGGCGTTGGGCTACGCGTCGTGGGAAAAAGGGCAACTGGAACAGGAAATTCTCGATAACGCCTGGCTTACCGCACCGGCCGATCAGAATATTTTGTTTAAAACGCCGATTGCCGACCGCTGGCGCGAAGCGGCCAAACTTATCGGTATCGATATCGTGACGATGCCTGCCGACGCGGGGCATGCATAATGAGCGGTACCTTTCTGAGTTTTGATTTTGGCACTAAAAGCATTGGCGTCGCCGTTGGGCAGCGCATTACCGGCACGGCGCGTCCGCTCCCGGCGCTGAAAGCGCAGGACGGCAAACCTGACTGGAACATCATCGAAAAGCTGTTGAAAGAGTGGCAGCCGGAAGCGGTGATTGTCGGCCTGCCGCTGAACATGGACGGCACCGAACAGCCGCTAACCGCGCGCGCACGTAACTTCGCCAATAAAATTCATGGCCGCTTCGGCGTGAAAATCACCCTCCACGACGAGCGTTTAAGCACCGTCGAAGCCCGCGCAGGGCTGTTCGAACACGGAGGTTTTCGCGCGCTCAATAAAGGCAGCGTTGATTCCGCCTCTGCCGTGGTTATCCTCGAAAGCTATTTCGAACAGGGATACTAATCGGTAGCTCTGGGATGAAAGCGAAGCATAGATTCGCGTTTGCGCCGGGTGGCGGCTTCGCCTTACCCGGCCTACAAAACCCCCGCTGGAGTAACCCGTAGGCCCGCGCAAGCGTAGCGCCGCAGGGCAATCATGGCAGCGGATGCGGAGCCGCTTTTGCGCCGGGTGGCGGCTTCGCCTTACCCGGCCTACAACCCCCTCGCTGGCATAACCCGTAGGCCCGCGCAAGCGTAGCGCCGCCGGGCAATCAGTGACGCAGATGTTCATTCGCCCAGCTTACCGCCTGGGTACGGTTCTTGACGCTCAATTTGCGGAACACATTGTACAGATGAGTACGTACCGTGTTTTCGCTGATGAACAGCGCGCGGGCAATATCCATATTCGTTGCGCCGCAGCGCAGCTCGTTGAGGATCTCACATTCACGCTCGGTCAACGGTGAGTTCTCCGTCGGCGCCGTGACCTGATCCGCAGAATACAGCGCCGGGTGCATCACGCTCAATTCAGCCGTCTGCTCGCCATTTAATACGGCTTTGACGCCCTCAATTAAGCGCGATTGGTCATCGTCATGGCGGAATACGCCATATAACGCAGGCCATTGCGCCATTTCGTAAAGCTCATACTTTTGCGCGCTATTGATAATCAACAGACGCGGATTATCTGCCTGTACGCGAATAATATCTCGCCACACGCCATTCAATTTCTTATTAGAGACGGCAATATCAAACAATATTACCGAGTCTTTTGCCAGACGTTGAGTTAGCGGTTTGTTGATATTATGCAGAGTTACGTTTACGGATAGCTTCTCAGTCAACCACGTCGCAAATGCATTACTCTGAATGGACGGATGAGTAATGAAAGTCACTTGACGCGAATGCGGTAAATTCTCCGATAAATTAATCACTTAAAACTCTCCTTAGCAGTACCCCGCCATCTTAGCGGTTAAATTAACTGAAAATTAAACGTTCAATAATGTATTTATATTTTCAAATACATTTTGGATATTGAAACATCATTTCATGAGAATCTTCCTATTCCCGTAAACAGCATAAATCGAACCCAGCAAAAGTGTCAAAAGGTAATCCCATTTTTTTCCTGGTTAAGCGGGGTAAATGTAAGCCCGCTGTCATAACATTCATTATTTCGGCTTAGGTCGTACCACTTATTTGTATTATGAAATCATTAATCAAAACATTAATTGAACACTGAATTAACAATTTAATGAATACCACCTTTGTTTCATCACGGCATAAGCTATAACTCACCTGCTAACGCACGTTGTTGAAAACTCTGCGCAAAGGTTTGCATTCCTGCCTGTTGACTGGTTTGCATCACGCCGGGTAGCTGATGCGTTTTTCCTTCGCGGATCAAATTTGCCACCGCTGGCGTGTTCACTAAAAGTTCGTATAGCGCAACCCGGCCGCCGGAAGCATTTGGCAACAATTTTTGCGCCGCCACGGCGCATAAACTCCCTGCCAGCTGACTGCGAACCGGCTCTTTTTCTTCCGCCGGGAACACATCCACCAGCCGCTCGACGGCCTGCGCCGCGCTGCGGGTATGCAGCGTCGCCATCACCAGGTGCCCGGTTTCGGCCGCGGTCAGCGCCAGGCGGATGGTTTCGCTATCGCGTAGCTCACCTAATAAGATCACGTCCGGGTCCTGACGCAGCGCCACGCGTAGCGCCGCCGCGAAGGAGGAGCAATGGCGGCCGATTTCGCGCTGCTGGATCAGGCAGTTCCTGCTGGCGTGAATAAACTCCACGGGATCCTCAAGGGTTAAAATATGACCATGGCGATATTGATTGAGGTAGTCCACCATCGCCGCCAGGGTGGTCGACTTGCCGCTACCGGTAGCGCCGGTAACCAGGATCAAACCACTCTCTTCATTTAACAGTTCGCTAAGCGCGGCGGGCGCGCCCAAATCACCCAACTGCGGGCATCGCTGCGGCAAAAGACGCAGCGCCAACGACAAGCCGCGCGCGTGGGCAAAAGCGCTGGCACGCAGCCGCGGCCCATCTGAGAGGGCAAGGGCAAAGTCCACCTGGCCATCGGCACGCCACTGCGCCAACTGTGGGTCGTTAAGCCAGCGAGTGAGGATTTCCTCAACATCCGGCGAAGTAAACGGTGCAGGCTCAAGCTTTCCCAAACGACGCCAGCGCGGCGGATACGCGCTGCACAGGTGTAGATCGGAGACGTTATGCTTTACACTAAGGGCCACGATTTCTTCCAGCTCCATAACTGATCCTCGGAATATGAACGATATTGCGCATAACCTGGCACAGGTCCGGGATAAAATCTCAGGCGCCGCCGCCCGCTGCGGCCGCGCTTCAGAAGAAGTTACGTTGCTTGCAGTGAGTAAAACCAAACCTGCGAGCGCTATCGAAGAAGCAATGACCGCAGGACAGCGGGCATTCGGCGAAAACTACGTCCAGGAAGGGGTGGATAAAATCCGCTATTTCCAGCAGGCGGGCGCCAGCGGTCTGCAGTGGCACTTCATCGGCCCGCTGCAGTCCAACAAAAGCCGGCTGGTGGCCGAACATTTTGACTGGTGCCACACCGTCGACCGGTTGAAAATCGCCACCCGCCTGAGCGAGCAACGTCCGGCGGATTTACCGCCGCTGAACGTGCTGATTCAAATCAACATCAGCGATGAACAGAGTAAATCCGGGATCCCGCTGGCGGAGCTTGACGCTTTAGCCGCCGGTGTCGCCGCCTTACCGAATCTCCAGCTTCGCGGGTTAATGGCCATTCCGGCGCCAGAGTCAGAATATGAAAGGCAGTTTGCCGTCGCCCAACAAATGGCGGTAGCATTCGCGCAACTGAAAACGCTCTACCCTTCGGTTGATACGCTCTCTCTGGGCATGTCGGATGACATGGAAGCCGCTATCGCGGCGGGAAGCACTATGGTGCGCATCGGGACCGCAATCTTCGGCGCGCGCGACTACAGCAAAAAATAAGGAATCTGAGGAACGCCATGAAGACGTTGACCTTCCTGCTCTCAACGGTCATTGAGCTCTACACAATGGTCATGTTGTTACGCGTCTGGATGCAGTGGGCGCGCTGCGACTTTTACAATCCGTTTTCACAGTTCGTCGTGAAAGCGACCCAGCCAATCGTCGGGCCGCTGCGCCGGATTATCCCGGCAATGGGGCCGCTGGATAGCGCCTCCCTGCTGGTCGCCTTCGTGCTCTGCGTTATCAAGGCGATCGTGCTGTTTATGGTGGTCACCTTCCAGCCGATTATCTGGATTGCCGCGGTGCTGATCCTGCTGAAAACCATCGGTTCGCTGATTTTCTGGGTGCTGCTATTGATGGCGATCATGAGCTGGGTAAGCCAGGGCCGCAGCCCGGTGGAATACGTGCTGATGCAGTTGGCCGACCCGCTGCTGCGCCCGATCCGCAACCTGCTGCCATCCATGGGCGGCATCGACTTTTCGCCGATGGTGCTGGTCCTGCTGCTGTACGTGATTAACATGGGTATCGCCGAGCTGCTGCAAGCTACTGGCAATGTCCTGCTTCCGGGGCTGTGGATGGCGCTATGAGTGCCGTTGAAGTCTGCGCTGACGGGCTGGTGCTCAGGCTGTATATTCAGCCAAAGGCCAGCCGCGACAGCCTTGTTGGTCTGCATGGCGACGAGCTCAAAGTCGCCATCACCGCCCCACCCGTCGACGGCCAGGCAAATGCCCATCTGGTTAAATATCTCGCTAAACAGTTCCGCGTTGCGAAAAGCCAGGTGCTTATCGAAAAAGGCGAACTGGGCCGTCACAAACAGGTAAAAATCATTCACCCGCAGCAGATCCCGCCCGCCGTCGCGGCGCTGACTGACTAAACAGGATTGAATATGCAAAAAGTTGTACTCGCTACCGGCAACGCCGGTAAAGTTCGCGAGCTGGCCTCGCTGCTGGAAGATTTTGGGCTCGACGTCGTCGCCCAGACCGAGCTTGGCGTCGATTCCGCCGAAGAAACCGGCCTGACCTTTATCGAAAACGCGATCCTCAAAGCGCGTCACGCCGCGCAGATCACCGGCCTACCGGCCATCGCCGACGACTCGGGTCTGGCGGTGGATGCGCTGGGCGGCGCGCCGGGAATTTACTCCGCTCGCTACTCGGGTGAAAACGCCAGCGACCAGCAGAATCTGGAAAAGCTGCTGGATGCCCTGCAGGATGTGCCCGATGAGCAACGCCAGGCCCAGTTCCACTGCGTGCTGGTGTATCTGCGCCATGCCGAAGACCCGACACCGCTGGTGTGCCACGGCAGCTGGCCGGGCGTGATTACTCGCCAGGCGGCGGGTAGCGGCGGCTTTGGCTATGACCCGATTTTCTTTGTTCCGTCCGAGGGTAAAACCGCAGCGGAACTGAGCCGTGAAGAGAAAAGCGCCATTTCCCACCGTGGGCAGGCGCTGAAACTGTTACTGGAAGCATTACGTAATGGCTAATTTGCCGCCTCTGAGTCTTTATATTCATATCCCGTGGTGCGTGCAGAAATGCCCGTACTGCGATTTCAATTCGCATGCGTTAAAGGGCGAAGTGCCGCACGACGACTACGTCCAGCACCTGCTTGCCGATCTGCGCCACGATGCGCCATACGCACAGGGACGTGAAATTAAGACTATTTTTATCGGCGGCGGTACGCCGAGCCTGCTTTCCGGCCCGGCGATGCAAACCCTGCTTGATGGCGTGCGCGCCTGCCTACCGCTGGCGGCGGATGCGGAGATCACCATGGAAGCCAATCCGGGGACCGTGGAGGCCGATCGCTTCGTTGAGTATCAGCGTGCCGGGATCAACCGTATCTCCATCGGCGTACAGAGCTTTAGCGAGCCCAAATTGCAGCGTCTGGGGCGTATTCACGGTCCGGAAGAGGCAAAACGCGCGGCGCGGCTGGCGAGCGGCCTCGGGCTGCGTAGCTTTAACCTCGATTTAATGCATGGCCTACCGGACCAGTCGCTGGATGAGGCGCTGGATGATTTGCGCCAGGCGATCGCGCTGAATCCGCCGCATCTGTCGTGGTATCAGTTGACTATTGAGCCGAACACGCTGTTTGGTTCGCGCCCGCCGGTATTACCGGATGACGATGCGCTGTGGGATATTTTCGAGCAGGGGCATCAATTGCTGAGCGCCGCAGGTTATCAGCAGTACGAGACCTCCGCTTACGCCAAACCAGGCTATCAGTGCCAGCACAATCTCAACTACTGGCGCTTTGGCGATTATCTGGGTATTGGCTGCGGCGCGCACGGCAAAGTGACCTTCCCTGATGGCCGAATTCTGCGTACGGCGAAAACCCGTCACCCGCGCGGCTACATGGAAGGCCGTTACCTGGAGCGCCAGCACGACGTGGACGCGGCGGATAAACCGTTCGAGTTCTTTATGAACCGCTTCCGCCTGCTGGAGGCCGCGCCGCGCGCGGAGTTCAGCTTGTATACCGGCCTTAATGAGCAGGTTATCCGTCCGCAAATCGATGCCGCTATCGCCGAAGGCTATCTGCTGGAAGATGCGCAAAACTGGCAAATTACCGAGCACGGTAAACTGTTTTTAAATTCGCTGCTAGAGCTGTTCCTCAGCGAAGAGTAATCCCTGCGGGCGGCACGTCGTCGCCCGTATCTTTCCCATTACATCCTCTTCCGCCACGGTCAAATAGACTGGCGTTTTTTTGTTCACTTATTTGCAGCGAATCACAAAATCCGATCGACTTTTTTCCTTTTCTTGACTCATTTTTTGCGCAGTGGTAATCCTGCTTCATCGGTTGAGCAAATGTAAAACCGACGTATCCTACATGTGAATTATTGGTAACTCTGATTAAAAAAAGTCTCTGTAACGTCGGCGCAACCCGGCGGGCTTAAGCCTATAAAAAAGAGGGTAACACAATGAATTACCGTAATATATTTATCACACTCGCCGCACTATCCGGCACCGTCACGGCTTCAGCCTGGTCTGCAGAGTCCGCCACCGTGGCCTTTTTAATGCCCGATCAGGCCTCTACCCGCTATGAGCAGCACGACTTCCCCGGTTTTAAGGCGGAAATGAGCAAGCTTTGCGCGGAATGTAAGGTCATCTATCAGAATGCCAACGCCAACGCGTCGCTCCAGCAGCAGCAGTTCAACTCGGTAATCGCCCAGGGAGCGAAAGTGATCGTCCTGGATCCGGTTGACTCTTCCGCCGCCGCCGCGCTGGTCGAAAACGCCCAGGCGCAGGGGGTCAAGGTCATCGCCTATGACCGCCCGGTGCCAAACAAACCGGCCGATTTTTATGTTTCGTTTGATAACGAGGGCATTGGCTACGCCATCGCGAAATCCCTCACCGACCACCTGAAAGCGAGCGGCGTGCCGCAGGATGCCGGCGTGCTGCAAATTAACGGTTCGCCAACCGATGCCGCCGCAGGGCTGATCCGCGACGGTATCCATCGCGGATTGAAAGAGTCCGGTTACAAAACGCTGGCCGAATTCGACACCCCGGAGTGGGCGCCGCCGAAAGCCCAGGAGTGGACCGCCGGGCAGGTTACCCGCTTTGGCGACAAAATTAAGGGCGTGGTCGCGGCGAACGACGGTACCGGCGGCGGCGCGATTGCCGCCTTTAAGGCTGCCGGGGTCCAGCCGCTGCCGCCGGTCACCGGCAATGACGCCACTATCGCCGCGCTGCAGCTGATCATCGCCGGCGACCAGTACAACACCATCTCCAAGCCATCGGAGATCGTCGCCGCGGCGGCGGCCAAAGTGGCGGTTGATTTTATTCAGGGCAAAAAACCGCAGGCCAGCACCACCCTGTACAACACCCCTTCCCAGCTATTTACCCCGGAAGTGGTAACGGCCAAAAACATCAAAGCGGAAATCTTCGATAAAAAAATCCAGACCTGGGATCAGGTGTGTAGCGGCGAGTACGCCGCCGCCTGCCAGAAGTTAGGCATCAGCAAGTAACCTTTGCCCCTGCGCCCGCCGCGGCGGGCGCGATTTCGCCATGATTGAGGTCGTTTTGTATGCCGCAACAACAACACAACTCCGCCGCCGGGCGGCCAATACTGCAACTGCGCAACGTCTCTAAACATTTTGGCGCGGTGTCCGCGCTGACGGATATCGAATTAGAAGTCCACGCCGGCGAGGTAGTTGCGCTGGTCGGCGACAACGGCGCGGGCAAATCCACGCTGGTGAAGATCCTCGCCGGCGTCCACCAACCGACCTCCGGCACCATTGAGTTTGACGGCAACCCCGTCACCCTCGATAGCCCCGGCAAGGCGCTGGAATACGGTATTGCCACGGTGTTTCAGGATCTGGCGCTGTGTGAAAACCTTGATGTGGTAGCAAACCTGTTTCTGGGTCATGAAATTTCGCCGTTCCAGCTCGATGAAGTGGCGATGGAAGTGAAAGCCTGGACGCTGCTGCAGGAGCTGGCGGCACGTATTCCGTCGGTACGCGAACCGGTGGCATCGCTTTCCGGCGGCCAGCGGCAGACCGTCGCCATCGCCCGTTCGCTGCTGCTGAACCCTAAAATCATTATGCTCGATGAGCCCACCGCGGCGCTGGGCGTCGCGCAGACCGCGGAAGTGCTCAACCTGATTGAGCGCGTTCGCGAGCGCGGGCTTGGCGTCATCATCATCAGCCACAACATGGAAGACGTTCGCGCCGTCGCCGACCGTATCGTGGTGCTACGTCTCGGGCGCAACAAAGGGATCTTCACGCCCGATGCTTCCAATCAGGATCTGGTCGCCGCGATCACCGGCGCGACGGAAAACGCCGTTTCACGCCGGGTTGAACGTAAATCACAGCCAACAACTTCCGGAGCGATGTAATTTTATGAACAGTAAGACCGCATCCCACACCGCGCTGGATCGCAGCGATGAGCGCGTTCGTCACGACGAGGGGCTGTTTGGCGCCCTGCGCGCGCAGATAACCCGCATCAAAACCGGCGATCTCGGCACCGCGCCGGTGATAGCAGGGCTGATTGTGATTTCCCTGGTTTTCACCTTCCTCAACCCGGTCTATATCGCGCCGAATAACCTGGTGAACCTGCTGTTTGACTGCGCGACGGTCGGGTTTATCTCGCTCGGCATCGTCTGCGTTCTGATGCTTGGCGAGATAGACCTGTCGGTCGGCTCCATGAGCGGCCTGGCATCGGCTATCGTCGGCGTGCTGTGGGTGAACGCAGGATGGCCGCTGGCGGGAGCCATCGCCGTGGCGCTGGCCTGCGGCGTGGCCGTCGGGCTGGTCTACGCGCTACTGTATACCCGCGTCGGAATGCCAAGTTTCGTCGCCACCCTCGCCGGCCTGCTGGCGCTGCTGGGCATGCAGCTGTATATCCTCGGGCCGAGCGGCAGCATCAACCTGCCCTATACTTCGCCGCTGGTGCGCTTTGGCCAACTGCTGGTGATGCCCGGCTGGTTCTCACACCTGATGGCATTGCTGCCAGGACTGGCGATTATTGTCTTTGGTCTGAAAAAGCGCTCGCGGCGCCTGGCGGCCAATCTTTCCGCCGAGGGAGTCAGCTCGCTACTGGCGCGCGCGATCGCGCTGACGATTATCTTCGAGGCCGCGGTGCTTTACCTCAATCAGGGGCGCGGTATTCCGTGGATTTTCGGTCTCTTTGTCGCCTGCGTGATGATCCTCAACTACGCGCTGAAACGGACAAAATGGGGTCGCTCGATGTTCGCGGTCGGCGGCAACCGTGAAGCGGCGCGCCGTTCGGGAATTAACGTGCGGGCGATTTATGTGAGCGCTTTTGTTCTGTGTACCACGCTTGCGACCTTCGGCGGCATTCTCGCGGCGTCGCGACTGGCTTCCGCCAGCCAGCAGGCCGGCACCGGCGACGTCAACCTCAACGCCATCGCCGCGGCGGTGATCGGCGGCACCAGCCTGTTCGGCGGACGCGGCAGCGCCTGGTCCGCGCTATTGGGGATCATCGTGATTCAGTCGATTTCAAATGGGCTGACGCTGTTGAACCTGCCGTCTTCGCTGCGCTATATCATTACCGGCGCGGTACTGGCGATTGCGGTAATCATTGATTCTCTGGCTCGCCGTTCACGCGTGTCGCACGGCCGCGCCTGAGTGGATAAGTGCGCGGCCCAAAGAAATGCGGGCCGCGAAATCTTGCTTACTTTAACGAACCAACCAGCGCTTTGCGGCTCTCTTCCAGCGAGACCACCCGGCTGCAAACATCTTTGCCGAACTGCTGGAAATCCGCTTCCTGGTTTTTCCACTCATCCTGGATTGCGGTTTGCAGGCCGCCAAGACTGCCGAGAATGCCCTGCAGCGGATTGCCGCCGCCTTTAAGCACCGCTTTGGCGCCCATCTCGTTAATGCTGTCCTGCAGAATGCCGCCCATCGCCTGATTCACCAGTTGTTGGCCATCGGCGCGAACCTGGTCGATGGCTTTATAGTGGAAAGTCAGGCCATCGCTGCGACGTTCGATAATGCGGTTCATCTGTTCTTTCAGCTGCGCGTCCAGCTTGGTCAGGCGGCTATGCATACTGCTGCTGGCGCCGACCTGTTCGGTGATGATTTTATCCAGCGCCTTGCGGCCCTTTTCGACCCGCGAACGCGCGCCATCATCAATCCACGGCAGACTGCTGCGCAGACCGGCCTGATAATCTTGCGCCTGTTCGCGCTGGGCGGCGCTAAGGGCATAGGCTTTACCGTTAAAGGTCAGATTACCGTCCGGCTTAATCACCAGATCGCCGTTTTCACCCTTCACCTGCACCTGCTGCGGGCTGAGGATTACATCGTCACGCGGCGTGACGCTACACTGGTAGTCCGCGTGGGCAGACAAAGCGGTGACGGAAAGCGCCACCGCCAGCAGCGTTTTGCGCATCATTTTACTCCCTTAAGACAAATCGGGCCGGCAATTGCCGACCCTTGTCAAACTTAGTCCCACCAGACGTCAAAAAGTTCGCTGGTGCGCACATCCGCTAATTTACGATCTTCCAGCCACTTACGAACGATGGCCTGATGCTCTTCGGTACATTTACCGATTTCCTGCATGCAGATGAGCCCTTCCCACGAGAGATAGCCGCTGCCGTCAAAGGCCAGTTTGTTCGGCTCAATGACCTCTTCGATCAGATCGTTGACCGTCTGGTCGATCTGCTCTTCGCTGGTCCCTTCCGGGAAACGCCAGGCTACGGAGAAACCTAACTCCTGAAACTCGTCGATATGCATTTTTTTACGCAGACGACGGCTACGATTCTTGGCCATTATTTCACCCTCTCGAACATTAAGTCCCATACGCCGTGGCCAAGACGATGGCCACGTTGTTCAAATTTGGTTACCGGGCGCGATTCCGGACGCGGTACGTAATCGTTACTTTCCGACCGGTTACGATAGCCTTCCAGCGAAGACATCACTTCCAGCATATGCTCAGCATAGGCTTCCCAGTCGGTCGCCATATGGAAGACGCCGCCCAGCTTCAGTTTGCTTTTTACCAGCTCGGCGAAAGGCGGCTGCACGATACGACGTTTATTATGACGCGCTTTATGCCACGGGTCAGGGAAAAACAGCTGCACCATATTCAGCGAGTTATCCGGGATCATAGTGTGCAGCACTTCGACCGCATCGTGACACATTACGCGCAGATTTTGTACGCCTTCTTCTTCCGCGGAAGCCAGGCATGCGCCGACGCCCGGCGAGTGCACTTCAATACCGAGGAAGTTTTGCTCCGGTTTAGCTTTCGCCATCGCCACCAGCGAAGCGCCCATGCCGAAACCAATTTCTAAGGTGACCGGCGCTTCGCGGCCAAACAGGGCGGCGAAATCGAGCGGCGCATCGTTGAATTCAACGCCCATCACCGGCCAAATGTTATCCAGCGCATGCTGCTGCCCTTTCGTCAGGCGGCCCTGGCGACGGACGAAGCTACGAATACGGCGCAGCGGGCGACCGTTTTCATCGAATTCCGGAGAAATGACGTCGTTTTTCATAAAAGTTAAGTCTGCTTGTGAATGTGTTCGGAAAACGGGCATTATCCAAAGTTACCCGGCGGATGCAAGGGTTTACAGCCACTCGCCCTTGTGCTGCAATCTGCCACCCTGTAATCGCGATTCCGGAGCCGTAGCTTTGACTTTTCTCGCCGCGCAATTTTCAGCCCAGGTCCTGGACTGGTACGACAAATACGGCCGTAAAACCCTGCCCTGGCAAATCGCCAAGACGCCCTACAAAGTATGGCTCTCCGAAGTGATGTTGCAACAAACCCAGGTCACCACGGTTATTCCCTATTTTGAACGCTTTATGGCGCGTTTCCCAACGGTTGTTGATTTAGCCAACGCGCCGCTGGATGAAGTGCTGCATCTGTGGACCGGCCTTGGCTACTACGCGCGGGCGCGCAACTTACATAAAGCCGCGCAGCAGGTCGCCACGCAACACGGCGGTGAGTTCCCGCAAACCTTTGAAGAGGTGGCCGCGCTTCCCGGCGTCGGGCGCTCGACGGCGGGGGCGATTTTATCCCTTTCGCTCGGTCAGCATTATCCGATTCTCGACGGCAACGTGAAGCGGGTACTCGCCCGCTGCTATGCTGTGAGCGGCTGGCCGGGGAAAAAAGAGGTGGAAAAACGGCTGTGGGAAATAAGCGAAGAGGTGACGCCGGCGCAGGGCGTAGAGCGCTTCAACCAGGCGATGATGGATCTCGGCGCCATGGTTTGCACCCGCTCGAAGCCGAAGTGCGAACTGTGCCCGCTGAGTAACGGCTGCGTGGCCTACGCTAACCATTCATGGGCGGAATATCCGGGGAAAAAACCGAAGCAGACCATCCCGGAACGCACCGGCTACTTCCTGCTGATGCAGCACGGCGACGAGGTATTTCTTTCCCAACGTCCGCCGGTGGGTTTATGGGGCGGGTTGTTCTGTTTTCCGCAGTTTGAGGATGAAGCCGGGCTGCGTGAGTGGCTGGCGCAACGTCAGATAAAGGCCGATAATCTGACGCAATTAACCGCCTTCCGCCACACTTTCAGCCATTTCCACCTGGATATTGTGCCGATGTGGCTTACAGTGCACTCATCTGGCGCATGCATGGATGAAGGTAACGCACTCTGGTATAACTTAGCGCAGCCGCCATCGGTCGGACTGGCGGCCCCCGTGGAGCGCTTGTTGCAACAGTTGAAAGCCGGAACGCCGGTCTAGTTTTTTCGGCTATAAAAGAGGATTGATTATGAGCAGAACGATTTTTTGTACTTTCCTGCAGCGTGAAGCGGACGGCCAGGATTTCCAGCTCTATCCGGGCGAGCTCGGTAAGCGCATTTACAACGAAATTTCCAAAGAGGCCTGGGCGCAGTGGCAGCATAAGCAGACTATGCTGATCAACGAGAAAAAACTCAGCATGATGAACCCGGAGCACCGCAAGCTGCTGGAACAGGAGATGGTGCAGTTCCTGTTTGAAGGGAAAGACGTTCACATCGAAGGCTACACGCCGCCGGAAAAACAGTAAGGGCCTCACGGCCTTTACCAAACAAACACAACACGCACTCCCGGAATGATGAAAAAATACTTAGCGCTCGCGCTGATTGCGCCACTGCTCGTGTCCTGTTCCAGTTCCAATAAAAAAGGCGCCGAATATAACGAGGCCTGGGTCAAGGACACTAACGGATTCGATATCCTGATGGGCCAGTTTGCCCATAACATCGAGAACATTTGGGGGTATAACGAAGTTCTGCTCGCCGGGCCGAAGGACTACGTAAAATATACCGATCAATATCAAACCCGCAGCCACATCAACTTTGATGCCGGTACGATTACCGTCGAGACCATCGCCGGAACCGATCCGCAAGGACGGTTACGCCAGGCGATTATCAAAACTCTGTTGATGGGCGATGACCCCAACTCTATCGACCTCTATTCCGATGTCGATGATATTCAGATTTCCAAAGAACCGTTCCTCTACGGCCAGGTCGTCGATAACACCGGCGAATCCATCCGCTGGGAGTGGCGCGCCGCGCGCTATGCCGATTATCTGCTGCAAACCCGTCTGAAGAGCCGCAGCAATGGCCTGCGCGTGGTCTATAGCATCACTATCAACCTGGTGCCTAACCACCTCGATAAACGTGCGCATAAATATCTCGGCATGGTGCGCCAGGCCTCGCGTAAATATGGCGTTGATGAGTCGCTGATCCTTGCGATTATGCAAACAGAATCATCGTTTAACCCCTATGCGGTGAGCCACGCGGATGCCATGGGGCTGATGCAGGTCGTACAGCATAGCGCGGGGAAAGACGTCTTCCGCTCGCAGGGCAAATCCGGCCTGCCGAGCCGCAGCTATCTGTTTGACCCGGCGAATAACATCGATACCGGTACCGCCTATCTGGCGATGCTGAACAACGTTTATCTCGCCGGCATCGATAACCCCACCTCGCGTCGCTACGCGGTGATCACCGCCTATAACGGCGGCGCCGGCAGCGTACTGCGCGTCTTCTCCAGCGATAAAGTCCAGGCGGCGAACATCATTAACAGCATGGCGCCAGGCGACGTCTACCAGACGCTCACCACCCGCCATCCGTCGGCAGAATCGCGCCGGTATCTGTATAAAGTGAATACCGCGCAGAAAAGCTACCGCCGTAAGTAGCCCTCTCCCGCAGGCCCGGACATCTCGCCGGGCCTCTCTTTTTTACGACATACTTCGTAATATCTTTCGATTTTCTGCGGCAGTTAACAGAAGCCTTCAACCGGTGAATGATAGAATCGCATCAAAATAACGGTGGTTATGTTATTTAAAAAACATCACCAGCCCACATTCGTGAGGATAAATACATGAATCTTAAGCTGCAGTTAAAAATACTGTCGTTCCTGCAGTTCTGCCTTTGGGGGAGTTGGCTGACCACGCTCGGCTCTTACATGTTCGTCACCCTGAAGTTTGACGGCGCGGCCATCGGCGCGGTGTATAGCTCGCTCGGCATCGCCGCTGTGCTGATGCCGACGCTGCTCGGGATCGTCGCCGATAAATGGATCAGCGCCAAATGGGTGTATGCCATCTGCCACCTGGTCGGCGCGTTAACGCTGTACCTTGCGGCGCAGGTCACCACGCCAGGCGAGATGTTCCTCGTGATCTTGCTTAACTCGCTGGCCTATATGCCGACGCTTGGCTTGATCAACACCATCTCCTACTACCGCCTGCAGTCGGCGGGGCTGGATATCGTGACCGATTTCCCGCCAATTCGTATCTGGGGCACCATCGGCTTTATCCTCGCCATGTGGGGCGTCAGCTTCTCGGGCTTCGAGCTTAGCCATATGCAGCTTTATATCGGCGCGACGCTGTCGGTCTTGCTGGCGCTGTTCACCCTGACGCTGCCGCATATTCCGGTCGCCAACGCCCAGCGCAACCAGAGCTGGACTGAGATGCTCGGCCTGAACGCTTTTGCGCTGTTTAAAAACAAGCGTATGGCAATCTTCTTTATCTTCTCCATGATGCTCGGTGCCGAACTGCAAATCACTAATATGTTTGGCAACACTTTCCTGCACAGCTTCGATAAAGACCCGCTGTTCTCCGGCAGCTTTATCGTCGAGCACGCGTCGGTATTGATGTCGATTTCGCAGATCTCCGAAACGCTGTTTATCCTGACCATCCCGTTCTTCCTTAGCCGCTACGGCATTAAGAACGTGATGCTGATTAGTATCGTGGCGTGGATGCTGCGCTTCGGCCTGTTCGCCTTCGGCGACCCGACGCCGTTCGGTACCGTGCTGCTGGTACTGTCGATGATCGTCTACGGCTGCGCCTTCGACTTCTTCAACATCTCCGGTTCAGTATTCGTTGAGAAAGAGGTGCGTCCGGAAATCCGCGCCAGCGCCCAGGGTATGTTCCTGATGATGACCAACGGCTTCGGCTGCATCCTTGGTGGGATGGTGAGCGGCAAAGTTGTCGAGCACTTTACCGTTGAGGGGATCACTAACTGGCAAAGCGTGTGGCTGATTTTCGCCGCCTACTCGCTGGTGCTGGCCTTCGCTTTCGTGGCGCTGTTCAAGTATCAACACGTCAGACAGCCTGCCGCCGCGCGCCAGAACGCCTGATTGGCAAAAGCAAAACGCCCCGCCTGTTCGGCGGGGCGTTTTTTTATTTCTTCAACACATACCCATACAACCGCTTAATACCATCGGTATCCGTTTCGCTATAAACCCCCTGCAACTCCGGCGAAAAGCCCGGCAGCATATTGACCCCCTCTTCCAGCGCGAGGAAGTAGCGTAGTACCGCGCCGCCCCAGAGTTCGCCCGGCACCACGCACAGCACGCCCGGCGGATACGGTAGCGCCCCTTCCGCCGCGATGCGGCCTTCGGCCTCGCTCAGGCACACCAACTCAACGTTACCGCGGATAAATTCGCGGTTGGCGTCCTGCGGGTTCATCACCACCGGCGGGAAACTCTGCTTGCGGAACATCGCCTTTTGCAGGTCTTTAACATCAAAACTGACGTACAGATCGTGCATTTCCTGACACAGCTGGCGAATGGTGTAATCGCGGTAGCGAACCGGGTATTTGTTGTAAATAGTCGGCAGTACCTCGGCGAGCGGCGAATCCGCTTCGATATGCTGTTCGAACTGGGCCAGCATCGCCACCAGTCGCGCCAGTTTTTCCGCGCTTTCCGCCGGCGTCAGCAGGAACAAAATCGAGTTGAGATCGCACTTCTCCGGCACGATGCCGTTTTCGCGCAGGTAGTGCGCCAGGATGGTCGCCGGGATGCCAAACTCGGTATAGTCGCCGCTATCGGCATCGATGCCCGGCGTGGTCAGCAGCAGCTTACACGGATCGACAAAGTATTGATTGTCAGCATAACCGCTAAATCCGTGCCAGCTCGCGCCCGGCTCGAAGCTAAAGAAGCGACGTTCGCTGGCGATAGTCGCCGTCGAATGCTCCTGCCACGGTTTCCCGCCGACCAGCGGCGGCACAAATGGCCGCAATAATTTACACTGCGCTAGTATCGCTTTACGCGCTTCGATACCCAGCTCCACGCACTCCGCCCACAGCCGCCGACCGCTCTCTCCTTCATGGATTTTGGCATTCACATCCAGCGAGGCGAACAGCGGATAAAACGGACTGGTGGAAGCATGCAACATAAAGGCGTTATTCAGCCGCTTATGCGGGCAGAAACGCGCCTGGCCGCGCAGATGGTTATCCTTCTTGTGAATTTGCGAGGTCTGCGAAAAACCGGCCTGTTGCTTATGCACCGATTGCGTCACAAAAATGCCCGGATCGTTTTCATTGAGATCCAACAGCAGCGGCGAGCAGTCAGCCATCATCGGGATAAACTGCTCGTAACCGACCCACGCCGAGTCAAACAGGATGTAATCGCAGAGATGGCCGATTTTATCGACCACCTGGCGCGCGTTATACACCGTGCCGTCATAGGTGCCCAGTTGGATCACCGCCAGGCGGAACGGGCGCGCCGCGTCGGCTTTTTCCGGCGCCGCTTCGCGGATCAGCTCGCGCAGGTAGGTTTCATCAAAGCAGTGGTCGTCGATGCCGCCGATAAAGCCGAACGGGTTGCGCGCGGCTTCCAGATAGACCGGCGTCGCCCCGGCCTGGATCAGCGCGCCATGGTGGTTTGATTTATGGTTGTTGCGATCGAACAGTACCAGATCGCCGCGGGTCAGCAGCGCATTGGTCACGACCTTGTTCGCCGCGGAAGTGCCGTTAAGCACGAAGTAGGTTTTATCGGCATTGAAGACTTTTGCCGCAAATTTCTGCGCGTGCTTCGCCGAACCTTCATGGATCAGCAGATCGCCGAGCTTGACGTCGGCGTTGCACATGTCAGCGCGAAAAACGTTCTCGCCGAAAAACTCGTAGAACTGGCGGCCCGCGGGATGCTTTTTAAAGAACGCGCCATGCTGATGGCCGGGACAGGCGAAAGTGCTGTTGTCCATCTCAACGTACTGGCTAAGCGTATTGAAAAATGGCGGCAGCAGTTTCTCTTCATAGCCGCAGGCGGCCGCTTCCAGCTCCAGCCACTCCTGCTCTTTGCCGCTAATCACCGCGACGACTCCTTCCGGTTTATCCGTTTGCGTTTCGCTAAATAGATAGACCGGCAGATTGAATCCGCTGCGCTTGAGCAGGGCCAGGATACCGCTGCGGCTATCCGCCGCGGTGATGACGACCGCTGCCGCATCGGTAAAATCAGTGCTGTCCAGCGCCACAACCTGACGATGGGTGGACAGACGGGAGACCAGCTCGCAGCTGGCGGCAATGTGCATAGATTTCATAAGCGCAAATGCCCGTATCGGGAGTGTAAAAATCTCAGGCAAAGGTGGAGCCTTGCCCAACGAGGTGTCCGGGTCTGACGGAATTCAGCTCCGACCGCCGGACATCAGTAAAAGCAGACGCGTCCGATCTTACTGTTGTCCTACAGTGAGCATACGTGGCCTTCACCGCATGGTGAACAGGGAGAGTAAGGAACGAGGCAAACCGCGCAGCAATGCGCAGCGGCAACGGCGATGTAATGGCGATGTCGTCATCCCGGCGGCCTCAGGGTAAAGAGGTGAAAATCCGCGCAATCATGGCACCTTTCCGAAAGTGGCGCAAGATGAAATCCATATGCATTCTCCCCACGTATCCGCAAGCCTTAGCGGCGAAACAACGTCATAATAATGCGGACATCAGGAATAATTAACAGGAGTTTACTTTGGTTATAGGGCCATTTATTAACGCCAGCGCGGTGCTTGTCGGCGGCGTACTGGGCGCGCTGCTGAGCCAACGATTGCCGGAACGGATCCGCACCTCGATGACCTCGATTTTTGGGCTGGCATCACTGGGGATTGGTATTTTACTGGTCATCAAGTGCGCCAACCTGCCGGTGATGGTGCTGGCGACGCTGGTCGGCGCGCTACTCGGCGAAGTGTGTAATATGGAGAAAGGCATCAATACCCTGGTAAGCAAACTCCAGCAGCTATTGTCGCCAAAGGGCAGGAAAAAGGCCTCGGCCCACGAGTCTTATATTCAGAGCTACGTGGCGATCATCGTGCTGTTTTGCGCCAGCGGTACCGGTGTTTTTGGCGCCATGCGCGAAGGAATGACCGGCGACGCCAGCATCCTTATCGCCAAAGCGTTTCTCGACTTTTTCACCGCTACTATTTTCGCCTGCACGCTGGGGCTGGCGGTGTCGGCAATCTGTGTGCCGATGCTGCTGATTCAGCTGAGTCTGGCGGCCTGCGCCTCGCTTATCATGCCGCTGACCACGCCGATGATGATGGCCGACTTCAGCGCCGTCGGCGGTATGCTGCTGGTGGCGACCGGCCTGCGTATCTGCGGGATTAAGATGTTCGCGGTGGTCAATATGCTCCCCGCCCTGCTGCTGGCAATGCCGATTTCGGTCGCGTGGACGGCCTTTTTTGCCTGACGACGCGTGCTTTTACGGCAAAGTGGTGATAGATTGTGCAGTCTGCTGCGAAATTTATAAATTTCGTTGACGAGGCGCGGTGAATCAGGTTTAATGCGCCCCGTTGCCCGGATAGCTCAGTCGGTAGAGCAGGGGATTGAAAATCCCCGTGTCCTTGGTTCGATTCCGAGTCCGGGCACCACTTATTCAGAGAACCCAGCCTATGGCTGGGTTTTTGCTTTTCTGCAACCGGACTCTCCATCGAACTGCGTTCGATTATTCGCCGCAATGCGGCTCACCCCTTCGGGGCCAGCGCGACAAGCGCGCTGTTCAACGCCTGCGGCGTTAGTCCGAGTCCGGGCACCACTATTTAAAGAACCCGCCCAAAAGGTGGGTTTTTACTTTTCTGCAGCCGGACTCTCCATCGAACAGCGTTCGATTATTCGCCGCCAACACAACCTCGTTAAAGCTGATGAACGACCTGCTGCAGAATACCCATGTTAGCCTGGTCCAATACCCGTTCATCCCAACCCATTTCTGAGCTCGAAACCGCAACACTCCAGGCTGAATTTGTACCCTTCGGCAAAATTTTGGCTCTGATCTCGTGGTTTACGGTAACAAAGTCCTGAGTGACCAAACGTTGAATCGGGGCCAGGTTTGCATGTACTACCTGACTTCCTGAACCGACGCCAAAACGTAACGGATGTGACTTCATTTCATTGTTGAGCGCCGTTTCTGCTTTTGTCTTATCCGAATAGACCTTGTTGTTGAGGCCCTGGAAGAAATCATTCAGTTTGTTTCTTAGCTTGGCGATAGACTTGATGGTTTCGAGGAAATCTTTATTCGTCGCCACCTGAACATCGGAAAAATTATTACGGAGCAACGCCATCGCGCCAGCGGCCAGGCCGGTCGCGCCGACAGAAGATAACGCATAACGCGCCGCTATACCCGAAAGCGACGAACCCGCCTGCGAGGCGGCAATGGCGGCGGTACCTGCGCCAAAAGAAGCGAGACCGCCAATGCCTGCCAGTATTTTACCGGCCACATCGTAATAGCTTTTTGTCTGATCCCGGTAGACGTTGCCGCCGTAACCATACATATGCGCGGGCGTTGTTCTGAAGCGATCAAAAAACGCAGCATGATTGCTCATGGTGGCAGTACGACGACTGGCCCCCATCAAAGATTCCAGTTCGTATTCTTCGTCACGTTGTCTTCTGGCAGGCTCTTTACTGGCAGCAAGCAAGCGCTCATAGGTATCCATAATCGTGCGATCCGGAGCGTTCTCAAACTGACTCAAAGTTCCTTTATCCAGTTCATTGACGAATGAAATAATAATATCCAGCTGCTCTGCGTCAAACCGGGAATGATCGGAGAGAACCGCATTTATCTCGGAGGTAATATCTGGCATTGCAGGCGCTCCAGCGTCGATTAAATTTCTTTATTCTGTTTGATATCCCAACCCGATTTAGTTTCTGCGCCTTTGGTCCCTTGAGAAGACTGCTCCCAATAATGCAGATTAACTTTAGATGCCTGAAACAGGTAATTCACCATAATAGTGTCGGTATGACCCACACCGCTAAAACTGGTTTTCGTCACCAGAACATCTTCAAGAACAACACGCGAATACTCAATTTGCGAGCCGCCGGCTTTGCAAATTGATAGTTCGACTTTAGCGACATGTTTACCGCTAGCGCAAAACTTGAGAACTGCCGGCGTTGCTTTATCTATCAATGCTTGTACCGAAAGGTCCTGAAAATTAACTTTACCCGCTCCGCCACCGCCGCCAACGCTCATATTCCCAGGCTGCTCAGCTGCCCAGCTAAATGACAAAACATCTATCCAATTTTTATGATTTGAGTCGTTAGATTCACCGGTTACCCCATCAACCTTCAGATACATATCAATAGCCATAACAGTCCCTATATTGCATGTTTTAAGAAAAGGAGCCCCCTAATAAGCTAGTTTAAATTTTGCAGATTTAAATGAAGAACACATTACACAAACAAAACCAGGAATAATCTCAGCATCAGTATTCGTTTTGCAAAAGGCTAACATTAACCTTAACTACTACCTTTTTAATCTCCTGCGGCAATGTCGTAATACATCCAGGTTTATGCGGCTCACCAGGCATAAATATCACGAAATTACCAGGCCGTAGCGTAATGGCCTGCTGATTTTCAATCGCATTACACAACTGATAATCCTCTTCAACGTGTATCGCTTCGCACTGCTGTGCACAATTTACCATTCCCCACAGAATACGTTCTTCACCGCTTAGCAACAGTTGAATATCGATATATTGCGCATGCTGTTCCGATTTTTTACTTTCCGCTGGCTGGGTAGTAAATACCATGACGTTCATAAAAATATCGTCACCGCGTAGATTGAAACGTCCAGGAGATTTCTCCTGTGGACAAGCGGCTACCGCCAGCATCAACGCTTCGGCTAAAACGGGATGTATCCCGGAGGTGGTTAGCGTTCCAATATCACCTGCTATCATGAGTTATTCTCCCGAGCCAGTAACACCGCTCCCAGCAATCCCGCGTCATGTCGGTAATGCGCGGGTTGTAACATTACGTGATATACCGACGGTTCCTGCGCAAGGTAAGCTCTCACCATCTCCAGATAACCTTCCGCCAGGCCGATGCTGCCACCGACCACCACGCGCTGGCAATCCGTTGTCGCTTTTACATCAGCGATCAATCTCGCTAAGGTCTGTGCCGAACGGTGAATAAGCCCAATAGCCTGCTCATCATCCTGCCCGGCACGGATGAAAATCGTTTTCGCATCACATCCGCTGAGTTCTCCCTGAGCGGCGGCCGCCATTCCACGTCCGGAAGCAACAGCCTCTACGCAGCCGCGCCGACCACAACCGCATAGCGGTCCATTCGGGTCCGCTAACGTATGGCCCAGATGGCCGGCGAGACCGCCATTCCCGGTGATTAGCCGACCATTACTCACTACACCGCCCCCTACACCTGTGGATACCGTGATGAAAACCATGTCGCGACATTCATCCCCCAGAGCATGGTATTCCGCCCATGCCGCAGCTTGCGCATCGTTAACCGCCAGTGTGGGTAGGCCGGTGATTTTTTCCAGCGTCTGCGTCAGCGGAAAATGCTGCAAACCGCCCAGATTATGGGGATTGATGGCCGACAGCACGCCGCCGCTAATTATTCCGGTAGAGGCAATTGCCACTCGCTGGGCGCGAGCAAACAACGGCACGATCAGCTCTTGCAGCGTCGAACATAGCGCTTCCGGCATTTTGCTGGCGGGTGTCGGCAACTCACGGCGTTTAAGGAGGTTCAGGTCATCATCCACCAGCGCGGCGGCGAGTTTGGTTCCGCCGATATCAATAGCAAGCGTAGTCATGACACCGCCTTTTTTAACGCCGAGTTATACCACTGGCAGATATGCTCAAGACGAGTGATGGCAGAGCCAACGGTCACGGCCCATGCCCCCTGGCGCATCGCAGTTGCCGCCTGCGCCGGGGTGTTGTAGCGCCCCTCGGCAATCACCCGGCATCCGGCCTCACTGAGTGTTTTCACCAGAGCGAAATCGGGTTCTTCCGGCGTTTTCACCGTCGTGTAGCCAGAAAGCGTCGTCCCGATAATGTCGGCCCCCTGCTGCTGGCAAGCCATCCCATCTTCAAAAGTTGAACAGTCGGCCATCGCCAGCAAAGCATGCTGATGAATTCGCGCCAGCAGTGCCGCAACGGTAACCGGACGCAGGCGATCGGTACCATCCACGGCGATAATATCCGCCCCGCCTTGCGCGAGCGCATCAACATCTTCAAGAAACGGGGTGATCCGGACTGGCGAATCGTCGAGATCGCGTTTCATAATCCCGATGACAGGAATAGAAACGACGGCGCGGGTGGCGCGTAAATTATCAATACCTTCAATACGCAGCGCGACCGCCCCTGCCTGCTCCGCCGCCAGGGCCATCGCAGCGACAATTTCAGGCTTATCCAGCGGGCTATTTGGTACAGGCTGGCAGGAAACTATCAAACCACCAGATTGCGCAATGTTTTGATTAAGCTGTTCAAGTAGAGACATCATCATATCCTTAGGCAAACATTCGTGATTGGCCGGGCGCCATGGTTAATTTTTACTTTTCGCTAATGTGCTTTTACCGCGACCAAACGGCACTGCGCCGCTGAACGGTTTGCCATCGATCGCATCATGGGTACGCATGGCTTCCGGGCGGATCCACCGCTGGACGCGAGTTGGCATATCAAGCCCGATGAGTAAGATCACCACGAATGTCAGGCTAAAGGAGAGCGAACCCAGCGCGGTGCCTAAATCCAGGCGTTGAGCAATTAACGCCCCGAGAATCGGCGCTAACGCGCCGCCCAAAGCACCGACGTTGTAAGTAAATCCCAGACCCGCAGCACGCTGATCGGTTTCGAAATAACCGCCGATCAGCTTCGGTAAGATCCCTGAAATTCCTTGACCCAGCATTTGCTGGAAGAACAGTAACAAACCGAGCACCCAGACATTGGTGCCGCCTATCGCAAATACCGGAACGATCAGCAGTTGCGAAGCCAGTAAACTGCAAACGTAAGCTTTACGGGTCCCCAGCCAGTCGCCGAGGAAACCGCCGACGCAGCAGCCGACGGCTGCACCAAAACCGCTAAAGAACAATACGTTAGCAACAGTATGTGGATCATAGGCCAGTTCAGTTTTCAGATAAGTAGGTAGCAGCGCCTGAATCGGCCAGGAGTAGAGGAAAGCGAAGAGCACCACCACCATCAGCATCACGCCGGTCGGCCAGCGTTTACCGCTGCTTTGCACCATGAAACTGATGAAGATAATGGCGCATACCAGGCCCAGCAGCGCAACCAACCCGGCAATACGCGCCTCGCCGGCAAAGCAGTACCATAACGACGCGCCGGCCACAAAGGTCATGATGATGTTTAGCACCCGATGCTGGCCGCGATAGAGAATATCGACCATCGTACGTACCGGCGCTTTACCTTCGTGCTTCTCTTTCCAGTCTTCCGCTTCCGGAATGTTTTTACGCAGCCAGAGGGCAAAAACGATGGGGACAATGCCGATGAAAAAGAGCGCACGCCAGCCCCAAACGGGCACCACCAGACTATAAACCTGCGCGGCGACGACGGCGCCAACCGAGAAGCCAGAGATCAGAAATCCACTCGCCTTGTTCCGCAAATGTTTCGGCCAACTTTCAATAACATAGGTGGCGCTGGAGCCATATTCTCCCGCCATGCCCATCCCAATAACCAGCCGGGCAATAAAGAGAGAGGTGTAACCAGGTGCAAAACCACAGGCCAGCGTACCCAACGAAAAAAGAACAATGCTGGTCACCATCGCCAGGCGGCGACCGTAGCGATCCCCCATTGCCCCGAGCATCAAGCCGCCAAACCAGCGAGAGATAAAAGCGGCGGAAATCAGGCTTGCCGCCTGCACCGTCGTTAAACCGAATTCCCCCTGAACCTCAGTGAGCACCAGGGCGATTAAGACAAAATCAAAACCATCAAGCAAATACCCTAACCAGGCGGCGGAAAATGCCCGCCACTGCGCCCGGTTAAGATGACGATACCACGGGATGTTCTGGGTTGTTGTACTCATGGTGAGTCTCCCGCGATGGGCTGCGCCCACTCGCTTTGGTATGAATTGAATATCGTTGTTGCCGGATGACGCCCGCTTCAGATGTCTGATTAAATCTCTTATCGAAAGCGCAGTTTATGAGCGTCTCCGGCGAGAAATCAGCCGCGCTCCTGCATTAACTGCTGCGCCAGCGCTTTCAATTCGGCCTGGAATTTATCCTCTACCGGCGTAAACGGTTTACGGCAGAGTGGTACGGAGAGCACATCCATATAGTGCAGCACCGTTTTCAGTCCACGGAATACGCCCACTTTGACTAACAGATCGATGACCTTATTACACTCATGCTGCAGCTGCTGCGCCTTCGCGGTGTCGCCCTCTTTCAGCGCCTGCACGATCCCCAGATAGCGCCAGGCCATAATGTTATAGGTACTACCGATCCCGCCGTCAGCGCCCGCCAGCAAGCCGGAAGCGAAAATTTCGTCATAGCCGTTGTAGAGCACCAGTTCCGGATGCGCGCGACGGATTTGCTCCATTTGATAGAGATCGCCAGACGTTTGTTTTAACGCGCCCACCCCCGGTAATGTCACCAGTTGGTTAATCTGCTCTAAGGTCAGTTTTACCCCACTCAGCGCCGGAATGTTGTAGACCACCATCGGTATCCCATCAGCAGAATCAATAATTGCGCGATAATGATCGCAGTGCTCTTCAAAGCTGAACGGGTAGTAGAACGGCGTTACCGCGGAAACCGCATCAAAACCATAGCGCTTAGCCGCCACCGCCAGCTGCTGGCTTTCCGCCGTACTGACGCAACCAACATGCGCAATTAAGGTAATTTTCCCTTTCGCCTCTTCCGCTACGATTTCAAGGACTTCTTCGCGCTCGGACAGGCTCTGAACGAAGGCCTCCCCGGTCGATCCGCCGACGTAAACCCCATCAACGCCCTGCTCAATATTGAAACGCACTAACCGACGCAGGCTCGCCCGATCGATGTTCTGCTGTGCGTCGAATGGGGTCAGAAGCGCGGGCATCACGCCACGTAAATGGCTAACCATATATACCTCGTAATGATGTTGACTGGATTAACTATGTACCTTTATACCTGTTATACCAGATCGTTTTTAAAGCAGTACAATAGGGAAAGCTTATTGTGCGATCGAGTTCACTAAACCGATCGCGAGGCAGGGATCATTTAGCGGATTTTTTGGATTTACCTAAGGCACGCCAGGTGGCGGAAACACTTTTGAGGTGGGTTTGCAACGCACGATCGGCTTCGTCCGGATCGCGATCGCGTATGGCGTTAAATATGGCAATATGCTCTTGAAAACTGACGTTATTGTGATGATGAAGCTCTTGCTCCGACACTTTCGGCCGCGCAGCGATTAGCCAGTCAAGCAAAGCAACATGCGTCGCCATAAAGATAGGGTTGCCGGGGATCTCCGCCAGCACGCGGTGGAAATCGACGTCTGAGCGAATAAATTGCGCGTTATCATCCAGCGACTGGCCGTTAATCTCCAGCGCCTTGCTTAACATGGAAATCTGCTCATCCGTGGCGTTCTCAGCCGCATAGCGCACCAGGCTTGATTCGAAAAAAAGGCGTAACTGCTCGAAATGCGCGATACCGCCAGGCGCGGAGAGAAAATCCTTCGCCAGCCCGGAAAGCTCGGAAATGATGGTGTCCGCCGACGGTCTCGAGACTCGCGCACGTTCGCCATTGTTGATTTGCACCAGGCCCTTACGCTTGAGCGCAGCCAGCGCTTCACGTACCGACGGGCGCCCGACGTTAAAAAACGCCATCAGCTCACGTTCGGAGGGAAGCTGTCCACCTTCGCCAAACTCGCCGCGACGAATCATCTGCTCCAACTCTTCTTCCACCATTTCAGACAACTTTTTGCGCGCCAGTGGGCGTCGGCGCAGGCTGTTGCCGATAGTTTCCTGGGTGTCATCTGACGAGTGATCGAACGCGCTCATAAGTATCGTTTAACCTGGAAAAAAGAGAAAAAGTTTCGCTTTTTCATCATATCACAAATCATACGCGGGTAATGAACAGCGGTAAGCAGCCGCTTTCCGCAATAAAAAAATAACCGATTGGCCTTTGTCCCAGCAGAACAACATCACTTACCGGAACCCATCGCCCCTCCTGAAAAGCTCACCTGCGATTTGTCTTATAAACGTTTACCCGTTCCATTAAGTTTTTACTTATCATTGCAATTTGCAAATGATATTGGTAATTATTCTCATTAGCATTTGCATTGGTGATTTCTTTGGCAAGGTATACCGAGGCCGTAAGGGAACGAGCATCGCCTGAACAACGGCGCTTTGTCCCTTACCGACCCGCGAAGGCGACGCTATCAGGATGATGCGACACGGTGTCTTCAGGAATTACGGACATCGCCCAGCGCGTTGACCGGCCTCTCACCCGGCAAATGCGGCCTCACAAGCCGCCGTGGCAGTGCGGCGGCGCGTCAGGCCGTTCATCAGGACAATGACGCGCAAGCGTTAATGGAAGTCGGGACAGGGAATTCCCGATTCGTCAGCGTGCGCTACGGATTCACCGCCTGCGATAGGGTCGCCGGCGTTGCCATGCGTCGCGCTGGCGAAACTAAAAAATGGCACAGCGCCAGGCACAGCCGGGTTAACGATAGTTAACGTCGCGCTGGCCGGCATATTGACTGCGTCGACTTCCTGAATTAGTTCGTCAAGCGGAGAGGGATTTTCTCATGCGCATTCTGTTTGTTGGCCCACCACTCTATGGGCTGCTATACCCGGTGCTGTCTTTGGCGCAGGCATTTCGCGTTAACGGTCACGAAGTGCTGATCGCCAGTAGCGGTAAATTCGCCCAAAAGGCGGCCGAGGCAGGGCTGGTGGTGTTTGATGCCGCGCCCGGCTTCGATTCGGAGGCCGATTATCGCCGCCGCGAGGCGCAGCGGAAGGAAAGTAACATCGGCACCAAAATGGGCAACTTCTCGTTCTTCAGCGAAGAGATGGCCGACCAACTGGTGGAGTTTGCCGGACACTGGCGGCCCGACCTTATCGTCTATCCTCCCCTCGGCGTCGTCGGGCCGCTGATCGCCGCCAAATACGATATCCCGGTGGTCATGCAAACTGTCGGCTTCGGCCACACCCCCTGGCATATCAAAGGTGTGACGCGCTCACTCGCTGACGCCTACCGCCGTCACGGCGTCGAAGCTCCGCCGCAGGATATGGCGTGGATCGACGTGACGCCGCCGAGTATGAGCATCCTGCAAAACGATGGCGAACCGATCATTCCCATGCAATACGTGCCGTATAACGGCGGTGCGGTTTGGGAAGAATGGTGGGAACGCACGCCCGATCGCAAACGTCTCCTGGTCAGCCTGGGCACCGTCAAACCGATGGTCGATGGCCTCGATCTGATCTCCTGGGTAATGGATTCCGCCAGTGACGTCGATGCCGAGATCATTTTGCATCTCTCAGCCAATGCGCGCTCCGATCTACGCGCGTTGCCGTCAAACGTTCGCCTGGTTGACTGGATCCCGATGGGCGCCTTCCTCAACGGCGCCGATGGTTTTATCCATCACGGCGGCGCTGGCAACACCCTGACGGCGCTGCACGCGGGTATTCCACAGATCGTTTTCGGCCAGGGGGCCGATCGCCCAGTAAACGCCCGCGCGGTAGTCGATCGCGGCTGCGGGATCATCCCCGGCGACGGAGGTCTGTCGAGCAGCATGATCAATGCTTTCCTCGACGATCGCGCATTACGTAAGGCCTCTGAAGAGGTGGCGGCGGAAATGGCGGCGCAGGCCTGCCCAACCGAGGTGGCGAAAGAACTGGCCGCCATGGCGCAAAAAGGGTAATGGCCGCCGTGGCGGATTTCATCTTTAAATTGACGGAGGAGGCTTAATGCCTGCGACTCACTCTCCCACACCCGCGCAGTCCTGGATAATCCGCCTTGCGCGCGTGTGCTGGGAACGTAAGAAACTTAGCGCTATCGTGGTGGTGGCGTCGGTGTCGACCATTCTGCTGGCCGCGCTGACGCCGCTACTGACGCGGCAGGCGGTAAATGATGCGCTGGCGGGAAATCCTACCCGCCTGCCGTGGCTGGCCTGCGGGCTGCTACTGATCGCCTTTTTTGATTTCATCGGTAACTATGTACGACGCGGCTATGCTGGCGAGCTATCGCTGTGGGTGCAGCACACCCTGCGAGGACGAGCGTTCGACAGTATTCAAAAGCTCGATGGCGCAGGCCAGGATGCGCTGCGTACCGGACAGGTGATTTCACGGACCAATAGCGATCTGCAGCAAATGCATACCCTATTGCAGATGGCTCCGGTACCGCTGGCGGTATTTACCTACTACATCGCCGGTATTGCCGTGATGCTGTGGATGTCGCCGGCCATGACGCTAATCGTGGTCTGCGTGCTGGCGTGTCTTGCCATTACTGCGCTGCGCGCCCGTCGTCGGGTATTCGCTCAGACAGGGCTGGCTTCAGACCGGCTGGCGAATCTGACCGAGCACATGCGCGAAGTTCTGGCGCAGATCTCGGTGGTGAAATCCTGCGTGGCGGAACTGCGCGAAACGCGCTGGCTGGATCGTCAGTCGCGGCAGATGGTGCGCGTGCGCATCGGCGCGGCCATCTCGCAGGCGATGCCTGGCGCTACCATGCTGGCGCTGCCGGTGCTCGGGCAAATCGTTCTACTGTGCTACGGCGGCTGGTCAGTGATGCACGGGCGAATTGACCTCGGGACCTTCGTGGCCTTTGCCAGTTTCCTCGCCATGTTGACCGGACCTACCCGTGTGCTGGCGTCGTTCCTGGTGATCGCCCAACGTACCCAGGCATCCGTAGAACGGGTATTCGCTCTGATCGACACCCGTTCGCAAATGGTTGACGGTAGCGAAGCGCTCAATGGTCGTGTTATTGGCCTGCAGCTAGAAAAAGTGAACTTCGGTTATGGCAGCGGCAGCCGTATCCTGAGCGATGTTTCCTTCTCCCTACAGGCGGGTGAAACGCTGGCGGTCGTCGGCGCGTCGGGCTCCGGTAAATCGACGCTGCTAATGCTGCTGGCGCGCTTTTACGATCCCAGCGCTGGCGATATTTGGCTAAACACCAGCACCGGTCGGCAGAACCTTCGCGATCTCAAGCTTGAGGCGTTGCGCCGTCAGGTGGGGGTGGTATTTGAAGACGCCTTTCTGTTTGCCGGAACGGTCGCGGAAAATATCGCCTACGGCCACCCGCAGGCGACGATGGAAGATATTCGCCGCGCGGCGGCGGCGGCAGGCGCCAGCGAGTTTATCAATGCCTTACCGAAAGGCTTCGATACCCGCCTAACCGAGCGCGGCACTAACCTCTCCGGTGGACAGCGGCAACGCATCGCGCTGGCGCGGGCGCTGATTACCGCACCGGAACTGTTGATTCTCGATGACACCACATCGGCGGTAGATGCCGGTACCGAGGCGGAGATCAATGCCGCGCTGGGTCGTTACGCCGATGACCAGCACATGCTGCTGGTGATTGCCCGCCGCCGGGCGACGCTGCGGTTGGCCAGTCGAATTGTGGTGTTGGATAAAGGGCAAGTGGTGGACATCGGCAGCCAGGCTGAGCTTGAGTCTCGCTGCCCGGCGTTCCGCGCGCTGATGACCGGCGACGGGGATTTCCTCGAACCTGCCGCCGGCGGCTACCGCGATCTTTGGCCAACAACGCCAGCGATGCAGAACGAGGAGCCGCAAGCGTTGCCGGAAGTTGACGGCAACGGTTTTGTCGCCCGCATGACCCGCGTGCCGGAACAGGCGGTTCAACAGGCGCTGGCCGGAGAGGGGCGTAGATTGACCTCGCTGCTGCGGCCGGTGGCGTGGATGTTTATCATCGCCGCCCTGCTGATCGCGCTGGATTCTGCCGCTGGCGTCGGCGTGTTAATACTGCTACAGCGCGGTATTGACTCGGGGGTTGCCGCAGGCGATATGGCGACTATCGGCATCTGCGCCCTGCTCGCCCTGTGCCTGGTGGTCATAAGCTGGTGTTGTTATTCACTACAGACCATCTTCGCCGCCAGAGCGGCGGAGTCGGTTCAACATACGGTACGCTTGCGCAGCTTCGGCCATATGCTGCGTCTTGCCCTCCCCTGGCATGAAAAGCACGTTGATTCACGCCTGACCCGGATGACCGTCGATGTCGACTCCCTCGCCCGCTTTCTGCAAAACGGCCTTGCCGGCGCGGCCACCAGCCTGGTCACGATGTTCGCCATCGCCGCGGCCATGTTCTGGCTCGACCCCATTCTGGCGTTGACGGCCTTAAGCGCAGTGCCGATAGTCGCGCTGGCGACCTGGGTTTATCGTCGCCTGAGCTCTCCAGCCTATGCCCAGGCGCGCCTTGAAATCGGCAAGGTGAATAGCACTCTGCAGGAGAAAGTCTCCGGCCTGCGCGTCGTGCAATCCCATGGTCAACAGGAGCAAGAGGCCGCCCGGCTGCGCGCATTATCGGATCGCTTCCGCGCCACCCGCGTACGCGCGCAGAAATATCTTGCGGTCTACTTCCCCTTCCTGACCTTCTGTACCGAGGCCTCCTATGCCGCCGTGCTTCTGGTTGGCGCATCGAGGGTGGCCGAAGGCGAAATGACCGCCGGGGTGCTGGCGGCATTCTTCCTGTTGCTGGGGCAGTTTTACGGCCCGGTACAGCAATTATCCGGGATTGTGGATTCCTTCCAGCAGGCGACGGCCAGCGGTAAACATATTGATGAACTGTTGGCGACCGAAGAGACAGAAAACGTCCCCCCTTCCTCCACCCAGCCGGCCACGGGTGCATTACAGCTTGATGAAGTTACGTACCGTTATCCCGGCAGCGCTGAGCCAGCACTGGACAAGCTCACCCTGACCATCCCCGAGGGCAGTGTCGTGGCGGTCGTTGGCCGCAGCGGCGCCGGGAAGTCGACATTGATTAAACTTATCGCCGGACTCTATTCGCCCACCAGCGGGACCATCGGCATTGGGGAACGACAGATGACGGCGACAACCCTTGCCGATTACCGCCGTCAGATCGGGCTGGTCGATCAAGATGTTGCGCTCTTTAGCGGCGATATTGCGGAGAATATACGTTATTCGCGGCCATCCAGCAGCAATGCTGAAGTTGAGATCGCTTCACGGCAGGCAGGCCTGTTTGAGCTGGTACGTCAGCTCCCGCAAGGTTTCCGCACGCCAGTCAATAACGGCGGCGCGGATTTATCCGCCGGACAACGTCAGTTGATTGCGCTGGCTCGCGCCCAGTTGGCGAATGCCCACGTCCTACTGCTCGATGAAGCCACATCGCGCCTGGATCGCCGCGCGGAAGAGCGCCTCATGTCTTCGTTAACCGAAGTCGCCCGTGCCAGAAAACGCCTGGCGCTAATCGTGGCGCACCGCCTGACCACTGCCCAGCGCTGCGATCTGATCGCCGTTGTCGATAAAGGGCGGCTCGCAGAATACGGTACACACGAGCAATTACTTGCGGCGAACGGCCTCTACGCCCGCTTATGGCGCGATAGCGTCGGCCCGGCAGATGCACGCAACCAACACGACATAACGGGAGAAATCGTGGGATAGTGAGGGTAAGCGTTAGACCTTAATCAACACGCCTAAAGCGGCTGTTCGCTGAACAGCCGCTTTAGCTATTTTTACTGGTAGCATGATTTTTCAAAGAGATAGAATGTTCAATATCAATCCACATCCGCCGGTTTCAGCGGCTATCGCCGGCCTGCGCCGCCAGTTGGCGACCGGCA
The DNA here is from genome assembly GCF_040062085.1 of Klebsiella sp. JN_Kp122. NCBI lineage: Bacteria > Pseudomonadati > Pseudomonadota > Gammaproteobacteria > Enterobacterales > Enterobacteriaceae > Klebsiella > Klebsiella sp. JN_Kp122. The sequence goes on from NZ_JBEAHW010000046.1 coordinate 60,946, forward strand.
ACATTACCGATCTTTCTCATTTCTGGCAGCAGGCCACATCGCTGCCGGTACCGCTAGTAACAACGGTGGACGGCGCAGCCGATGAACGTGAAGTCACTTTTTTGTGGCGCGCCCGCCATCCGCTCAGAGGCGTTTATCTGCGATTAAACCGGGTAACCGACAAAGAACAGGTGGCAAAAGGGCTGATGACCCAGATTCCCGCAACGGATATCTGGACCCTGACGCTGCGCCTGCCGGCCAGCTATTGCGGCTCTTATTCACTGGTGGAGATCCCGCCAGGCACGCCGGAAGAGGTTGTTAATCAGCTTGGGAGCCGCTTTGCCGCACTCGCCGGACAGGCCGATCCGCTCAATAAGACGCCGGGGATCGCTATTCGCGACGGCGTGCGGGAGTCGGTGCTGGCGCTTGATAACGCCCCCGCTCAATCCGAATGGCGCGGAGGCCGCCACGCCGGCACCTTGCTGACCTCAGAACGGATCGTTGCCGGGCAATCACGGCAGGTGCGCCTGTACCTGCCCGCGGTTGATAAGTCGCAGCCGTTGGGGCTGGTGGTGCTACCCGATGGCGAAACCTGGTTCGATCATCTTGGGGTGTGCGCAGCCATCGACGCCGCGATCGATAGCCGTCGCATTGTTCCCGTGGCGCTGCTGGGCATCGACAATATCGATGAGCGCGAGCGCACCACGATACTCGGCGGGCGCAGCGAACTGATACGGGACGTCGCGGAACATCTCCTGCCGACCATTCGCCGCGAACAGCCGCGACAAAAATGGGCGGATCGCTCACGCACCGTCCTGGCCGGGCAGAGCCTCGGCGGCGTCAGCGCGCTGATGGCCGCCCGCCATGCGCCGGAAACTTTCGGTCTGGTGCTCAGCCATTCGCCTTCCATGTGGTGGACGCCAGATGGCGGCAGTCGCCCCCATTTATTTAGCGCAACCGATACTTCATGGGTCAGCGAACATGTGTTGTCTGCGCCGCCGCGTACTGTCCGTATCCGCCTGTGTGTGGGCTCACTGGAAGGTTCGACGGTGCCTCACGTCCAGCGGCTTCATCAGCAGCTACAGGCATCCGGCGTTGATAGTCATTGCGCCATTTACACCGGCGGGCACGACTACGCCTGGTGGCGCGGCGCCTTGCTTGATGGGCTCGGCTTACTGCAGGGTTGACTTGACCAGCAAGCGCTTTCAGGCAACTGTATGTGCTTTCTGAATAACGAAAATTTCACCTGCGGAAAAGGAATAATCATCAGATGTATGCCCGCGAGTCTCGCTCTACGCGCCCGCGCAAGGCGCTTTTTGCCGTTCTTTCTTGCCTCACCCTCAGCTATAGCGCTTCAGGCTTAGCAAAACCGGATATGCAGCCGTTGGGGCCCAATATCGCCGATAAGGGTTCAGCGTTTTACCACTTCAGCGTCAATCAGTTCGATTCCGCCGACGGCGCTCGCCACTATCGGGTATGGACGGCCATACCGAATAAAGCCGCGCCACCAACGGGCTATCCCGTGCTATATATGCTTGATGGTAATGCGGTAATGGATCGCCTGTCTGACGAACTACTCAAGCAGCTGGCGGCGCAATCGCCGCCGGTGATCGTCGCGGTCGGTTATCAGACCAACCTGCCATTCGATCTTAACGGCCGGGCCTACGACTATACGCCGGCAGTCAGAAAGAATAATGAAACATATGCTGGCCGCAAAAGCGGCGGCAGTGAAGACTTCCGTCAATTACTGGAAACGCGTATAGCCGCTAAGGCGGAGCAAGGGCTGAAAATCAACCCACAGCGCCGCGGCCTGTGGGGCCACTCATACGGCGGCCTGTTCGCGCTCGACTCCTGGCTTTCGTCCTCGTTCTTCCATTCATATTACAGCGCCAGTCCTTCGCTTGGCCGGGACAACTTTGCCCTGCTGAACCGAATCACGGCGGTCGAGCCCGCATCATATTGCGCCAAAAGCCTGGCCATTATGGAGGGTTCGGCGACGCCGGGTGATAACCGGGCAACGCACGCCGCTGAAGTGCTAACTAAAGTACATGCCACCCTCGCCACGCTGAAAGAGAAAGGGGTTAATGCCGCCTTTTGGGATTTCCCTGGCCTGGGGCACGGGCCGATGTTTAACGCCTCATTCCACAGCGCGCTGCTGGATATGAGTCGCGAAAAAGCGTCCAACCAGCATAGCTGCCCTTAACCCAGCGTTGATACTGCCCGCGCGGTTGCGGGCAGTATACTGATGACGATGCGATCAGAATGTCGCCGTCACTCCGGCATAATAGGCCCGACCGGGTTCGTTATAGGTATTCGCCCCTTCGGATGAACGATAAATCTGTTTATCGAAGATATTGCTGACCCCCACGTTCAGACGCAGATTTTTATTAATATCGTAATTAAAGTTGGTACCAACCAGCGAATAAGCCCCCAGCTCTTTACCCGACAGGCCGCCGGTATCTTCGCTGCGCGACTCCGCATGGGTACGCGGTTTTTGTCTACCATACAGCGTCCAGTTGACGCTGGCGGAAAATGCCTGGGTAATCGTCCAGTCCAGGGAGTTGTTGATGGTGTATTTCGGAATAACCGAGAGCGGATTGCCGGTATCTTTTTGTTCCGAGGTAATCATGTAAGTGGCGTTGGTATTCCATTTCAGACGATCCTTCACCAGCGGGAACGCCATACTGGCTTCAATACCGTCCACTAACGCTTTACCGCCGTTCTGCCACTGGAGGATATAAGCGCCGGAAGCGGTTTGCCCGATAATATCATCGCCGGCCACAATCTTATTCTGATAATCGTTACGGAAATAAGTCACGCTGGCATGATAATCGTCGAGGGCAAACTCCAGGCCGATCTCTTTATTCACGCTGATTTCCGGATCGAGATCTTTATTACCAATCAGGTAGCAGCCGCCTGAAGTAATATCTTTAGGGCAACCGTTGCCTTTCGAATAGAGCAGATAGCCTTCGCTGGATTGATAGAGGTTTGGCGCTTTAAAGGTTCTGGCAATCCCGGCTTTAATTTTGAAGTAATCACCTAATTCCTGCGACAGGTTCAGGCTGGGGCTAAAGTTGCCTCCGGACTCATTAAGATAATCAAAACGCAGGCCGGGAATAATATTGGTTCCGGGCGTCGGTTCAATATTATCTTCAAAATAGATGGCGCTAATTTGTGAATGATTTTTACTGCTGCGATCCGCCGCTGAACCGGGAATACCGCCAATGTTATTATCATTTACCGATAAACCAGTAGAAGAGGGATCGTCAAGCTCATCGCGGTTCCACTCCGCGCCAACGGTCAGAGTCTGATCGACCCATAGATCCAGCGGAATATTGAGTTCGCCGCTGGTGCGCCAGGAGGTCAGGCGGTTAGTGGTGAATTTCTCATCCGCCGAAATACGCCCTTCGCCGCCGCCGGATAAACCTTCATCCATACGGGTGTTATTGGTTTTTTCGTAATAGACTCCAAAGCGGCTTTGCCCCCAATCCCAGACCCCATTATGGGTAATACCGTAATTCTGCCGATACAGGCGGTTAGTCTCTGCGCCAGATTTCGCCAGGCTTTCGGTCACCGCGCTGGAAGAGCTATTTTGCGTATCGCCGGCGTAGATATTACCCTGACGGCTATATCCGGCTTCAAAATCGAGAATTTGCTGCGGATTCACTTTCCAGGAGACGACGCCGTTGATATCTTTGTTGCGTACCCCTTCGTGGCCGGCGGCGTTTTTCGTCCCCGCGGAAGAGTTAATATCCCAGCTGTCGGCATCGGTTTTATTCAGGTTGCCGTACAAACGCATCGTCAACGCATCGCCGGCCAGCGGCCCGCTCAGGCTAAAGTTGGCGCGTCGGGTGGCCCCTTCATCGCTGCTTTCCGGTTGGTTGGTGTATAACGAGAGCGAGCCATGCCAGTCATTGGTTGGGCGTTTAGTAATGATATTCACCACCCCGCCCGCCGCGCCGGAGCCATAGCGCGCCGCCGCCGGGCCGCGAATGACTTCGATACGTTCAACCTGTTCCGGCGGTACCCAGTTAGTATCGCCGCGGGTATCACGCTCGCCGCGCCAGCTATAGCGTACGGAGTTACGCGAGGTCACCGGGACGCCATCAATGAGGATTAAGGTGTTTTCCGGCCCCATACCGCGAATATCGATTTGGCGGTTATTACCGCGGGTGCCTGACGCGCTGTTGCCGGTGAGGTTCACCCCCGGCATTTTGCGAATAATATCGGAGAGGTCGTTGACCGGAGGGTCCTTTTTAATATCTTCGCTGGTAATAATTGAAACGCCCGGCTGCTGCTTAAGTACTTGTTCTGCGGTGGCTTCAACGACCAGCGTTTCATCGCTATCGTCGGAAGATTTGGCGGCGGATAGCGGGCTATTCAGCCCTACCACAAGCGCGGTGAGCGGCCAGAGGATCTTGTTAATTCTCATACCTATTCCCTAATTCATGCCTAACTTAAAGTGGTTGTTCGTTAAGCTCACATCCTTGCCAGGTATTAATATTGTTATTATGTTTTTATTATGAGAATGATAATTAATATCATTTAAGTGAGATTAAGGCAATCCTTGACGCGCTAATAACCAGGCGACATGAGAGGGCGCTACAAAAGTAAAAGGCGCCACTAAGGCGCCTTTAGCTGTCACTGGCTATTTTCCTCTACCACGGATAATAAATATGTTCCGCCTGTTCGCGCGCCGGCGCTTCATCACCCTGTAACCGCGCCGCCAGGGTGAAAGCGAAATCAAATACCTTGCCCAGCCCCCGGCCGCTGAGCAGATTGCCGTCTTCCACGACGTCGGCATCCACGTACACGCCATCGCTCACCTGCTGCCAAAGATCCCCGGAACAGACATAGCGACGCCCCTTCAGCAGCCCATTGCCGCCCAGCACGCGGGCGGCGGCGGAGCAAATCGGGCAGATATATTTACCCGCTTCATCGTGGCGGCGAACGAAGGCAATGACCTCCGCGCTTTTCGCCAGATTAACACTGCCTTCCGGGCCGCCCGGCAACACCACGGCATCAAAGGTTTGATCGAAGCTGGCCTTCAGGGTGCTATCCGCTATCATCGGGATAGCGTGGTAGCTCACCACTTCGCGACTCTCGCCGCAGGCAATTGTCTGCACCGCAATATTCAGACGGCGCAGGATATCGATAGTGACTATCGCTTCCCCCTCTTCAAACCCGGGGGCTAATAACACGGCTACGCTTTTCATCTCGCTCTCCATTCCTTGAGGGTTACCAGTACGGGTACCAAATCTGTCGCAGCCGCGCCAGCAGCTCAAGATAGAAATAGTCACCCCAGCTACAGCATTGATCGACGCCCTTGCCGCTGCCCATATGATAAACCGAGTGTTGCAGCAGCCCTTCGGTAGGGTCATCGTCGTGGGCCAGGTAGTTGTCGGTCAGCGACAGCGCAATGCGCAGCGCCATCTCTTCGTAATACGCGCGGTTGGCGTCGAGCGTTGGCAACGCCTTGACCAGCTCCAGCAGGCCGCAGGCGGCAATCGCCGCCGCCGAACTGTCGCGCACGGCATCGGTGCCGAGCAACGCCAGATCCCAATGGCAAACATCATCTTCCGGCAGGCGGTTGAGGAAGTAGTGCGCCAGACTGCGCGACAGCTCAACCATCTGCTTATCGCCGGTGTGCTGATAGCTCAGCAGGAAACCGTAAATGCCCCACGCCTGCCCGCGCGACCAGCATGAGGTATCGCTGTAGCCCTGATGGGTGTTACCAAAGCGCGGCTCGCCGGTCTGCACATCCATATAGTAGGTGTGATAAGTCGAAGCGTCTTCACGCACGATATAATTCGCCGCCTGTCCGGCGTGGGCCGTTGCCGCCTGCGCGTAGCGCGGGTCGCCGGTCTGCTCGCTGGCCCAGTACAGCAGCGGCAGGTTCATATTGCAGTCGATGATCATTCGCCCCTGCTGCTCCGGATCGTTTAAGTCGCCCCACGCCTGGATAATTTTGGCCGTCGGGTTAAAACGCTCCATCAGGCGCTCTGCAGCCAGCAGCGCCGACTGGCGAGCGGCTTCATTGCCGGTGAGCCGCCAGGCGCTGATGCAGGAGAGCGAATAAAGGAAGCCGAGGTCGTGGGTCGCGGTGTCGATACGCTGCTCAATACGCCGGGCGAACGACGGTAAATAGCGCTCGGCGGCTTCGCGGTAGTGCGCTTTACCGGTCATCTCCCACGCCAGCCACAGCTGGCCCGGCCAAAAACTGGTGGTCCACTCTACGTTATCGGTACGCGGCCAGATGCCGTTTTCACAAGCTTCGCCGGGGAACTTATCGCCGAAGGCAACGATATTTTTGTCCAGCTTGCGCGTCACGCGGGCCAGCGCGTCTTCCAGCTTCTGGCTCAACGCCAGGCGGTCGACCTGATGCAGTTCTATCGGCCGCAGCGCTTCGGTGATAACAGATTTGGTCATAACAACTCCTGAATTAATGTTTGGCCGGTTCAACCGAGGCGGTATCTAAAGCCGGAGTAAAGGGTCGTGAGGCATCGCGCTTCGACTGGCAGCGCGATAGCGTAAAAGCGGAAATCAGCGTAAACGTCAGGGCGCAGCAGCCCATCAGCAGATAGGTATGCTCAAAGCCGATTTTGTCGTACAGGTAACCCGCCGGCGGCGCGACCACAATCGACCCGACGTAAATCATTGCCTGGTAACCCAGCAGGTACATCGTGGCGTTAACCCGACGATGGAAGTGTTCGGCGATGTATTTGAAAACTGAAATCAGCAGCAGCGCGATCTCAACGCCGTAAAAAGGTTTGATAATGGAGATGACAATCGGGTCGTTGGTCAAGCCGGAGGCAATCAGCCGCGCCCCCACCACGCAGCCGCAGAACAGCAGGCCGCGCTTGGCGCCATAATGGTTCACCAGCCACGGGATAAACATCATCATCACAAACTCCATCCCCGACTGGACGGTACTCAGATAGCCATACCAGGCGTTGCCCTGTTCTTTGGTGGCAAAGAACGAGACGAAATAGCGCGGGAACTGCTGCTCGGCGATGAACATCATCCACGCGACTCCGGCGACGTAGAGGCTGAACATCCAGAATTTGCGATTTTTCAGCAGCATCAACACATCGGCAAAGACGATCTTATTCGCGGAAATAACGTTGTTATTGCGCAGCTGTTCATCACCAATTTTGAGGCTAATCAGCACCAGCAGCATCAGTACCGAGGTGCCGCTGCTGAGCAAAAAGTTAGCCAGCGGCGTGAAGTTAAACAGCAGTCCGGAGACCGAAGCCGCCATCGCCCAGCCCAGCGAACCCCACATTCTGATACGGCCAAACTCCAGCCCGTACAGACGGCTAAAGCGGTCGGCATAAGATTCGGAAGCCGCCACCCCGGCGTACCAGCCAAGGCTCAAATACAGCGCGCCGATGATAATCCCCAGCGTCGCGTGGCTTTGCAGCAGCGGCTGGTACACCAGCGCGAAGAACGGCGCCATCAGCGCGGAAATGGCGCAGACAAAATAGAGCAGCCACTTACTCATGCCGATTTTGTCCATGATGTAGCCGTACACCGGTTTCAGGACCACCGCGAAAACGCCATTAATGGCGAACACGCTGCCGATGGTAATGCTATCGAGACCTACCTTCTGGCTCAGCCACAGCGCGTACAGGCCAAAGCTGGATGACCAGGTGAAAAAATAGAGAAAAATAAAGGTACTCATTTTGTACTGCGCGGCGCGTACGGACGATGATGTGCTCATAGCGATGCCTCCGGGGCCAGAACGAGCGTCGTTTCTTGTCGTGCCGTCACGAAGCGTACCGCGTCATCGCTAATGAAGGCCTGTGGGCAGTGTTGCGGTTCGAAGTCGGCGGCATTCCCCGCCCATACCGCGCTTACCAGGCAATGCGTCCCCGCATCAAGCTCGCCGCGCAGCACCGGCACCGCCGCGCGTTCGGCGAACAACAGATTGCTGTTCGGCGGCGTCAGTACCGTCTCGCCACGGCGGGTGTGCGGATGTAAACAGAAAATTGCCGAGATATCGCGGGCGTTGCGTAAGCAGCTGGCGCCGTCACGCTCCTGCGCCTGCGGCAGCGGACGGTTCGCCAGGCTAAAGCCGCCTTCCGCGCAATCCAGCGCGCGGTGGGTAGTTATACGATGGACGCGCAGCTGCCAGTCGCCCAGCGCCAGTAGCCAGCTATCAATCACCACGTCGCGCCATGGCAGCCAGCGGCTGTAAATGACGCCATCAGCGGTGACCACCTGCTGGCATTCGCGGCGGCCGCGCCAGTAATTATCCTTTTCGGCCAGCAGCAGCATCGAATCGGGGGCGGCATGGTTCAACCCGTAGCGCCCCCGCTCAATGGTGAAACCAAAACGGGTGGAGTAGGCAAATTTGCAGTATTTCGCTTCGGTATTAACGAAGTTGTTCAGCTCCAGCTGGCCGGAAGTTAGCATCCACAGGTGATCGGCCTGATGTACCAGCACCTGATCCGCATGGGCTATTGTGTGCTGCGCGGGCAGCGGCGGCAGCGGCAACTCAGCCGCCTGCCAGAAGGCGTCGCCCTCGCCTAACGCCAGCACCAGCATGGTTTTCAGCCCCCAGTACGGTGAACCCGGCGCGTTGTAATCTTCCGCCATCGCCAGGTTCGGGTAGCTGTAGCCAACGCTCAGTACGCCGTCGCGGTCGAACATCGGCTGCTTCAGCCACCAGCGCAGGTGGCGCAACACGATGCCTTTCATCACGCCCGGCGAAAAGACTTCCAGCCCGGCGAAGGCCGCCGCGCTCCAGAACGCCGCTTCGGCAAAGCGATAGGTCAGACTACGGCCGAACGGGATCGCCGCGCCGTCATCGGCAAAGAAATGGATGAAGTCAGAGGAGAAATGCGCGGCCCGCTGACGCAGTTCCGCACAGCGCTGCGGATCGACATCAGCCATCAGCTTCGCGTAAATCAGGCCATAGAAATGGAAGCCCATCGAAATGTAATAGTCGCGCGGGCGGCCCGGACCGTCCGAGTACCAGCCATCGCCGAGGTAGTAACGTTCCATGGCGGCGAAATGATCTTCCCGCGCCTGCGGATTGGTCGGCATACCGCAATAATGAAAGCCAACCTGCACCAGAATCGGAAAGAAGTGCCAGTTATTATCCGGGATATCCTGGGTCTCGCACTGCTTTAACCAGCGCCATAAGTTCTCTTTTTCCGCAGCAGTGAAGTGCGCCAGTACGGTTTCGCCCGCCAGCGCCAGCAATAATCCGTAAGCCGCCATCTCGACAATGCGTTGATCGTAAGGCGCGACTTCGCCCCAGTAATCGGCATGCTGCGGATTGGTGCCGTTTTTTATCGCCTGTAAATAGAAGGAGAAATGCTGCGGCTCGCTGCCGCCAGCCAACAGCGGCGTCACGCCCCACAGTAGCCGGGAAAAGGTTTCCATGCTCGCGACCTGCTGGCCGTAGTGAGCGGTGAAGTTCGCTAAATCAATGCGGCTGGCGTCGTTTTTAAAATAAGGCGCCACCGCGTTCAACATTTCATTGACCAGCCGTAGCACCTCTTCCCGGCTTGTCAGTGGGTTATCCAGATGAATGTTTTCAGGTTGCACAGGGTCCTCCCGTATAACACGAGGATAGAGGTAAGTTATTGTTATTAGGCTTTTATCAAGCCACGTGTGCGACGTCTGGATGAAGAGTAACCGCTTTTATTCCCGGCGCTGAGTGAGCGGACTCACAAAATTAAACCGCCATTTCATTTTTGCTGGATTTTGTCGGCCGCGCGGAGGATAAATTGCAAATGATGGCGTAAAAATTTAAATCTATTGTCCTGGAGGCAAAATGGGCGAAGCGCAACTGCTGGAACGTATTACGCTCGATCGGCAGGCCATTTCGTTTAATCGCATGTATACCACCAGCGTGCTTTACTACCACTGGCATCAATGCGTCGAATTGCTTTATATATCCAGCGGCTACGGCATCGTGGTGGTGGATAACCAGCACTACACCGCCCGTCCGGGGCGATTATTTATCTTTCCGCCCTTCCGTTTGCACAAAGTGCAGGTCGATCATAGCGATAAAAATCCTTATCACCGCACCACCATGCACATTGAGCAGTCGGTCGTCGAGAGCGCGCTCAGCGCTTTCCCGCGCCATCAGGCCCAGTTCGCGGCGCTGGCCGCCAGCAATCTGCCGGCTCAAATTTACGACCTCAGCGAGCATGCGGCATTTATCGAAAGGATCCTTGAACAGTTTCAGCGTCTGGAGGATAACGAGCAGACCACCGCCTGCGAGGTGGCGTTTTTGATGATGCAACTAATGACGTTTCTACCCGAGCAGCCGCAACGCTACCCGCCGCGCCAGCAGACCGTCGCCTCGCGGATTATGAACTGGATCGAAGCCCACTATGCCAGCAAGTTTTCTCTCGATCAGCTGGCTTGCGACCTAGGACTTTCACGCAGCTATACCTCGCGGGTTTTTCGTCAGCAGACCGGCGGCAATATCCATGAATATTTGCTCACCCGGCGAATAAAACGCAGTTGCGATCTGCTACGTAATAGCGATGAGAGCATTGATGCCATCGCATTGGCGGTGGGATTTGGCGAGGTGACCTACTTCATTACCTGTTTTAAAAAGATGATGCGCCAGACGCCGCTGCAGTACCGTAAGGCCAGCCAGCGGCGCTCCGCTTTATAACTTAATCCATCGCCTGCTTGAGGCCAACCTGACGGCGACGCCAGGCGCTATCGCGGCTTGCCAGCCAATAGTACAGCGGCGAGGTCACCAGCAGGCCGACCAGCCAGGAGAGATCGGCGCCGTTAAACCACGCCGAGACCGGGCCAACGTATAGCGGGGTATTCATAAACGGGATCTGCACCAGGATGCCGATGGCGTAGGCCAGCAGCGCGTGCGGGTTGTAACGGCCATAGATGCCGCCATCCACATGAAATATCGAGTTAATATCGTAGTTGCCCTTGTGAATGGCGTAGAAATCGATCAGGTTAATCGCGGTCCACGGCACCAGCACCACCAGCAGGGCCAGAACCAGATCGATAAAGTGGCTGATAAAGTCCGCCGAGGCGAAGATCGCCGCCACCACGCAGCAAATAAGCACGATGACCGACAGCAGCGCGCGGCTGCGGCTGCCGGGGATCCAGCGCCACAGGAAGGTTTGCACCAGGGTTATCACCGACATCACCGCGCCATACAGATTAAGCGCGTTATGGCTGATGACGCTCAGCAGGAAGAGTACCAGCATCAACGGGCCGATCGCGCCGGTCGCCAGCTTTACCGCATCCATGGTTTCCAGCCCCACCGGCGTCGCCAGCACCGCTACCGCGCCGAAAATAAACGACAGACTGGAACCGAGCGTCGAGCCAAGATAGGTGGTCCAGAACGTCGCGGCGACGGGCACATCCGCCGGCAGGTAGCGCGAATAATCAGAAACATACGGGGCGAAGGCGATCTGCCACAACGCCGCCAGCGACACGGTAGCCAGCCAGCCCGAGAAGGAAAAGCCGCCGCGGGTTAAGAAATCGGCGGTATGCAGATGCGTGAAGATGTAGCCAAAGCCGACCATAATGCCGATGCCTAGCACCCAGGTGCCGATTCGGTTGAGAATGTGAATACATCGGTAGCCGATAATGCCAATCACGCAGGATCCCACCGCGCCGATCACGATCCCCACCGGCAGTGGGACGGCAGGGGCGATACCGTGCAGCGACTGCCCGGCCAGCACGATGTTCGAGGCAAAGAAACCGACGTACATCACCCCGGCGATCGCCACCACCAGCAGCGAACCAAAAGATCCAAACTGCGCGCGGCTCTGGATCATCTGCGGGATCCCCATCTGCGGCCCCTGCGCCGAGTGCAGCGCCATCAGCGCCCCGCCAACCAGATGGCCGACTAAAATCGCAACGATCCCCCACAGCAGATTCAGATGAAAGATCTGTACCCCCAGGGCGCCTGTGACGATCGGCAGCGGTGCGATATTGCCGCCAAACCACAGGGTAAAGAGATCGCGGGTTTTACCGTGGCGATCTTCTGGCGGAATATAGCCAATGGTGTGCTTCTCAATAAGCGGCGGCGATGATTCTTTGGTCGGCATAGCATTCTCCAAAGTCAGGAACCATTAATAATGGTTGTGATGTGCAGGTGTTTTTATGTTTTGGAGATAATGCGCATTATTTAGCAAAAGGGTAAATTACTTTGTTTATGGCTACAGGAAATAAAAAAACTAATTAGCCCATCAGGACACCTGATAAATATCATAAAAATTTATCATAACCGTTCCGGTAAGATTAAATAATGATATTTTCAACGCGGCGGTAAGTTGTCAATTAGTAATACAGAATAAATAATCGCGAGGCGGTGAATTTATGGCGGATAATAAAATACGGGCCGTTATTCAGGCCCGTATTATGTGATAAGTTAAAACTCAAACGGCAAGCGTTTAACTAAATAACTTACCTTTCAGTAGATTAAGCCCTGCGGAGACCAGGTCGCCCTGGGCCGGCGCTTCGCCCTGCGGCGACAGGCCATCGACGATTTTTGGCAGGTATTCCGCAATCAGCGATGAGGCGGTTTGCGAATCAACGCCCAGTTTGGCGCCGAGATCCTGCAGCGCAGGCGAGCCGAACACCGAGGTAATCTGATCGCTGTTCACCGACATATTACTCTGCTGACTAAGCCACGACTCGACGATTTCACCTAAGCCGCCGTTGCGGAATTTTTCCAGGATTCCCTGGATACCGCCCTGCTGTTCAATCCAGGTCATGATCGCCTGAAGTTGTTCAGCTTTGCCAGCCTGCCCGCCAAGCACGCCGCCGATTTGATCTAATAATCCCATTACAGTCTCCATCAAAACGTTGCTATTGATCCCTGATTCACGGCTTACTTCGCCGGGATAATCAGTACCTGCCCCGGATAGATCTTATCGGGATGCTTCAGCATCGGTTTATTGGCTTCAAAAATACGCTGATAGTCATTGGCGGAGCCATACATCGCTTTCGAGATGGCGCTGAGGGTATCACCGGATTTAACCGTATAGTAACGACTTTCCGCTCCGCTCTGCGTCACAGTAACGCTATCGTTGACCTGGCCAATCCCGGTTACGTTACCTACCGCCACCAGAATTTTTTCCTTATCTTCCTGTGAGCCGACGTCGCCCGTTACCGTCGCGGTACCATCGTCCGCTACGGCAATATTGACCTTTTCGGCACCAGGCAGGTTAAGACTATCAATATGTTTTTTCAGCTTGTCAGCCTGATCTTCCTTGCTGGAGCCGGAGACGGCATCCCAGATCTTCTCGCCCGCTTCTTTCACAAAACTTAATAATCCCATCTATCCATACCTCCATTACTGTTTCACGATGAATGCTTTCATCAGACACGATAATCATAGCTTATAAATACCGTTCACTTCCTTTAACAAATGTTCGACGAAGCGGGTAAGTTTCGGTAACGGGCGCAGATCCTGGCGCCACAGCAGGTGTATCGGCCTCGGTTCCGGGGTGTAATTTTGTAAAATACGCACCAGTCGGCCATTGGCTAAATCTTCCGCCAGCAGCACTTCCGGCTGCAATAACAGCCCGGCGCCGGCCACCGCCGCCATACGCAGCGCGTAGCCATCATTGCAGCGCAGCACCGCATCGCGCTTCCAGCGTACCTCTTCCGCAGCGCCCGGCAGCCGCCACTCGTTGCGCGCGGTCCACACCGTATGCGAAAGACACTGATGCCCGGCTAAATCAGCGGGCGTCTGCGGCGTGCCGTGGCGCGCCAGATAATCCGGCGCCGCGCAGATCGCCATGCGATAAGGGGCGAGATACTTCGCCACCAGGTCGGTACGCTGGATATCGCCGATGCGAATCGCCAGATCGATTCCCTCATCCACCAGGTCCACCATGCGGTTCGTCAAATCAAGCTCGACGCGTACCTCTGGCCAGGCCTGCAGAAAGGAGGCGGTCAGCGGCGCGATAATGCTGGCGCCGAAAGAAACCGGCGCGCTCACCCGTAGCGTACCGGCAGGGGCCAGCCGTAATCGCTCAACCGAACGCTCGGCATTCGCCACCTGCTCCAGTACCCGTCTGGCCTCGTCAAAATAGACTCGCCCGGCATCGGTCAGGCTTTGCCGGCGGGTATTTCGCTCCAGCAGGCGGGTGCCGAGCTGGCCTTCAAGTAAGGCGATATATTTGCCGACCATCACCGCCGACATCTCAAGACGCGCCGCCGCGCCGGTAAAACTGCCGCACTCCACCACCGCGACAAACGTCTCCATTCCACGCAGCTTGTCCATATTACAAACCCCTGGTTAGCAATCATCTAACTTTTAGCCAGTTTATCCGATAATCGATTAATTAAAGAATAGAGGCTCACTTCACTGAGGAGTTTGCGATGAAAATTATCGTTATTGGCGCCAGCGGTACCGTTGGCCGCGCGGTTGCGGAAGAACTGAGCCGCCAACATGAGGTTATCCGCGTTGGCCGGACCCACGGCGACGAGCAGGTTGATATCACCTCGCAGCACAGCGTGCAGGCGCTGTTCGAGAAAATTGGCCCGGTCGATGCCATCGTCTCAGCAGCCGGCAGCTTATACTTTGGCCCGCTAAGCACGATGACCGACCGCGATTTTGACCAGGGACTGCAGGATAAATTGTTGGGGCAGATTCGCCTCGCCCTCACCGGCCAGCATTATCTTAACGATGGCGGTTCCATCACCCTTATCAGCGGCATCGTCGCCGATGAACCCATCGCTCAAGGGGTGAATGCCACCACCGTTAACGCCGGACTGGCCGGCTTCGTTCGCGCCGCCGCCTGTGAATTACCGCGCGGGATCCGCATTAACCTGATAAGCCCCACCGTGCTCAGTGAATCCGTCGAAGCCTATGACGGCTTTTTCCCCGGTTTCTCCAGCGTACCGGCCGCAGCGGTGGCGCAGGCCTACCGCCGCAGCGTCGAAGGGATCCAAAGCGGACGGGTTTATAAAGTCGGTTATTAATTATTTTCGGGCAGGATGTCGCATTCCTGCCCTTATATTGATTATCTGTTGGTTATTGTGAAGCGCCTCGCATAACGCCCTTATCCACATTATCTGTATGACTTTAGGTTACTCAATACGACAATTCTAATGTCATGATGTATCAGCTAATTATTTTATTTCCCCATTATTTTATGGGGTCAAACATCTATCTCATTAGACCGCAATAAAAACAGGGAATTTTTATTTCTCTCTGTGGTTCATCATTCTAATCCCCTCGCAATATGGCAGAGTTTTATCTGCCCGATAAAAAACCATCAGCTGCTTTGCCAGTAAAAAATTAAGCACAAAGCATAAAACTCTAAAAATAGCGCAACGCACAAATGCAGCGTTTTTCCAGCGCCAGGTAAAGCATTTTTTTTATATCCAGCACCGATATTTTTTGTCATTTCGCAAATGATACGGAGTTGTAAAAATGGTGAATGAAATGTTGTGATGAGTAGATTAGCTGTACTCCTCATTGAAATATCACTCTTACGCTGATGAAGACCAAAATAATGAGAGAGCACCATGACAAAACATCAATCTGTTAATGTCGAGAATCTTGAAAGTAATACCATCAGACCAATCCCCTTAAATATGCGTCACGGCAAACCAGGCGATCTCTTTACCATTTGGTTTGGCTCCAACATTATGCTGTTAACTGTTATCACCGGCGCGATGTCGGTGACGATTTTCCACCTTTCCTTTTTATGGTCAGTGATTGCGCTATTTATCGGCAGTCTGGTCGGCGGGCTCTTTATGGCGCTGCATTCGGCACAGGGGCCAAAACTCGGGGTGCCGCAAATGGTCCAGACCAAGGGCCAGTTCGGATCCTATGGCTCCGTGCTGGTGGTCTCGATTGTCGTACTAATGTATATCGGCTTTACCGCCTCCAGTCTGGTACTCGGCGGGCAGTCGATGCACGCGATTTATCAGCCGATGAACTCGGACATTGGGATTATCGTGGTTGGCGCGCTAAGCCTGTTTGCCACCATCTTTGGCTATAAGATCATCCACTCCTACGCGCGGATAATGTCGTGGATTTCAGGTATCGTACTGGCGGCAACCTTCGTGTGGATAGTCTTCATCCATGGCCTGCCGGGCAATTTTATCGACCGCGGCGGCTTCAACATCGTCGGTTTCCTCGGCGCCGTGTCTATCGCCGCGCTCTGGCAGCTGGCCTATGCGCCCTATGTCTCTGATTATTCCCGCTATATGCCCTACAGCACCAACGATAAAAGCGTCTTTTACGCCAGCTATTTTGGCTGCATTCTCGGCTCCTATTTGCCGATGGTGCTCGGGGTACTTGTGGCGATTTGTATCGGTAATGACGATATTATTCAAGGGATTATGGATCTGACCGGCAGCATGGGGGCGATAGTGATTATCGTGCTGGCGCTGGGGATCGCTGCCACCAACTCGATGATGCTGTACTGCGGCGTACTCTGTACCCTGACGCTCGGCCAGACTTTTATCGACGGCTGGTCGCCGATGGCGCGGGCGCGCATTATCACCGCTATTTTGACCATGCTGCTGGAGATATTCCTCGCCATCTATGGCCAGGAAAATTTCCTGTTAATCTACACTAACTTTATTACCGTGCTGCTGTATGTGCTGGTGCCGTGGACGGCGATTAATCTGGTCGATTATTATTTAGTGGCCCATGGCGAATATCACGTTGAGTCTTTCTTTAAACGCGATGGCGGTATTTACGGCTACTTTAATGCAACGGCAATATCCTGCTATATCCTCGGTATTCTGGTCGAAGTACCGTTTATGTCGACCTCAATTTATACCGGGCCAATCGCCCTCACCTTCGGCGGCGCGGATCTCTCCTGGATTATAGGTTTATTGGTGGTCTCACCGGTCTATTATTATTTCTCGAAAGCGAAGAGTGTTAAAAGCATGGCTTTTGCAAAAGAGAAGGTTTAAGGACTACAAGAAAGCGCGCCGCCTTCACGGCGCGCCGGCGTTTAAGCTGACATCCAGCGGCAGAGGTTTTTCAACATCTGCGCGCACTTTTCCAACTGCGCCTCGCTAACAAATTCATCCGCCTTATGCCCCTGCTCCATGCTTCCCGGACCACAAACAAGCGTGGCCACGCCGGCCTCATCAAACAATCCGCCTTCGGTGCCAAAAGCGACCGTTGAAAAATCCTCACATTCGGCCCACTGCGCCAGCCAGCCGGCGAACGCCGACTGCGGGTCGCTCAGCAGGCCGGGATACTGGCTGAGCGGTTGAAAGGTAATAGCCGCTTCCGCCGCCGTCGCGCGCATTTTTGGCAGCAGTTCGCCTTCGGCATACGCCTGCAGCGAGGCCAGGGTGTCATCGAGCGAAACATCCGGTAAATGGCGAATTTCAAAATCGAACTGACAGTGCTGAGGTACAATATTCAACGCCGCGCCGCCCTTAATCATCCCCACCTGCAGGGTGCTGAAAGGCGGATCAAAACGCGTATCCTGGCGAAGCGCCAGCTGCTCTCCCAGCTCGTCCAGGCGGCCAATCAGCTTTGCCGCCCAGGTAATCGCATTCACGCCATCAGGCGCGTAAGCGGAGTGGCAAGCGTGGCCGTGAACATCGCAGCGCATCGCCAGCTTCCCTTTGTGACCATAGACTGGACGCATCTCCGTCGGCTCGCCGATGATGCACATCGCCGGTTTCTCTGTCGATGCCTGCAGATGAGCGACCAGGCTGCGTACGCCAAGACATCCCACCTCTTCATCGTAGGAAAAAGCCAGGTGCAGCGGCATACGTAGCGGTTGGGCGAGAAAATCAGGAATGGCGGCCAGTACGCAGGCGAGAAAGCCTTTCATATCGGCGCTACCGCGGCCGTAGCAGCGGCCATCGCGTTGCGTGAGGGCAAAAGGGGGAACCGTCCATGGCTGGCCGTCAACCGGCACCACGTCGGTGTGGCCGGAGAGCATAACGCCGCCGGGCCCCGCAGGGCCCAGTCGTGCATAGAGATTAGCTTTTCGCCCTTCCGCATCATAAAAGCGCTGCGTTTCGACTGCGAAGCCGTGGAGATACTCGGCAATATCGTCGATCATCGCCAGGTTCGATTCGCGGCTGGTGGTGTCAAACGCCAGCAGCCGCGCCAGAATATCTTGTAATCGACTATTCATCGCCGGGTACTCCGTAACTGGGAGCCTCCCGCGGGTCGAGCGCGCGCGTCACGTAAGCCTGCATTTGCGGTTCATAGGCCTGCCACAGCGCCGCCAGCTCGCCAATCGGGTCCGTTTCACTCCAGTCGACGCGCAGATCCACCAGCGGCCAGGAGTAATCATCTACCACTTTCACCGCCGCCGAATGGACCGGCCCGGCCTCGCCGCCTTCTGCTACACCGGCCTGCAGCGCGGCAACCAGCCGCGTCGCCAGCTCGCCTTCGGTTTGCGAAAACATTGCCGCCATCGCGGCAATAACAGCCTCAGATGCCAGCATATTACCGCCGGCGATACAGTTATCGCCCTGCACAACATGCCAGGTCCCCAGCGTTTTATCGCCGCTGAACCACGCGGTCTGGCCGCTGGCGTCGATGGCGATAATCTGCCGATAGCGGCTAAAGTCGTCTTCCGCCAGCGCCCGACGCATCGCTTTCTCCGCCGTCAGCCCCTGCTCCATCTGCGCCAGAGTGAGTTGCCCCAGCGCCGGTAAGGTAATGTTCTGACTCGATACCGCTCCTACCCCCGCCTGCAGCCACGGGCAGCGGGCGCCGACGGCAATGCTTGAAGAGCTGATCGCGATACCAAACTGCCCGCTTTCCGGGCAGCGTGCGGCAATCGAAAATGTCATTCTGCCTCCTTATTTCGCCGCGTCATCAGGGATGACGGCGATTACATCAATTTCCATTAGCCACTGCGGTTGCGCCAGCGCGGAAATTACCAGCCCGGTGGAGATCGGGAACACGCCTTTTAGCCACTTGCCTACCTCCTGATAGACCGGTTCGCGATAGCGCGGATCGATAATATAGGTGGTGGTTTTGACGATATGTGACAGATCGCTCCCCGCCTCTTCCAGAAGCTGTTTGACGTTTTTCATCGCCTGTTCCGCCTGCGCCCGCGGGTCGCCAAGACCCACCAGATTGCCTGCAAAATCCGTCCCTACCTGGCCGCGAACGTAGACGGTATTACCGGCGCGCACCGCCTGACATAAATCATTGTCCAGCGTCTGATTAGGGTAAGTCTCTTTGGTATTGAACATCCGAATACGAGTATGGGTCGGCATAATGGTTATCCTGTTCAGTAAGTCATGATTAACGCTGGCTGGCGTCTTTGTACTGGCTATATTTACGGCGGGTGGCGATATGGTCGGCGATATGCTTCGCGTCGTGCCAGACGCCCCAGATAAAGGTTGATCCCCGGCGCGATAACCACGGCAGGCCGAGGAAGTAGACACCCGGTTCGCTGGAGACGCCGCGCTGATGCTGAGGACGGCCCTGTTCGTTGAAAGCGTTGACGTTGAGCCAGCTGTAGTCCACCGCATAGCCGGTGGCCCAGATAATGGTGTTAATCCCCGCCTGCGCCAGATCGAGCGACAGGATCGGCGACGTCATGCAGTCCGGGTCCGCTAAGAATTGCCGTGCGGCGGGCTCTTCCGGTAAATCCAGGCCATTGGCGGCGATGTAAGCATCGGCGGCATCCAGCAGCGCCAGGTAGTTTTCATCGCCGAGGCGAATGTTTTCGACGAGATTATTTTTAAAGGAGACGGTGCCCCCGGCGAAGGATTCGGTGAGACCAACCAGCGTGATACCGCGATGCGCCAGCTCGCGGAAATCAACCGTGTGGCCGCCGTGCGCGCCGCTAACCGCGATGGTAACGTGCTCTTTACCGGGTTCGCTGGCCGGGGCATCCCACAGGCCTAATACCCCCAGCCACCAGCAGAAGTCCCGGTTACGATAGGCGCGCGGCGGGCGGTCATGGGCGCCGACCGACAGATAAACCTTACGGCCCGCGCGCTGCAGTTCATCGGCGATTTGCACGCCGGACGAGCCCGCGCCCACCACCAGCACCGCGCCTTCCGGCAGTTGTTGCGGGTTGTAATATTTCGCCGAATGAATTTGATGGATGGCGCTGTCGCGCGGGGCGATCGGCGGAATAACCGGCTTCTGGAACGGCCCGGTCGCCGCGACAATATTCAGCGCTTCAATCACGCCGTCGGTGGTTTCAATGGTAAACCCCGGACGACCGTGGTTACGCACCGCACTTTTGACTTCCACGCCGGTACGCACCGGAAGATTAAACTCGCGCACATAATCGACAAAGTATTGCGCAACATCATCCTTGGCAATAAAGGCATCGGGGTCGCCGCCTTTAAACTCCATGCCCGGAAAACGGTCATGCCACGCCGGGCCGTTCGCCACCAGCGAATCCCAGCGGCCGGTACGCCAGGCTTCGGCAATGCGATTCTTTTCCACGACCAGATGCGAAATACCCTGTTTACTCAGGTGCTCGCTCATGGCGATACCGGCCTGCCCCCCGCCAACAACCAGCGTCTCAATTTGTATTTTTTCTACGGTCATATATGTGTCCTTCGGATGATGTTCTGCTCATCACCGAGGTTAATAAACCGTTATACACAGGTAAATTATTATAAATTTAGTACCTGAGAATAAAATAATGATGCAGCGGTCTCTACCTGCCTTCAGGCCATTTCCGCCACGCGAATACGCGGTATTTATTTTTCAGGCACGAGATTTTGAAAGGAAAAATAACCATGACTTCGAGGCTCATAAAAATATTGTCAGAGCTTCGTTTTTTTATAGGCAATAAAACGCAGAAAATATTACATGAATATATTTACCCGCGCTAATCGCGGGTAAATTTGCTCATTCAGGCGACTTTCACTTCTTGCTGCGGCGGGCTTAATACCGCGTTGCGGCAATACTCCATAAACAGTTTGGTGGGTTTAGTCGGTTCACTACTGCGCAGGTGCGCCATCACCAGCGCGGAATTCGCCATTTCATCCTGAATCTCCACACAGCGTACCTGCTGGCCGTCATAGGTCATGTCGTTCACCGGGCGCGTCACCAGCACCGAGAAGCCCAGCCCCTGGCCGACCATGCAGCGCACCATCTCAATCGACGGCGAACTGTAGGCCACCTGCGGGTTGTAGCCCTTATCTTTGAAAATGCTGATGAAGTAGTTTTTGCTTGGCACCACATCCAACAGGATCATTGGCAGATTGCTCAGCTCCGACAACCGCACGGAGTGCCGCTGGGCCAGTGGATGATCCGCCGGTAACAACGCATAGGGCTTCTGCGGCGCGTTGAGGCTCTCGGTATAAATCGAGGTATCCAGTTCGAGGTCGTAGAGAAAAGCCAGGTCAAAACGCCCGCGGTGCAGACCGTGAGCAATCTCGTGCTGCTCGCCGTCGTAAATTTTAATAGTGATTTCCGGATAAATTTTCTTAAACCCGGCCATCAACGACGGCATATACAGCGGCGCGGCGGTTTCGAAACAACCGATGGAAATAATCCCGGAGACCAGCTCATTGTCGGCCTTCGAGTTTTGTTCAAATTGATAAGAGAGCCGCAGCAGTTCTTTGGCTTTTTCATAAAAACGCTGCCCGCTCGGGGTCATTGATACCCCCTGGGCGTGGTGGCGAATAAAAAACTGCTGCTCAAACATATCTTCCAGCGTCTTCACGGCGATGGAAATTGACGGCTGCGCGATATGCAGCTGGCGTGAGGCTTCAGCAATACTTTCCGCCTCGACGACGGCAACAAAGTATTTGAGCTGTTTCAGGGTGAAATGGGGCATGTGATACCTTATTTTTTTATCATCAAGGAGGCAGGCTGATTAGCTTTAAACGATGAATACCCTGACCTGCAACCCTCTGCCGTGAAAAAGATCAACAATCCGACAGCGATCAGATTTTTACAGAAAATTAACAGATATCTGGCGAAAAAATTGCGAGCGCCGGAGGATAGTACTTCGGCCAGTATAAGCAGGATGAGAAAAAACAAGGCATATAACTACCTTATATTACAACGTATTAATCGTGCTGCCGCTCATGAAAACAGGCTGATGAACTCGATCGTTTCACCGTTATTCATTTCCCCTTAAGTAGTATTTATATTCTCAATGCCTTAATTTGAGAATATTTAATATCACCAAAAGCACGCAGGCTCCGGGGTTGTAGAAAACTGACCGCAAATAAAAACTCTTTGCATTACAGCCTATTGAAAAATTGCACCTCCCCGATTTTTGAACGCCATCACAACGCCCGACCTCCCGCCCTGGATCACAGAAAATAGCCAATCCTGGCTAACAACGATTTTTATAGAGGTTGCCTAGATTTTTAGTCCTTTCTCGCCGCATTGGCCTCCTGCATCATGAACTCAAAGAAACAAATAAATAACAATTACGCAACATGCGAAGGGGAGGGTTCATGTCTGATAGAAACTTTTGGCAGCGCAAGCTGCAGGAGCAGCGCTTTATCAGCCACGCCATTATCGATGGTCAACCGTACGTCGCGAAAAGCCGTAAAACCTGTCCCGCCATTAACCCAGCCAGCAATACGCTGCTGGCGGAAGTCACCTCGCTGCAGACAGAAGATATCGATATTGCCGTCGCCTCCGCGCGCCGCGCGTTTACTTCCGGCGTCTGGTCTGGGCTGGCGCCGCAGGAGCGTAAACGCGCGCTGCTGCGTCTCTCGGCGCTGATCCTTCAGCATCGCGAAGAGCTGGCGCTGCTGGAGAGCGTCAGCATGGGGAAACCGGTCAACGATGCGCTGAACATTGATGTCCCCGGCGCCGCGCACATCCTCAGCTGGTATGCCGAAAGCGTAGATAAACTCTACGATGAAGTGGCTCCCGCCAGGCCCGGCGCGCTGGCGACCATTACCCGCCAGCCCATCGGCGTGGTTGCCGCCATCGTGCCGTGGAATTTCCCGCTCGACCTCGCCTCCTGGAAGTTGGGTCCGGCGCTGGCCGCCGGCAATAGCGTAATCCTCAAGCCCTCGGAAAACTCGCCGTTTAGCGCCCTGCGTCTGGGCGAACTGGCGCTGGAGGCCGGTATTCCGCCAGGCGTGCTTAACGTGGTGACCGGACTGGGAACCGAAACCGGAAGCGCGCTGGGACTGCATCACGATATCGATGTCATCGCCTTCACCGGCTCAACCGCCGTCGGCAAAGCCTTTATGGCCTATTCGGCCCAGTCCAACCTGAAACAGGTATGGCTGGAGTGCGGCGGCAAGAGCGCCAATATCATCTTCGCCGACTGCCAGGATCTCGACCTGGCCGCTGAAAAAGCAGCTTTTGGTATCTGTTTTAATCAGGGCGAAGTCTGCTCGGCAAACTCCCGCCTGTTGGTTGAGCGCCCGATTTACGCGGCCTTCATTGCCAAACTACAGGAAAAAATGCAGGCCTGGGCTCCGGCGCATCCGCTCGAACCGCAAAGCCGCATGGGGGCTATGGTCAGCGCCGCCCATGCCGAAAAAGTGATGGCGGCTATCCGCCGCGCGCAAGACGAGGGAGCAACGCTGCTTACCGGCGGCCGTACGGTGGAAATAGACGGCGTCGCCAACTACGTTCAGCCGACGCTACTGACCGACGTGAACGAAGAGATGGCGCTGTGGAAAGAGGAAATTTTTGGCCCGGTGCTGGCGGTTTGCGCCTTCGATAGCGAGCAGGAGGCGGTCCATCTGGCGAATAACCATATCTATGCGCTGGCCGCCTCGCTGTGGACCGACAATCTGCACCGCGCCCATCGCGTCGCCGCGCAGCTGACCGCCGGAACGATCTCGGTAAATACCGTCGATGCGCTGGACGTCACCGTTCCCTTTGGCGGCAACAAACAGTCGGGCTTTGGCCGCGATCTGTCGCTGCACGCCTTTGATAAATTCACCAGCCTCAAAACCACCTGGTTTCAGTTTCAGCAGACAGGAGAGACGAAATGACTAATCCAAGCAATCAGAACCGTTCGACGTCCGATTACCAACATTCAGATGCGGCTCACCATATTCATGCCTTCCTGGATCAAAAAGCGCTGAACGCCGAAGGGGCGCGCGTCATGGTACGCGGCGAAGGACTTTACCTGTGGGACAACGATGGGAATAAATACCTCGATGGAATGTCCGGCCTGTGGTGTACCCAGTTGGGCTACAGCCGCCAGGATCTGGCGGACGCCGCCGCGGCGCAGTTTGCCAAACTGCCCTATTACAATATGTTCTTCCACACGACCCACCCGGCGGTGATTGAGCTTTCCGAGCTACTGTTCAGCCTGCTGCCTCCGCACTACAGCCACGCTATCTACACCAACTCCGGTTCGGAATCGAATGAAGTGCTGATTCGTACCGTTCGCCGTTACTGGCAGATCCTCGGTAAGCCGGAGAAAAAGGTGATGATTGGCCGCTGGAACGGCTATCACGGCTCCACGCTGGCGGCAAGCGGGCTCGGCGGCATGAAGTTCATGCATGAAATGGGCGGGGTGATCCCGGACGTGGCCCATATCGATGAACCCTACTGGTTTATGCACGGCGGCGACCTGACGCCGCAGGAGTTCGGCCTGCGCTGCGCCCGCCAACTGGAAGAGAAAATCCTTGAGCTGGGCGCGGAAAACGTCGCCGGCTTTATCGCCGAGCCGTTCCAGGGCGCGGGCGGTATGATCTTCCCGCCGGAAAGCTACTGGCCGGAGATCCAACGTATCTGCCGGCAATATGACGTGCTGCTGTGCGCCGATGAGGTGATTGGCGGCTTTGGCCGTACCGGTGAATGGTTTGCGCATCAGTACTTTGGCTTTGAACCGGATACGCTGTCGATTGCCAAGGGGCTAACCTCCGGTTACGTACCGATGGGCGGCCTGGTGCTGAGCAAGCGCATGGCCGACGTGCTGGTGGAAAAAGGCGGCGTTTTCCCACACGGCCTGACCTATTCCGGCCACCCGGTGGCGGCCGCGGTGGCGATTGCCAACCTGAAAGCCTTACGCGATGAAAACCACGTCACCCGAGTTCGCACCGATAGCGGCCCCTATCTGCAAAAAACGCTGCGCGAGGTGTTCGAAAACCATCCGCTTATTGGCGAGGTGCAGGGAGCCGGGCTGGTGGCCGCCCTGCAGTTTGCTGAAGATAAAGCCACTCGCAAACGCTTTGCCAACGAGAACGAACTGGCCTGGCGCTGCCGCACCATCGGTTTTGAGGAAGGCGTGATTATCCGCTCGACGCTGGGGCGCATGATCATGGCGCCGGCGCTGATAGCTGGACATAGCGAACTCGATGAACTGGTTGAAAAAACCAAACGCGCCGTGGACCGCACCGCGAAAGAGATTGGCCTGCTATAAATATTATTACGTACCCTCTTTCATAAATAACCCGCTATGTGCGGGTTATTTATTAAGTTTCGAATAATTAACTAGTGCCGGCGGTGAAATGCAAAATTAAATATATCGACGATATTAGCGATGAATATCGTCGTGTACAGTAATGAGTTGGATTTTATTATTAACTTGTGAATTTTTTATGCTTATTAAATATCTCCCGGTATGCGCGCTGTGTATCGGCCTGCTGCCAGGCGCGCTCTTTGCCCAGACGGGGGAAGTTAAAACCAACGCCGAGAAATCGGCGGATGACCCGACTAAAGTGACCACCAAATTTGGCGTGACGTGGTCAGATAACTACGATCTGAACGACAGCAATCTCGCATTTTCCGGCTCGCTGGCCTTTGACGAAGCGCGGAAACTTAATGTGCGTATTAATAGCGACGCCACGGAATGGCGCGTCGGCGGTTCATGGCTATTTCCCATTGGTATTTTTAACTTTAACTTTGGGAAAAATGTTTATCCCGATGACTCCTCACAAACCAACTATTCTATCGGTACGTTCCTGCCGCTCAGTTATTTTGGCTTTGAACCAGCAGGTTTCCAAATATTCCCGATGGCCGGTTATACCTATAATACCGGCGACCATATGACCTGTAATAAGGATCAACATAGCGCCTGTTCGCAGTCGGGTTTTAACGGCATGCCGTCGCCGGAGAACGGTTTTGAATCGACGAATATCTCCGGCAGCAGCGGTTATCTCGGCGCCTTTGTTCTGAAACCTTTGAGCGCCGATCTACGCCTGTTAGGTTTCGCCGGTGGATCGTATGGCTCAAAAAACGACGATGGCGATAACTATAAAGGTTATTTCGCCGGGGTCGGCGTGGGATATAACCTGACCGAGCATAACGCGGTGAAATTTATGACCTACGTTCAGGATAACAACACCTATCTCGATGAAGCCGAAAAGCGCTTCCTGTTCTCCTGGCAGTATCAGCTTTAAGACGGTGAGCGGGGTCATCTGGCCTCCGCTTCTGCATACGCTCCCACTCTGGTTACGATTGCGCGAAGACAGACTTTCTGGTGATGTGTAAAGTAGCAAAAAAATGTTGATCTGATACGAACAAGCTTTTATTTTGCCTGCTAGTTTTCAAACTGAGATGAAACTGATGCCTACTATTATCGCCAGTAGTATGAAAGAAGCTAAAGAACTCGTTAACGCCAGAAAGTATCGGGAAATCGTCCTGAATTTCGATGTTGACGCTGATGATTTTTTTACCCTTGCAACGGCTCAGCGTGACACTAAAATCACCATTGCAAACAAAAATAGCCACTCACCGGTTACATTAGAAAAATAATAAAACCCCTGAGGAAATTTTTATGTTGTTGTTTATTGGCACTATTGCTGTCGCTTTTCTCTCTTCCCTGATGCTTATCTGGCTTGACGATCGCATCGCCGAGCAGGAGTAACCCCTCCCCCGATTTAAAGCTCTCCGCACCGGTCATCGGTGCGGAGACAAAAGATTACAGCGATTTCGCCAGACGTTCGACGGCGGTCAGCAGACCGGCTTCAGAAACCGTCGAATAGGAAAGACGCAGGGTGCGGGTATCCGGATTATCGTTGTAGAACGCTTCACCAGGTACGTAAACCACGCCGTTTTCCAGCGTCTTTTTCAGCCACGCCATGGTATCGAACGGATAGCGGAAACGGGCCCACAGGAACATTCCCCCTTCCGGGCGGCTAAACTCAAGATGCTCGCCAAGACGGCTTTCCAGCGCATCAGCCAGCGCCACGCACTTCTTACGGTAGTCTTCGCGGATCAGGGCGATCTGATCGTTCAGGCGATTCATTCCCAGATACTCAGCGGTGATAACCTGAGAGAGCATATTGGTATGCAGATCCGCCGCCTGTTTCACGATCACCGCCTGGTGCGCCAGCCATTCCGGCATCACGATCCAGCCAATACGCATTCCCGGCGCGAGGATCTTGGAGAACGTGGAGGTGTACACCACCCGATCTTCACAGCCTTGTTCGATCGCATGTTGATACAGCGGACGACGCACTTTATCAGTGAAGCTAATTTCGCCGTAGGGATCGTCTTCAACAATCACAAAATCATGTTGCTTCGCTAACGCCACCAGCCGTTGGCGACGATCGTCGCTGAGGGTTTTACCGCCAGGGTTACCAAACGTCGGCACCAGATAGACCGCTTTAACCTTAGTGGTCTCCAGCAGATCGGCCAGTTGTTCAACCAGCATGCCGTTATCGTCGGTATCGACGCTCAGGATGTTCGCCTGCGCCAGCTGGAATACCTGCAGCGCGGCAAGGTAGGTCGGGCGTTCAACGACGACCGCATCGCCCGGATCGAGCAGCGTGCGGGCGACAATATCCAGCGATTGCTGCGAGCCGGAGGTGATGTACACCTGGCTTGCCGAGCAGGCCACGCCGCGCGACTGGCAGATTTCGCTCACCGCCTGACGCAGCGGCGGATAACCTTCGGTAAGGCCGTACTGGAACGCATCATTAAAACGTTCGCTCATCACCTTTTGCACCGCGAGGTTGAGACCTTCGGTATCAAACAGTTCCGGAGCCGGAATACCACCGCCAAGCGAAATAACGCCGGGCAGTTTACTGTGTTTGAGAAGTTCGCGGACGGCGGAGGGCTTAAGTTCACCCGCGCGGGCGGCGAGGCGCCGATCGTGCATATGCTTTTCCTTTTCTGTCTTGTTGTTGTGTTAGTTGTACGTTGAAGCTTTGCAGGTGCCGGGCTGCGATGCTAGCCGCTGCCCGGTTTGCGGCCGCTACTCGTCGTCTTTTAGCACGACTAACGGCTCAATATCGCTCTCTTTCTTCACCACCAGCGAATCATCGCCGCGCAGGCAGGTTCCGCCATAGTTACCGCCCACCGTAAAAGTGCACACCTGGATGTACTTGCCGTCAACCTTCGGCAGACACCACAACTGCTGGTAAATATTTTTGCGATCGACAAATTGCCCGCTGGTCTGATCCAATACCTCATCGTGCGGGCTTATCAGATCGATGTTATTACCGCAGCGCCCGGAGATCGGTTTGACCGCATAACCGGTTTTCGCCAGCTCGTCATTGACCACAAAATCGGTATCCAGCAGATAGCGATGATGCGGGAACAGCGACCACAGCACCGGCAGAATCGCCTTGTTGCCGGGGATAACCGTCCACAGCGGTTCGAATACCAATACTTCAGGGCGCAGCAGGACGTCAATCAGGCGCACCTCATTTTGCGGATGACCGGTACGAATCGGCACCGCCGCATACTCATCGGCGCTGACTTCCCGCACCTGCTCGATGGCGGTTTCCCACGCCCAGGTCTTCCACACGCAGTTAACCAGGCGGCCATCGCCATCGATAAGCTGTCCGGCGGCATCCCAGCGCAGCTCATCAAGGCCAAAGAGAATTTTGCTCTCAAAGCCCGCCTCGGTTAGCGAACGCTGAATAAACTGGGCATGGTAGTTCTCTTCAAGATCCTTATCCTGCATGATGTGCACGAACGGCCGCGCGCGGCTGTGCTTCCACGCCCCCGCCAGCTCCTCAAGCAGATTTTCCGCCGGATTATGGCCGGTACCGCGATAGCCCTGTTTCAGCCACTGTTCGAGGATCAATCCGCCTTCCGTATGGCAAGAGGCAGAGTCGGCGTTGTATTCGTACACCTTCAGCCCGCGCTCATCCATGCAGAAATCCATGCGCCCGGTAATCATATGATGACGGCGGCGTTGCCACGAGAGGCGCAGACGAGGCCAGAGAATTTTCGGAATATCGAACAGCGCCAGCAGGTTGTCATCCTTCATCACCTTATCAGTGGCGTGCAGATACATCAGGTGCAGTTCGTTGGTCGCTTTAATCAGCTCCTGTTCGGCGCTCTCGCTGATGGTGAAGTACTGGTAAGGATCCTGATTGATGAAATGACCGTTGGCTTCAACATAGGCCTTTTGCAGCGTGTCTTTCTCGTTGAGCCAGTTACCGCGGAACTGGCCTTTATTCGGCAGCCGCGCGCCGCTGATTTTCATCTCCTCGCCCGGCAGCACCGGCTGCGGCAGGCTATGCTCGGTATCGGCGGTCTGGATCATCCAGCCTAAAATTTCGGTATCGGCAAAGGTATCTTTGATGGTGTAGACGCCGTCTTTCACTTCCAGCGTCAGCTCGCGGGTCCACTGCTGCCCCTGCGGCAGCGGCGCGTGGATGACGTTCTGCTCGGCGATACGGACCTTATTCCCTACCAGTTGCGTAATCACCGCCACGTGTCCGGTATGTTTAAACTCGCCGCCTTTCTGCCAGATTAGCAGCGAACCGGCGATCGGCGGACGGCGCGAGCCGTTGGCGAAGGCCTGCAGGGGAAGAATGTTGTCATTCACCACTTCGCGCAGAAAGCGCAGCGAGAAGATTTCATAAGCCATACCGACATCGGTAAAAACAAAACCGTAGGTGAGGAATAAAAAGCGCCGCGCGAACTCTACGCATTGCCATTTATGCCCCATATACTCATTGCCGATATAGCTGCGGAAAGCGGCGTCATCCGGATAATCTTGTGGATTTAAGCTACTGTAATTCGAAGAATAAATTGCCACGCCGCCCGGCGCGTAGCCTAAAAGCGTGCCGAAAGGGGCGTCAATACTGGTCGATCCTTTACTCATTTAGCCTGACCTCAAATTAATGCAGCCCGGGCAGTTGGCGGAACAAAACTCCCTCTTCTTATCCTGCCGCAGGCACTTACCAGACAGAGGTGAAATGATGATACCACTCATTCGATTCGCTAAACGTGCCCTTATAGAAAATAACCCGGCGTCCATTGGCAGAAGTGATATTGTTAGCCAACACATAACAAAAAAACATCACTACATCAGGAGTCGACAATGAGCTCACCTTCGCATCTCAATGCCCAGCCGCTGGTCTGGGGACACGGACCGCGGACTTTTGAAGTATTCCTCGAACCAACCTGTCCGTTTTCCGTTCGCGCCTTCAATAAACTCGATGAATTGCTGGATGAAGTGGGCGCCGAGAACGTCACGATTAAGATTCGCCTGCAGTCCCAGCCGTGGCATCTGTTTTCCGGGGTGATAGTGCGCTGCGTGCTGGCCGCCTCCACCCTGCCGCACGGCAGAGAGCAGGCGCACAAAGTCCTGCAGGCGGTCGCCGATCATCGTGAAGAGTTTGAATTCACCGACCACTGCAGCGGGCCGAATATGAATACCACCCCGCAGCAAATTATCGAACGCCTTGAACGCTACAGCCACGTGTCGCTGGCGGCGGCGTTTGCCCGTCCGGAGCTGCAAAACGAGATCAAATGGCACAGTAAATACGCCCGCCAGAACGGCATTCATGTGTCGCCGACGTTTATGGTCAACGGCCTGGTGCAGCCCGATCTCGGCAGCGGCGATGACGTCAGCGTGTGGGCCGCGCGGATTATGGCCTGAGATTAGCTGCTAGACTTTTTGTACACCTCACTATTTTTGTACACCTTACTAAAGAGGCAGGTCAGTATGTCCGACAATCACTACCAACCACCGAAAGTATGGGAATGGAAACAGAATAACGGCGGCGCGTTCGCCAATATCAACCGTCCGGTTTCCGGCGCCACGCATGAGAAAGTGCTGCCCGTTGGTAATCACCCACTCCAGCTCTACTCGCTGGGCACGCCGAATGGGCAGAAAGTGACGATCATGCTGGAAGAGCTGCTGGCGCTGGGTGTAGCAGGCGCTGAGTATGACGCCTGGCTGATTCGTATCGGCGAAGGCGACCAGTTCTCCAGCGGCTTTGTCGAAGTTAACCCGAACTCGAAGATCCCGGCGCTGAGCGACCACTCTACCACTCCGCCGACCCGGGTATTTGAATCCGGCAGTATCCTGCTCTATCTGGCGGAAAAATTTGGTTTCTTCCTGCCGAAAGACCCGGCCGGGCGTACCGAAACGCTAAACTGGCTGTTCTGGCTACAGGGCGCAGCGCCGTTCCTCGGCGGCGGCTTTGGCCACTTCTATAACTATGCGCCGGTAAAAATCGAGTACGCCATCGACCGCTTTACCATGGAAGCGAAACGTCAGCTCGACGTGCTGGATAAGCAACTGGCGCGCGGCCGCTTTGTGGCGGGGGAAGAGTACACTATCGCCGATATGGCGATCTGGCCGTGGTACGGCAACGTGGTGCTGGGCAACGTCTATAACGCCGCGGAATTCCTCGATGCCGGCAGCTACGTTAACGTACTGCGCTGGGCGCAGGACGTGGGCAATCGCCCGGCTGTGAAGCGCGGACGGATAGTTAACCGTACCAATGGCCCGCTCGACGAGCAGTTGCACGAGCGCCATGACGCCCGCGATTTCGACACGCAGACCGAAGACAAACGTCAGGCGTAATGCCTTTACCCGGCGGCGCGAAGCTGCCGGGTAAGTTGTCACATCAGTGCTTTACCTTAGTCAGGCGATCGAGATAGCCCATCACAAAGGCGGACAGCACAAAAGTGAGATGGATAATGACGTACCACATCAGCTTATTATCCGGCACGTTCTTCGCATCCATAAACACCCGCAGCAGGTGAATGGAAGAGATAGCCACAATCGACGCCGCCACCTTGTTTTTCAGCGATGTCGCATCCATTTTGCCAAGCCAGTTGAGCTTCTCTTTGCCTTCGTTAATATCCAGCGTCGAGACGAAGTTTTCATAACCTGAAAACATCACCATCACCAGCAGCCCGCCCACCAGCGTCATATCGACCAGCGAAAGCAGCGTCAGAATCAGATCCGACTCGCTGACGTTGAAGATATGCGGCAGGATGTGGAATATCTCCTGAAAAAATTTTATCGATAGCGCGATAAGCCCCAGCGAGAGGCCGAAATAAACCGGCGCCAGCAGCCAGCGCGAAGCATAAATAGCGTTTTCCAGAAAGCGTTCCATAAGGTCCTGTCAGTTTGTAAAAATGGCCGCCATTATATCGCAGCTGGCCCATATCAAAACGATGCGCAGGCGCCGGGGAAATAAAAAAGGCCAACGCAGTGTTGGCCTTTCGGGAGATATCCTGGGAAAAATTACTTCGCTTTGACGGTCTCTTCGCCCACCAGACCAATCTTCAGATATCCGGCCTGATGCAGCGTATCCATCACTTTCATCATCGTCTCGTAGTCGACGGTTTTGTCAGCGCGGAAGAACACGGTGGTGTCTTTCTTGCCCTGAGTCAGCGCATCCAGCGAGGCAATCACGCTCTCTTCAGTCACCGGATCGTTGCCGAGGAACATCGATTTGTCGGCTTTCACCGACAGATAAATCGGTTTTTCCGGACGCGGCTGCGGCTGGCTGGATGAAGCAGGCAGATTGACTTTGACGTCCACGGTAGCCAGCGGCGCCGCCACCATAAAGATAATCAACAGCACCAACATGACGTCGATAAACGGCGTCACGTTAATGTCGTGCATTTCGCCGTTATCATCGAGGTTTTCGTTAAAATGCATTGCCATAGCGGATCAACCTACCCGTAATTTCTGCGCCGGACGCAGCGGCTGAGAACCACTGGCGTTCAGGTCGAGATCGCGACTTTGCAGCAGCATAATCTGCGCGGCCACGTCGCCAAGAGACGCTTTATAACTGGCAATCATGCGGGCGAAGACGTTATAGATAACCACCGCCGGAATCGCGGCAAACAGGCCAATCGCCGTTGCCAGCAGCGCTTCCGCGATACCCGGCGCGACAACCGCGAGGTTAGTCGTCTGCGTTTGCGCGATACCGATAAAGCTGTTCATGATGCCCCAGACGGTACCGAACAGACCGACGAACGGGGAAATAGCGCCGATAGTCGCCAGATAACCGTTACCGCGGCCCATATAGCGGCCAACCTGCGCCACACGACGCTCAAGGCGGAAACCGGTACGTTCTTTAATACCTTCGTTATCATCCACGCCTGCCGACAGTTCCAGCTCATTATTGGCTTCGTTAATCAGCTGAGTGGTCAGGCTTTTAGCATGGAATCCATTCGCGATAGTGTTAGCCTGATCGAGAGAACGCGCTTCGCTGAGCTGCTGCTGCTCACGTTTGAGGCGACGCTTGCTGGACAACATTTCGGCGCCCTTGCCGAAGAAGATAGCCCAGGTGACTACCGAAGCCAGAATCAAGCCAATCATCACAACCTTAACGACAATATCGGCGTGATGATACATACCCCAAACGGAGAGATCCGCCTGCATCAAATTATTACCCACACTGTTTCTCCAGGACATCAATCACAAAAACTGAGCATAATAATATCAAAACGGCATCGAATTGATAGTGGTTCTCATTAGTATTTACACTGTGCAGCAAATCACGTTTATTTTCTTTGCGCTTACGCAGTAAAAAAGCGGCTGACGCCGGTTTCGGGAAAATTTTTGCCTGTATCGTTTACGACCCGGTACACAAACCGGGATTCATGGTAGTTTAGACGTCCAGACGTATAAAAACAGGTTTGCAGAACATGGCTGATAAACATCTTGATACCGCGCTGGTCAACGCCGGGCGCCGCAAAAAATATACTCAGGGTTCGGTGAATAGCGTCATCCAGCGCGCCTCATCGCTGGTATTCGATACCGTCGAGGCTAAAAAACACGCCACCCGTAACCGCGCCAAAGGCGAGCTGTTTTATGGCCGCCGCGGCACGCTGACCCACTTTTCGCTGCAGGAAGCCATGTGCGAACTGGAAGGCGGCGCCGGCTGCGCCCTCTTCCCCTGCGGCGCGGCCGCGGTCGCTAACACGATTCTGGCCTTCGTCGAACAGGGCGACCACGTGTTAATGACCAACACCGCCTATGAACCCAGCCAGGACTTCTGCACTAAGATCCTCGCAAAGCTCGGGGTGACCACCGGCTGGTTCGATCCGCTCATCGGCGCGGATATCGCCAATCTGATTCAACCCAATACCAAAGTGGTGTTCCTCGAATCCCCCGGCTCGATCACCATGGAAGTGCATGATGTGCCGGCCATCGTCGCCGCCGTGCGCCGCGTCGCGCCGGAAGCTATTATCATGATCGATAACACCTGGGCGGCAGGGGTGCTGTTTAAAGCGCTCGATTTTGGTATCGATATCTCTATCCAGGCGGCAACGAAATATTTAATTGGCCACTCCGACGGAATGATCGGCACCGCAGTGGCCAACGCCCGCTGTTGGGAGCAACTGTGTGAAAACGCCTATCTAATGGGCCAGATGGTCGATGCCGACACCGCCTATATGACCAGCCGCGGTTTACGCACGCTTGGCGTCCGCCTGCGCCAACATCACGAAAGCAGTCTGCGCGTCGCCGAATGGCTGGCGCAGCACCCACAGGTGGCGCGGGTCAATCATCCGGCGCTGCCGGGCAGCAAGGGCCACGAATTCTGGAAGCGCGACTTCAGCGGCAGCAGCGGCCTGTTCTCTTTCGTTCTCAATAAGCGCCTCACCGACGCCGAGCTGGCAGCCTATCTGGACAACTTCAGTCTGTTCAGCATGGCCTACTCATGGGGCGGGTTCGAATCGCTGATCCTCGCCAACCAGCCGGAACATATCGCGGCCATCCGCCCCGAGGCGGAAGTGGATTTCAGCGGTACCCTTATTCGACTGCACATAGGTTTAGAAAATGTTGACGATCTGCTGGCGGATTTAGCGGCAGGCTTCGCGCGTATCGTGTAAAGTGACAGGAAGTGGCAACAAAAGCGGACGCTTTCAGAAACGCGGCCGCTTTTGTTGCGCCCGAGATCAAGGTGCTCGGGCCGCTTCAGGAGTACACTAGTCGAAAAACGGTACCACTTAGGAAAGTCCATGGTTGTCATTCAAGAGATTGTCGCCGCGCTGTGGCAACATGATTTTGCCGCATTGGCAAACCCTCACGTTGTGGGTTTTGTATATCTGGTCATGTTCGCGACCCTGTTTCTGGAAAACGGGCTGCTGCCGGCTTCGTTTTTACCGGGCGATAGCCTGTTGCTGCTCGCCGGCGCGCTAATCGCTAAAGGCGTCATGGATTTTGTCCCCACTCTCGCCATCCTAACCGCCGCCGCCAGCCTCGGCTGCTGGCTGAGCTATTTACAGGGGCGCTGGCTGGGTAATACCAATATGGTGAAAGGCTGGCTGTCGCATCTGCCGCACAAATATCACCAGCGCGCCACCAACATGTTTGATAAACACGGCCTGCTGGCGCTGCTGGCCGGGCGCTTTTTGGCGTTTGTCCGCACTCTGCTGCCAACCATGGCGGGCATTTCCGGCCTGCCGAATCGTCGTTTCCAGTTCTTTAACTGGCTGAGCGGCCTGCTGTGGGTTGGTGTCGTCACCGGTCTTGGCTATGCGCTGAGCATGATCCCGTTCGTGAAAAACCACGAAGACCAGGTCATGACCTGCCTGATGGTGCTGCCGATCGCCCTGCTGGTAACCGGCCTCGTTGGTACGGTTATTGTGGTTATCAAGAAGAAATACTGCAGCGCCTGATTCACTCGCCCCGGATGGCCTCAAAATCCCCGGTAGCGCTACCGTTTACCGGGGCTACAGGCGCCGCATCCTTATCAAATCCCCTGCATCGTGCGAATACGCGCGGCATCTTCACCCGGCGTAATACCGAAATAGCGTTTAAACTCGCGGCTAAACTGCGAGGCGCTTTCGTAACCGACGCGCATCGCCGCCGCGCTGGCTTTCATGCCGTCATGGATCATCAGCATTCTGGCCTTATGCAGACGATAGGTCTTCAAATACTGCAGCGGCGAGGTGCTGGTGACCGATTTAAAATTATGGTGAAACGCCGAGACGCTCATATTCGCTTCCGCTGCCAGTTGGTCAACGCTAAGGTTTTCGGTGTACTGGCTTTCAATACGCTTCAAAACGCGGCTAATCAGACTAAAGTGCGTCTGTCGGCTGACAAGCGCCAGCAGCGCGCCGCCGCAGGGGCCAATCAGGACGTGATAAAGGATCTCGCGGATAATCTGTTTGCCGAGAATGCGCGCGTCCAGCGGCCGCTCCATCACGTCTAACAGGCGCTCCGCCGCGCAGAGGATCTCTTCTGATAACACCGCCGAGTTGATCCCGCTGGAGGCGACCGACGGCTGAAAAAGCTCATCTTCGCCGATATCCATCAGCAGCTCCTGCAACTGCAAAATATCGACATTCAACCGCATTCCAGCCAGCGGCACTTCCGGGGTCGCGAAGGTTTCGCATTCGAACGGCAGCGGGACGGTTAACAATAAATATTCGTTGGTGTCATAACGGAAAGTTCGTTCATTGATATAGCCAATTTTATGGCCGGAAAAGAGAAAAACGATCCCCGGCTGGTACATCACCGGCGTACGGGTGCCCGGCTGCGTCCCGTACAGCAGACGGATATCCGGCAGCAGTTCACTTAGCATTTCTTGCTTATCTTTCAGCTTGTTAACTTTATCCGTTAATAGCTGGCATATCTCGGCACGGTTCATTTTCGCTGCTTCTCCGACGACTTTTCTACAAGCTTATTGTGCGTAGTTTCCTTCTTTTTCTCCAGCCCAATGGAGAAATGGGCAAGACAATGGCAGGAATGTGCATTGAGAGGAAACGGTCGCAGGAACACAATAGCCGCCATCGGGTAGAGAGTCGTCCTTTCTGCCGGGAGTTTCATCTTTATGAGGGCACCAGCCATGAATAACTTCAATTTACATACCCCAACCCGCATTCTGTTCGGCAAAGGCGCCATCGCCGACCTGCGCGAACAAATCCCAGCCGGCGCTCGCGTGCTGGTGACTTACGGCGGCGGTAGCGTGAAGAAAACCGGCGTACTGGACCAGGTACTGAGCGCGCTGGCTGGCTTTGACGTGCTGGAATTTGGCGGGATTGAGCCAAACCCGTCTTACGAAACGCTGATGAACGCGGTGAAAATCGCTCGTGAAGAGAACGTGACCTTCCTGCTGGCGGTTGGCGGCGGTTCGGTGCTCGACGGCACCAAATTTATCGCCGCGGCCGCGCACTATGACGCCAACATCGATCCGTGGGAAATTCTGGAAACCTACGGCAGCAAGATTACCCGCGCTATTCCGATGGGCTCAGTATTGACCCTGCCGGCGACCGGTTCCGAATCAAATAAAGGCGCGGTTATCTCGCGTAAAACCACCGGCGATAAACGCGCGTTTATGTCCGAACACGTTCAGCCGGTCTTTGCGATCCTCGATCCTGTTTATACCTACACCCTGCCGCCACGCCAGGTCGCTAACGGCGTCGTTGACGCTTTCGTCCATACCGTTGAGCAGTACGTGACCTACCCGGTTGATGGCAAAATTCAGGACCGTTTCGCGGAGGGCATTCTGCTAACGCTGGTGGAAGATGGCCCGAAAGCGCTGCAGGAGCCGGAGAACTACAACGTGCGCGCCAATATTATGTGGGCGGCGACGCAGGCATTGAACGGCCTCATTGGCGCAGGCGTCCCTCAGGACTGGGCGACGCATATGCTCGGCCACGAACTGACGGCGATGCACGGCCTGGATCACGCTCAGACGCTGGCTATCGTGCTGCCGGCGCTGTGGAATGAGAAACGCGATACCAAGCGCGCTAAGCTGCTGCAGTACGCCGAGCGCGTGTGGAATATCACCGAAGGTTCCGAAGAACAGCGTATCGATGCCGCTATCGCCGCAACCCGTAGTTTCTTCGAGCAGATGGGCGTGCCGACTCGCCTTTCCGATTATGGTCTCGACGGTAGCTCCATCCCGGCGCTGCTGGCGAAACTGGAAGAGCACGGCATGACTAAACTTGGCGAAAATCAGGATATCACTCTGGACGTCAGCCGCCGTATTTACGAGGCTGCCCGCTAAGTTCTCCCCACCTGATTCACCTCTCCTTACGTTAAACAAACGCCGGGGAGAGGTGTTTTTACTACCGTTTTTAGCTATTTCGTCCAGACTTAATGCTACCCCTCGGCGGATTTTTCACGCTGAGTTCATTAACAGGAGGAAGGCATGACACATCCAACCGTTATAAAACTACACGACGGCAACCTGATGCCGCAGTTGGGTCTCGGCGTGTGGAAAGCAGGCAACGAGGAAGTCGTCTCCGCCATTCATAAGGCGCTGGAAGTCGGTTATCGTTCTTTTGACACCGCCGCCGCGTACCAAAATGAGGCTGGCGTCGGCAACGCGTTAAGCAGCGCGGGCGTCAATCGCGATGAGCTCTTCATCACTACCAAACTGTGGAACGACGATCAAAAACGGCCGCATGAAGCGCTAAAAGAGAGCCTGAGCAAGCTGAAACTGGACTATGTGGATCTCTATTTAATTCACTGGCCGGTGCCAGCGATAGGCCATTACGTCGAAGCCTGGCAGGCGCTGATCGAATTGCAGCAGCAAGGGCTGGCAAAAAGCATTGGGGTATGTAATTTCCAGGTGCCACATCTGCAAAAGCTGATTGATGAAACCGGCGTCGCTCCGGTGATCAACCAGATTGAGCTCCACCCGTTAATGCAGCAGCGTCAACTGCATGCATGGAACGCCACCCACAAAATCCAGACCGAATCCTGGAGCCCATTAGCGCAAGGCGGCAAAGGGGTCTTCGATCAGAAAATTATTCACCATCTGGCGGATAAATACGGCAAAACGCCAGCGCAAATCG
This sequence comes from Klebsiella sp. JN_Kp122, assembly GCF_040062085.1. Taxonomy (NCBI): domain Bacteria; kingdom Pseudomonadati; phylum Pseudomonadota; class Gammaproteobacteria; order Enterobacterales; family Enterobacteriaceae; genus Klebsiella; species Klebsiella sp. JN_Kp122. The sequence goes on from NZ_JBEAHW010000046.1 coordinate 99,707, forward strand.
TCATTCGCTGGCATCTCGACAGCGGACTGGTGGTGATCCCGAAATCCGTCACGCCATCACGTATTGCGGAAAACTTTGACGTCTGGGACTTCCGTCTCGACAAAGACGAACTTAGTGAAATCGCTAAGCTGGACCAGGGCAAACGTCTCGGCCCCGACCCGGATCAGTTCGGCGGTTAATCCCCTTAACTTTTGCCTTTAGCGCCGCGCGGCGCTAAAGGCTTTCGCAAATTAAATGAATATCCTCAGACTCCAGAGCAAACAGCTCCGGGTCGGGCTTATCAATTAAACGACAGCCCTGTGAGAGATAAAAATCAACGGTGCTTTTGTTGGGGATGGACGAAATATACAGGCCGGATGCGCCAAGAGCAGGAAGCTGCTGCAGCGCATAGTCAAACAGACGTCGCCCCCATCCCTGGCCGCGCTGCGCCGCGCCCACATAAAAGAATAACAGTTGGCGCAGATCGCCCTTTTCACCCCTTGGCAAAGTATCCATCGCCGCCGCGGCAATAATTTTATTCTGCTCGAAAAAGGCGAAAAATATACCGCCGCGATCGTAGCAGGCCTCGTGAATAGGCGTATAAACCTGGCGATCGTGAGGATCCCAACCTCGCACATCATAATACTGCGGGTACGCCTGAAGCCGGCCATTATCGAGCTTATAAAGGGTGTCGATAATTTCGCTGCGGTCTATCTCCCACAACCTATCCAGCTGCTGTCGTGACAGGATTACCGGCGTCATTATCGTTCTCTCTCCTTGTGTGACAGGCTTTCCCCCGGCGATCGGAACCGCCGGGGAAGCGGCTTAGCGGGACGCCGTCTTCGGCTTGATACGCTTTTTCGCCCCCGAGGCGACTGGCGTCTGGCGCTGATGCGCAACCGGCGTATGCTTCGTCAGCGCCGGACGGGTATGACGGTTCTGGCGACGCGCTTCACGCATCTCGTCCAGCGTCGGCGCTGGCACCAGGCAGTCACGGCGTGAACCAATCAGATGCTTTTTACCCATCGCTTCCAGCGCCTGACGGATCAGCGGCCAGTTTGCCGGATCGTGATAGCGCAGCAGCGCTTTATGCAGACGGCGCTGTTTGTCGCCCTTCGGCACCACCACATCTTCGCTCTTATAGCCGATTTTACCCAGCGGGTTCTTGCCGGTGTAATACATGGTGGTTGAGTTCGCCAGCGGCGACGGGTAGAAATTCTGTACCTGGTCGAGACGGAAGCGATGACGCTTCAGCCACAGCGCCAGGTTCACCATATCTTCATCGCGCGTCCCTGGGTGGGCGGAAATAAAGTACGGGATCAGGTACTGTTCTTTACCCGCCTGCTTCGAATAGGTATCAAACAATTCTTTAAAGCGGTCATAGCTGCCCATGCCCGGCTTCATCATCTTCGACAGCGGCCCCTCTTCGGTATGCTCCGGAGCGATCTTCAGATAACCACCGACGTGGTGGGTCGCCAGTTCTTTGATATAGCGTGGATCCTCTACGGCGATGTCGTAACGCACACCCGATGCGATAAGGATTTTCTTAATGCCTTTCAGGTCACGAGCGCGGCGGTACAGATTAATCGTCGGCTCATGGTTGGTGTCCATGTGCGGGCAGATATCCGGGTAGACGCAGGAGAGACGACGGCAGGTCTGCTCGGCGCGCGGGGATTTGCAGCGCAGCATATACATATTGGCGGTTGGGCCGCCAAGATCGGAAATAATGCCGGTAAAGCCGGGGACCGTGTCGCGAATCGCTTCGATTTCATTAATGATCGAATCTTCGGAGCGGCTCTGGATGATGCGCCCTTCGTGTTCGGTGATCGAGCAGAAAGAACAGCCGCCGAAACAGCCGCGCATAATGTTAATGGAGAAGCGAATCATCTCGTAGGCCGGAATACGCGCATCGCCATAAGAAGGATGCGGCACACGCTTGTACGGTAACGCAAAGACGCTGTCCATCTCTTCAGTCGACAGCGGGATCGCCGGCGGGTTAACCCAGATATAACGCTCGCCGTGCTTTTGCATCAGCGCGCGGGCGCAGCCGGGGTTGGTTTCATGGTGCAGAATGCGCGACGCGTGGGCATAGAGCACTTTGTCGCCTTTGACCTTCTCGAAGGATGGCAGCAACACGTAGGTTTTTTCCCACGGTTTTGGCCGCGGCGGTTGCACGACAACGGCTTTGGCCTCGGCTTTTTTCGGGGGCACGGGTTTGTTATCGGCGCACGGCAGGTCTTCACCGTACGGATGCGGAATCGGGTCGATTTTGCCCGGCGTATCCAGACGCGTGGAGTCAACGCCGCTCCAGCCCGGCAGCGCTTCTTTTACCATGATCGCGGTATTACGCACATCGCGAATATCACCGATGGCCTCGCCCATCGCCAGACGATGCGCCACTTCTACCAGCGGGCGCTCGCCATTGCCGAACATCAGCATATCGGCTTTCGAATCCACCAGCACCGAGCGGCGTACGGTATCGGACCAATAATCGTAGTGCGCGGTACGGCGCAGGCTGGCTTCAATACCGCCGAGGATCACCGGCACGTCTTTCCACGCCTCTTTACAGCGCTGGGTATAAACCAGCGTCGCGCGGTCCGGGCGCTTACCCGCGACGTTGCCGGCGGTATAGGCGTCGTCATGACGCAGCTTACGGTCGGCGGTATAGCGGTTGATCATTGAGTCCATATTGCCCGCAGTGACGCCGAAGAACAGATTCGGCTTACCCAGGCGCATGAAGTCTTCTTTGCTGTTCCAGTCCGGCTGGGAGATGATCCCTACGCGGAATCCCTGCGCTTCCAGCATACGGCCGCAGATAGCCATGCCGAAACTTGGATGGTCGACGTAGGCGTCGCCGGTCACCAGAATAATGTCGCAGCTATCCCAGCCAAGTTGATCCATCTCTTCACGCGACATCGGTAAAAATGGCGCAGGGCCAAAACAGGCAGCCCAGTATTGCGGCCAGGAAAATAGGTCACGATCCGGCTGGATCAGGGATATTGCGCTCATATTGCTTCCGGGGAAAATGATAAAAAAATAACCAAAAAGGGCGTGGATTATAAGCCGGAATGATAGTGGAAATGAAGGAGGATTTTCTCAAACCCTGACCGGGTTGCGGCCAGGGTTGCGGATATTACGGCGCCGGATTCACCAGGATCTGGCCAATCGAGCCGCGGTCGGCGAGCTCCAGCGTCTGGCTCAGGTACTGGAACGGGAAGTGCGGCCAGGAAGGCTGGTTATAATACACCAGCAGTTCCACCTGCCCATCAATCCACACCGTATCTTTCCAGCCCCGATCTTCCGGGAACGGCATGGTCCCGTTGACGTTACGGATCTGGAACATCACGCCTTCAATATGGAACGACTGCGGGCGGTCGGCGCGCACGGTCCAGCGCTCCCACGTTCCCTGCTGAGCGGTGATATCAATGCGCTGCGGATCCCACAGTTGGCCATTGATGCCTGGGTCGTCGCCAAGAGTAATATCACGGCTGCGCAGCGGCGTACCGGAGAGCAGCTCGGTCGGCAGCAAGCGCACCGGCAGGCTATCGGTAACCAGCGGCAGCAGCCCGGTCGGACGCAGCGTCAGCACCAGCGTGGAGATCAAAATGCTCGACGGCTCGAAGAAACCGCGGATACGGTCGACAATGCTCGCCGCTTCGCCGCAGGTAATCGACACTTCATCGCCGTTGGTCATATCGACCAGAATTTCACGCCGCTCGCCGGGGGCCAGCGACAATTGCTTAAGTGAGACCGGCGCCGGCAGGAAGCCCTGATCGCCTGAGATAACGTGCAGCAGGCGGCCATCGCTCATCTGCAGCTGATAGCGGCGCGAGTTAGATGCGTTCAGCAGACGCAGTCGTACCCAGCCGCGAGAGACTTCGACATAGGGCCCCTGCGCGCCGTTGACCAACAGGGTATCGCCCACGAAACCACCGCTGCCCGGTTCGCTATATTCCGGAGTGCCGAAGTTATCCAGCCGCTTATCCTGAATAATCACCGGGAAGTCATCAACGCCGTAGTGGTTCGGGATCGGCAGGTTTTTGCTGACCTCGTCTTCTACCAGCCACATTCCCGCCAGGCCGTTGTAAACCTGTTTCGCCATCCGGTTCGGGGTATTCGCCTGATACCACAAAGTGGCCGCACTCTGGCGAATCGGCAATACCGGCGCCCAATCCGCATTCGGCGACATCATGCGCGCCGCGCCGCCAATCAGCGGCCCCGGCACCTGCAGGCCGCGAATCGTCATGGCAACATTTTCGGTCAGGCGGTTACTGTAGATAAGTTTGACGTCATCACCATTCCAGACGCGGATGGTCGGCCCCAGGTAGCGGCCATTGATGCCCCATACCGGCGCGCGCGTTCCCTGGGTGAATGACCAGTGAGAACGTTGCAGGGTCATAAACAGCGGTTGACCGCGACGGGATTCCAGCAGAGGCGGAATGGGGAGCACCGGCTGCTGGCCGGCGGCATGAGCCTTCAGCGGCGCGGCGCCCGCGCACAGCGCTACACCTGAAGCCTTAATAAACTGACGCCGACTGAGTGACATATTAACTCCATGAAATACTGACAATGCAAAAAGGGAATTCGTTTCCCGCCAGCAATACGCTCGCGTTCGCGGCGTTTCCTGTATTATTTCTTTCCAGCCGCTTCGCGCTCGGCCACTTCTTTATCCAGCTCGGCGATTTTAGCGGACATCATCTCGCGGCAGTGTGTCGCCAGCGCGCGCACGTTATCTTTACCAAACTGGCTTGTATCGACCGGCGGCAGCATCTCGACAATCACCAGACCATTGTTCCAGCGATTGAGTTTAATTTTGTTCGATGTATTCGACACGCATACTGGAATAATCGGTACGCCAGCGGCGATGGCCGCGTGGAACGCGCCGGTTTTAAAGGGCAGCAGACCGCGGCCGCGGCTGCGGGTCCCTTCCGGGAACATCCAGAACGAAATTTTACGCTTTTTAAACGCATTCACCACTTCGGCAATAGTGCCGTGCGCTTTGGTTCGGTTATTGCGGTCAATCAGCAGGTTGCCCGTCAGCCAGTAAAGCTGGCCAAAGAACGGTATCCATAACAGGCTTTTTTTACCCACGGTAACCGTCGGCGGCTGCACGATGTTCGACGCTGTCACCATATCATAGTTGTTCTGGTGGTTAGCGATGTAGATCGCATTGCCGTAGCTTTCCGCGTCCGCAGGCTTACGCAGTTCGACTTTCAGGCCAAATACCGGGGACAGGCGGCCAAACAGATGACCAAACGTCGCGACGTGCTTAGGGTTGCGCGGGCTGAACAAGCAGTAAAGACTGCCAAATATGCACACGACGATGCAATAAATGACAACAAAAATTAGTCGAAAAATAAATAACATAGCTTCCTCTGAAACCCAAACCGCTTAGCGTTATACCCGTTGAATCACAGGCTCAGGACACCGCTGCCCTCTCAACGCGGGGCGGAAAATCTCCGCCCCTGGAGGACATGTTAATCGCAATGCCTGAATAAACAACGATTTTGCGGCAAATTTTCGCATCCTCCAGCCGGGTGAAGGATGCGGATCTTACTCTTCGCTGTCGCCAGCTGAGGCGCGGCGCGGGGAGTCGATCTCCACGCGGTCGATTTTCTGCAGGCCGCGCATCAGCGAACCGCGACGGCCGCGCTCGCCGGTGACTTTTTGCAGCTCTTCCGGACGCAGTTTGATCTTACGCTTGCCGACGTGGATAGTTAGCGTGCTCTGCGGCGGCAGGACAAACAGGTGCGCCAGACCATCCTGGCCGGAGGCGGCTTCCGCCGACGGAATGTTGATAATCTTGTTGCCTTTGCCTTTCGACAGCTGCGGCAGATCGCTCACCGGGAACATCAGCATGCGCCCGGCATGGGTAATCGCCAACAGCATATCGGCATCGTCTTCAATGACCAGCGGCGGCATCACATGCGCGTTCTCCGGCAGCGTAATCAGCGCCTTACCGGCGCGGTTGCGCGCCACCAGGTCGTTGAAGGTACAGACGAAACCGTAGCCGGCATCGGAGGCCATCAGCAGCCTCTGATCGTCTGACTCCATCAGCATATGTTCTACGCTGGCGCCCGGCGGCAGCGTCACTTTACCGGTGACCGGCTCGCCCTGGCCGCGGGCAGAAGGCAGCGTAATCGGGTCGATGGCGTAGCTGCGCCCGGTGGTATCAATAAACACCACCGGCTGGTTGCTCTTGCCTTTCACCGACGCTTTCCAGCTATCACCGGCTTTGTAGCTCAGTCCCTGCGCGTCGATATCGTGGCCTTTGGCGCTACGCACCCAACCCATCTGCGACAGAACGATAGTGACCGGCTCGGACGGCAGCATATCGTGCTCGCTCATCGCCTTCGCTTCTTCGCGCTCGCGCAGCGGCGAACGGCGATCGTCGCCAAAGGTATCGGCATCGGCCTGCAGCTCTTTCTTCAGCAGGTTATTCATCTTGCGTTCGGAGGCCAGAATCGCCTGCAGCTGATCGCGCTCTTTTTCCAGCTCGCTCTGCTCGCCGCGGATCTTCATCTCTTCCAGCCTGGCGAGATGACGCAGTTTTAATTCCAGAATCGCTTCCGCCTGGGTTTCGCTGATGCCGAAACGGGCAATCAGCGCCGGCTTCGGTTCATCTTCGTGGCGGATTATCTCAATCACTTCATCAATGTTGAGGAACGCGACCAGCAAACCTTCGAGGATGTGCAGGCGCTTGAGGACTTTTTCCAGACGGTAGTTCAGGCGGTTACGCACGGTATCACGACGGAAGGTCAACCACTCCGTCAGGATTTCAAGCAGGTTTTTCACCGCCGGACGATTGTCCAGGCCGATCATGTTGAGGTTGATGCGGTAGCTCTTTTCCAGATCGGTGGTGGCGAACAGGTGGTTCATCACCTGCTCCATATCCACGCGGTTGGAACGCGGCACGATCACCAGACGGGTCGGGTTTTCATGATCCGATTCATCACGTAGATCATCAACCATCGGCAGCTTTTTGTTACGCATCTGCGCGGCGATCTGTTCCAGCACGCGCGCGCCGGACACCTGATGCGGCAGCGCGCTAATCACCACCGCGCCGTCTTCTTTCGTCCACACGGCGCGCATGCGCACCGAACCGCGGCCGTTCTGGTAGATTTTGCGAATTTCCGCGCGCGGGGTAATGATTTCCGCTTCGGTCGGGTAGTCCGGCCCCTGCACGATATCCAGCAGCTCATCGAGCGTGGTTTTCGGTTTTTCCAGCAGCGTAATCGCCGCCTGCGCCACTTCACGCAGGTTGTGCGGCGGAATATCGGTAGCCATACCGACCGCAATGCCGGTGGTACCGTTCAGCAGGATGTTCGGCAGACGCGCCGGCAGCATTTTTGGCTCCTGCAGCGTACCGTCAAAGTTCGGCACCCAATCGACGGTGCCCTGACCCAGTTCGCTGAGCAGCAGTTCGGCGTATTTCGACAGGCGGGATTCGGTGTAACGCATCGCCGCGAAAGATTTCGGATCGTCCGGCGCGCCCCAGTTCCCCTGCCCGTCTACCAGCGGGTAGCGGTAAGAGAACGGCTGCGCCATCAGCACCATCGCTTCATAACAGGCGCTGTCGCCGTGCGGGTGATATTTACCCAACACGTCGCCGACGGTGCGGGCGGATTTTTTGAACTTGGCGCTGGCGTTCAGGCCCAGCTCGGACATTGCATAGACAATGCGGCGCTGAACCGGCTTTAAGCCATCGCCAATAAACGGTAATGCCCTGTCCATGATGACGTACATGGAGTAGTTCAGGTAGGCATTTTCCGTGAATTCATGTAGCGCGAGGCGCTCTGCCATATCGCTCATTAATCGTGGATCCTCAATCTGGGACGCGGCCATTGCGGCGGCAAAACTACCCGCGATAATACCCGATCTCACGCCCTGAGTCACAGGAAGTGAGATCGGTTAAAGAGGATGAGGATATCAATCAGGCTAACGGTAAATAAATATCGGTGCGGAGTTCATGCTCGCCAACTTCATGCACAAAATTGAGGTAGCGGAAGTACACCGGAAAATCCCTTAGCGTCTCCCCGGAGGCGGGCAGCCAGTCGCGATAGAGAAACCAGACGCTTTGCGCCAGCGTGTCCAGCGAACCGTGATGGCGGGCCACTGCGCAACGGCCTGCCGGGATCTCGCCGTTAATCACGCCAAACGCGTTTTCGCTAATCGGTCGCTCAACGGTGCCGCAGATATCAAAACGAAACGCGTCGCCTGGCGTTGTTTGCGGATCGTCCCAGGCAATGCCCCAGGTTTCGCTGGTGGCGACTGGCGACAGCCCGCTCGTTTTGCGCCATGCGATAAAACGCGCGGCGGTGGCGTTGACCAGGTCCGGGCTCCCGCGATGTTGCAATACGGCGATCCTTGTGGCTGGAAATTGAATAATGTTGACGTCCATCGAAGTTTGCTCCTGTAGCGTATGTTTCGGTACGCGCCGATGCCACTCGCCCCAATCCGGTCGCTGACGGAACTGAGTCGGGCTTTGATCAAACGCGGTACGGAAGGCGCGACTGAACGACTCCGAATTTTGAAATCCGGCATCAAAGGCAATATCGATGATTTTATCCTGCGGGTTGAAGGCCAGGCGCCAGCAGGCGCGCCGCAGGCGTAACCACTGAATATACCGGTACAGCGGAACGCCGGTATACGCGCTAAATTGCCGGTGAAAATGGTAAGGCGAGCTATACGCAATCGCGCTCAGCGCCTCCAGCGTTAGCGGCTCATCAAGATGGTTCTCAATGTACAAACAGACTCGCTGAAAACGCCCGACATACGCCGGGCTGTCCTTAATATCGTTCATCGTCTCCTCCACGCGACACACTCTGCCAGAGCGAGGATAGCGATTCCTGACCGATCTTGCGCACTCTGGCGCGGGCGTTATGGCGTGATTTTACGGATCTGCTTCACGTCGATCTCTACCGAGTTCCAGTCTTTATCGACTTCACCCTGAATTTCTACCGTATCCTGCGGGCCGACGGTCACGCCGTTCCAGCGCTTGTGGTCGATATCGACGTTCACCACGCCGGAGGCATCCTGGAATTTATACAGGTCATCAGAGATGCGCTCGACGATTTTACCACGCAGGGTCACCCAGGTGTCATCGCGCAGCGACTTGGCGTTCGCCACGGTGGTCACCGCGCCGCTCGGCCCGGTGAAGCCGCCGGCCTGCGAGGTAGTGGTAGTAGACGGTCCGGTGAATCCACCCTGCCCGGCGGCCAGTACCGGCATGGAAACCAAAGCAATAATCGCGGTCATCGCAGCAATTTTTTTCATTTTATATTCTCCCTTATGTGTTGGTATGGCTCCTATTACGCCTGACAAAACTTAACGACTTCTTAAGCGGAAAAAAGAAATTTTAATGCTGTACATCCCCTGCATCAACGCGGTTTACTGCGCAAAGAAACGGGATCGTCGGAGGGAAACATGCGCATATTATTGGTGGAAGATGACAAACTGATCGGTGACGGCATCAAAGCCGGGCTGAGCAAAATGGGCTTCAGCATCGACTGGTTTACCGCAGGCCAGGAGGGCAAAAACGCCTTATATAGCGCCCCTTATGATGCCGCGATACTTGACCTTACTCTCCCCGGCATTGACGGCCTCGATATTCTGCGCGAATGGCGCGATAAAGGCCGTAATGAACCCGTGCTGATCCTCACCGCCCGCGACGCGCTTAGCCAGCGGGTTGAAGGGCTTCAGCTCGGCGCCGATGACTATCTGTGTAAACCCTTCGCCCTCATTGAGGTGGCGGCACGTCTCGAAGCGCTGATCCGCCGCGCTCACGGCCAGAGCAGCAGCGAGCTGCACCACGGCAAGGTGAGCCTCGACCCGAACCGCTTAACCGCCAGTCTTGATGGCGAAAGCCTGGCGCTAAAGCCGAAGGAGTTCGCCCTGCTGGAACTGCTTATGCGCAACGCGGGGCGCGTATTGCCGCGTAAGCTTATCGAGGAAAAGCTTTATAACTGGGACGACGAGGTCTCCAGCAACGCCGTGGAAGTTCACGTTCATCATCTGCGGCGCAAACTCGGCAGCGGTTTTATCCGCACCGTGCACGGCATCGGCTATACCCTGGGTGACGCATGAAACGACTCGCCCGTCTGAGCCTGCGCCTGCGCCTGACGCTGCTGTTTGTCCTGCTCACCAGCGCCGCCTGGGGGATTGCCAGCGTGATCGCCTGGCAGCAGACCAGCGAAAAGCTGGATAAGCTGTTTGATACCCAACAACTGCTCTTCGCCCGCCGCCTGAGCGCCATGAATGTCGATGAGCTGCAGGCGCGGCCGGCGCAGATCCGCGAAAAGAAAAAAGTTAAACACGGCCATCTTGATGATGACGCGCTGGCCTTCGCTATTTTCACCCACGACGGAAAAATGGTGCTTAACGATGGTGAAAACGGCGAAGATATTCAATGGGGTTCGCAGCGCGAAGGCTTCAGCGACGGCTACCTGCGCGGCGATGACGACGAATGGCGTTTTCTGTGGCTGACCACCGCTGACGGCCGCCATCGTATCGCCGTCGGCCAGGAGTGGGATTATCGCCGGGAAATGGCGATGGATATCGTTACCTCGCAGCTCACGCCGTGGCTGGTCGCGCTACCGCTGATGTTCGTGCTGCTCATCGTGCTATTAAGCCGTGAGCTGGCGCCATTGAAGAAACTGGCTCGAACCCTGCGCCAGCGCGCGCCGGATTCGGCGGAACGTCTGTCGGACGACAAAATCCCTTCAGAAGTTCGCCCGCTGGTCGATGCCCTGAATCAGCTATTCAGCCGTACCCACGAAACCATGCTACGCGAGCGTCGCTTTACCTCTGATGCCGCCCATGAGTTGCGCAGCCCGCTGGCGGCGCTGAAGGTGCAAACCGAAGTCGCCCAGCTTTCAATGGACGATCCCGAAGGTCGGGATAAAGCGTTGGCGCAATTACATCAGGGCATCGACCGCGCCACTCGGCTGGTCGATCAATTACTTACGCTGTCGCGGCTGGATTCCCTTGCGCAACTGGATGACGTGCAGCCGGTCGCCATCGACGACCTGTTGCAGTCGGCTGTAATGGAGATGTATCACCACGCGCAGCAGTCCGCCATTGAGTTACGCCTGCATCTGAACGCCAGCAATATCGTCCGCACCGGCCAGCCGCTGCTGCTCAGCCTGCTGGTACGCAATCTGCTGGATAATGCCGTGCGCTATAGCCCGCGCGGTAGCCGGGTGGATATCACCCTTTCCGCCCGCGAATTCCGGGTTCGCGACAATGGTCCAGGCATTAGCCCGCAAGCGCTGGCGCGCATTGGCGAGCGTTTTTATCGCCCGCCGGGCCAGGATGCCCCCGGCAGCGGATTAGGCTTATCGATCGTTCGCCGCATCGCCGCACTGCACGGCATGCGGGTTGATTTTGCTAACGCGCGCGACGGCGGCTTCGAGGCGCGCGTTTACTGGTAGCCACATTATTGCCAAAAATGCAAAAGACTTTGCACATTTTGCTCATTTTACTGCCCCGCTTCGCGGGGTAAAATTGCTGACAAATTTAATAGGTTGAGGGCAAAAAATGAGCAACATCCTGATTATCAACGGGGCGAAAAAATTCGCTCACTCTAATGGCCAATTGAACGACACCCTGACCGAGGTCGCGGATGGTTATCTGCGCGACGTCGGGCATGATGTTAAAATCGTCCGCGCGGAGAGCGAGTACGATGTAAAAGAAGAAGTGCAGAATTTCCTGTGGGCCGATGTGGTTATCTGGCAGATGCCGGGCTGGTGGATGGGCGCGCCCTGGACCGTGAAAAAGTACATGGATGACGTCTTCACCGAAGGCCATGGCGCTCTGTACGCCAGCGATGGCCGTACCCGCTCCGATGACAGCAAAAAATATGGCTCCGGCGGATTGATTCAGGGCAAACAGTACATGCTGTCGCTGACCTGGAACGCGCCAATGGAAGCCTTCACCGATAAAGATCAGTTCTTCCACGGCGTCGGCGTTGATGGCGTTTACCTGCCGTTTCACAAAGCCAATCAGTTCCTTGGCATGAGCGCGATGCCGACCTTTATCGCCAACGACGTAATTAAAATGCCTGACGTTCCACACGTCATCGCAGAATATCGCAAGCATCTGGCCGAGATTTTTGGTTAACTAGAAGCCTACACACAGAAGGAGTTGAGTTAACCATGTTAACAGTGATTGCCGAAATTCGTACTCGTCCGGGCCAACACCACCGTCAGGCGGTACTGGATCAGTTCGCTAAAATTGTCCCTGTGGTACTGCAGGAAGAAGGCTGCCACGGCTACGCGCCGCTGGTTGACCACGCCGCCGGCGTGAGTTTCCAGACCTCCGCCCCGGATTCGATCGTAATGGTCGAGCAGTGGGAAAGCGTCGCGCATCTCGAAGCGCATCTGCAAACGCCGCACATGAAGGCTTACGCCGAAGCGGTAAAAGGCGACGTGCTGGAAACCAGTATCCGCATTTTGCAGGCTGGCGTATAAGCCCGACAGAAGTAAGAAGTAAAAAGGGAGCCTGAGGCTCCCTTTTTCGCATCTGGCGGCTGACGTCGGCTTAGGCTTCGAGATCCGCCATATCGCCTTTTTCCTGCAGCCAGTTGCGGCGGTCTTCAGAACGCTTCTTGGCCAACAGCATATCCATCACCGCGGTCGTTTGCTGCTCGTCTTCATCGGTGATGATGAGCTGCACCAGGCGGCGGGTGTTCGGGTCGAGCGTGGTTTCACGTAGCTGCATCGGGTTCATCTCGCCCAGCCCTTTAAAGCGCTGTACGTTCGGCTTACCCTTCTTACGCTTCAACTGCTCCAGCACGCCGGCTTTTTCTTCTTCCGTCAGCGCGTAGTAAACCTCTTTACCCAGGTCGATACGATACAGCGGCGGCAGCGCGACGTACACGTGACCCTCTTTCACCAGGGTACGGAAATGCTTCACGAACAGCGCGCACAGCAGGGTAGCGATGTGCAGACCATCCGAGTCGGCATCGGCGAGAATACAGATTTTACCGTAACGCAGCTGGCTTAAGTCATCGCTATCCGGGTCGATACCAATCGCCACCGAAATGTCGTGCACTTCTTGCGAAGCGAGCACTTCATCGGAAGAGACTTCCCAGGTGTTCAGGATCTTGCCTTTCAGCGGCATAATCGCCTGATATTCACGGTCGCGCGCCTGTTTCGCCGAACCGCCCGCCGAGTCCCCTTCGACGAGGAACAGTTCGGTGCGGTTCAGGTCCTGCGCGGTGCAGTCCGCCAGCTTACCCGGCAGCGCCGGGCCGCTGGTGAGCTTTTTGCGCACCACTTTCTTGGCGGCGCGCAGGCGACGCTGGGCGCTGGAAATGGCCATTTCCGCCAGCAGCTCCGCCGCCTGTACGTTCTGATTCAGCCACAGGCTGAAGGCGTCTTTAACCACCCCGGAGACGAATGCCGCGCACTGGCGCGACGACAGACGTTCTTTCGTCTGCCCGGCGAACTGCGGATCCTGCATCTTCACCGACAGTACGTACGCGCAGCGATCCCAGATATCTTCCGCCGACAGCTTCACGCCACGCGGCAGAATATTGCGGTATTCGCAAAACTCGCGCATCGCGTCGAGCAACCCCTGACGCAGACCGTTAACGTGCGTACCGCCCTGCATAGTCGGGATCAGGTTCACGTAGCTTTCGGTCAGCAGTTCGCCGCCTTCCGGCAGCCACAGCAGCGCCCAATCCACCGCTTCCGTTTCACCGGAGAAGTTGCCGACAAACGGTTTTTCCGGCAGCAGCGGCAGGCCGTTGACCGCCTCGCACAGATAATCATTAAGGCCGTCCGCATAGCACCAGCGCTGCTCGCTGTTGTTCACCTGGTCGCGGAACACAATTTCCACGCCCGGGCACAGCACCGCTTTCGCTTTTAACAGGTGAGTTAGCCGCGAGACGGAGAAACGCGGGCTATCGAAGAAGCTTTCGTCAGGCCAGAAATGGACGCTGGTCCCGGTGTTGCGTTTACCGCAGGTGCCGGTGACGCGCAGGTCTTCAACTTTTTCCCCGTTCTCAAAGGCGATGCTGTAGACCTGACCATCGCGGCGCACGTTGACTTCCACGCGCTTAGACAAGGCGTTGACGACAGAAATCCCCACCCCATGCAGGCCGCCGGAGAACTGGTAGTTTTTGTTGGAAAACTTACCGCCCGCGTGCAGCCGACAAAGGATCAGCTCAACCGCCGGAACCCCTTCTTCCGGGTGGATATCAACCGGCATCCCGCGCCCGTCGTCGATAACCTCCAACGATTGATCGGCATGGAGGATGACCTCCACGCGTTTGGCGTGGCCGGCCAGTGCTTCATCCACACTGTTATCAATAACTTCCTGACCAAGATGGTTAGGACGGGTTGTGTCGGTGTACATTCCCGGGCGGCGGCGAACCGGCTCAAGCCCGGTGAGTACCTCAATGGCATCAGCGTTATATGAAGATTGCGTCATGGTGTGTATTCGTAGGTCGTTCTGAACCGCTTAGCGCAGGCCCAGAAAATCGATAATCTGGGTGAAATGATCTTCAAAGCCAACAAATGCGTGATTACCGCCCTCCTCGACCGTTTGACGGCAGGAGGCGAAGTAGTCAACAGCCTGGCGGTAATCAAGCACTTCATCGCCCGTTTGCTGCAATAACCAGATAAGGTCAGGCGCTTCCAGCGGGTCGATATGCATGACTTTAAGATCGTAAATATGGCGAGACTCTAGCACATATTGCTGCCCGGTGTACGGATTCTCATTGGGGCCAAGAAAATTGTTCAGCAGTTCAAATGGCCGCACCGCCGGGTTAATCACCACCGCCGGCAGCATAAAACATTGCGACAGCCAGGTGGCGTAGTAGCCGCCCAACGACGACCCCACCACGCCTAACGGCTCGCCGCCGTGCTCCAGCACGATGGCTTCCAGCATCTCTGCCGCCTGCGCCGGGAAAGCAGGCAGTTCCGGCACCACCATGTTAATTTCCGGGTGGTACTGCGCCAGCCACGTTTTCAGCGCCGTCGCTTTTGCCGAGCGCGGCGAGCTGTTAAATCCGTGCAGATAAAGAAGAGTAGACATCAGTATCCTTCTGAAGCGATATCCGGGTGAAACTCGGCGCCGCTGAGACGACAGACTTCAGTCGTCAACACGCCATCAGGATGCAGTTCAAGCCAGCGCCAGCCTGGAGAGACGGTATCGAGGGTGAAATTAGCGCAATGCGGTTTAAACTGCACGCAGGTCGATGGCGTCGCCATCATCCGCCGCCCGTTCCAGTCGAGATCCAGCTCCTGGTGAATATGGCCGCATAGCAGGTGCTTAACCCGCGGATAGTTGCTCAGGATGTGGTCTAACGCCCCGGCGTTGCGCAGGCTATGCTGATCGAGCCAGCTGCAGCCCGCCGGCAGCGGATGATGATGCAGTAACAGCAGCGTGTAGCGCTCAGGTTCCGCATTCAATTGATGCTCAAGCCACTCCAGTTGGAAATCGCTCAGCTCGCCGTGAGGCACGCCAAAGACCTGGCTGTCCAGCAGCAGGATTTGCCAATGATCGCCCAACAGGACGCGTTTTGCGGGAGAGATGCCGGCATCGTGCAGCGTGCTGTACATCGCCGGTTGGAAATCATGGTTTCCCGGCAGCCAGACGCAGGGTGCGGCAAAGCTCGCGATGCCTTCAGCGAAATGCTGATAGGCCGCGGCAGAGTGGTCTTGCGCCAGATCGCCTGTTGCTACAATCAGGTCGCATTCACGCTGTGAGGCATGTATCGCATCCAATACAGCCTGATAACTTTCCCAGGTATTGATACCCAACAGCGTTTCATGTTTTTCAGCAAACAGGTGAGTATCAGTAATTTGTAATATCCTGACTCTGGCCTCACCAGCCAGAGGTAGGTTTAACAGGCTTTCCAAATGGTGTCCTTAGGTTTCACGACGCTAACAAACCGGAATCGCCATCGCTCCATGTGCTAAACAGTAACGCAGCCAGTCGGCCAGAAACTGATTAATTTGATGCTTTTCGTCGCGTTGATGCAACTTTTTATTAGGGTAATCATATCTCGCTTTGAAGCGAAAAATCTGCTGACTTGAACACACTTCAGCCACCATGGCGTCGTGATACAGGCGCACCGTCATTGACGGCAGGCTCCAGTAGCTCACCGCAGGCATAGTCTGTTCTATTGTCACTAATGTAGTGTAGCGGGTCGATTCGACCACCGTTAATCGATATTGCGCCGCCCCCACCTGATAGTTCGCCATATCGCCGACCGCCTCAGTGCGAGGCAACAGGCGGCGCAGCTGGGCGAAATTGGTTTCGCACAGGCGCATCATTTCCGGGAAGTCAGGTGTATAACGCTTCATATTATTTCCACTCGTTTCGTAAGCTATGATAATGCAGCTGCAGCCATTGCAGGGCGATGACAGAAGCCGCGTTGTCGATTTTCCCCTCTTCTACCCACTGGTAAGCCTGTTCCCGGCTCACCACATGCACCCGAATATCCTCGTTTTCTTCGGCCAGGCCGTGAATGCCTTTTGCCGTCGATGCATCAACTTCGCCCACCAGGATCGATAACCGCTCGCTGGTGCCGCCTGGGCTTGCCAGATAGCTTAATATTGGTTTGGTGCGCCCAACTTCAAGCCCGGCCTCTTCCAGCGCTTCCCGGCGGGCGACATCTTCTACCGTTTCGCCTTCTTCTATCATCCCGGCGACCATTTCCAGCAGCCACGGGCTCTCGCTGGTATCATAGGCGGCAATGCGGATCTGCTCGACCAGCACAACTTCATCGCGTACCGGGTCAAAGGGTAGCAAGACGGCGGCGTGCCCGCGCTCAAAAATTTCGCGGGTAACCTCACCGCTCATCCCGCCGTTAAACAGGCGATGGCGAAAACGATACAAATCGAGCGAAAAAAAACCGCGATAGAGCGTTTCCCGTGCAATAATTTCTACATCGTTTTTAGAGAAGGTAATTCCCTGCTGATTAGGTTTGCTCATTGTCTGTGTCCTGCTCATCCGAAAGTAGGGATTTATAGGCCGTTTGGCTACCGTTTTACAGCCCGTATGTTAGATTGGTGCAAATTACCGCCCTATGGCACGTAACGCCAACTTTTTACGGCGACAGAGTCGATACAATCAGCGATTATTTTTAGAATTTGAGTAGCGCTAAATGCTTCACAACAAGGAATGCAAATGAAGAAACTTTTTCCCATCCTTATCGGCCTGGGCCTGACTGGCTTCAGCGCCATGAGCCAGGCAGAGAACCTGTTGCAGGTTTATCAGCAGGCGCGTATTAGCAACCCTGACCTGCGTAAATCGGCAGCCGATCGCGATGCTGCATTCGAAAAGATCAACGAAGCGCGAAGCCCATTACTGCCGCAACTCGGTCTGGGCGCGGATTATACCTATACCAGCGGGTTCCGTGATTACAAAAACCAGAACTCCAACGTCACCAGCGGTTCATTGCAGTTAACGCAAACCCTGTTCGATATGTCGAAATGGCGCGCGTTGACCCTGCAGGAAAAAGCGGCGGGCATTCAGGATGTCACCTATCAGACTGACCAGCAAACGCTGATTCTGAATACCGCGACGGCTTACTTTAAAGTCCTGGCCGCTATCGATACGCTCTCCTATACCGAAGCACAGAAACAGGCCATCTATCGTCAGTTGGACCAAACCACCCAGCGCTTTAACGTGGGCCTGGTTGCCATCACCGACGTACAAAACGCCCGCTCGCAATACGACGCCGTGCTGGCAAATGAAGTGACCGCGCGTAACGACCTCGACAACGCCGTTGAAGAGCTTCGTCAGGTCACCGGCAACTACTACCCGGAGCTGGCGTCGCTGAACGTTAACGGCTTCAAAACCAGCAAACCGCAGGCGGTGAACGCGCTGCTGAAGGAAGCGGAAAACCGCAACCTGTCGCTGCTGCAGGCGCGTCTGAACCAGGATCTGGCGCGTGAGCAGATTCGCCAGGCGCAGGATGGTCATTTACCTACTCTTGATTTGAATGCTTCTACCGGCGTCTCTAATAACCGTTACAGCGGTTCCAAAAACATTTCCCAGGACGCCGATGTCGGGCAAAACAAAGTCGGCCTGAGCTTCTCCCTGCCGCTGTATCAGGGCGGGATGGTTAACTCGCAGGTGAAACAGGCGCAGTACAACTTCGTCGGCGCCAGCGAGCAGCTGGAAAGCGCGCACCGCAGCGTGGTGCAGACCGTGCGTTCGTCGTTTAACAACGTGAATGCCTCCATCAGCAGCATCAATGCCTACAAACAGGCCGTTGTCTCTGCGCAGAGCTCCCTGGATGCGATGGAAGCGGGTTATTCGGTGGGTACGCGTACCATCGTTGACGTGTTGGATGCGACCACCACGCTGTACAACGCCAAGCAGCAGCTCTCCAACGCCCGTTATAACTACCTGATCAACGAGCTGAACATCAAGTCCGCTCTCGGCACGCTGAACGAGCAGGATCTGATCGCGCTGAACAACACGCTGGGTAAAGCGATTCCGACTTCACCGGACAGCGTCGCGCCGGAAAATCCGCAGCAGGACGCCGCCGCTGACGGTTATGCGAACACCGCTTCCGCACAGCCGGCTGCCGCCCGTACGACGAAGACCAGCGGTTCTAATCCGTTTAGCCACTAATCGTTGAACGCGATGACGCCTCGTCTGGCCTTCGGGTCAGGCGGGGCGTTAAACGTAAGGCAACGTAAAGACCTCCGCTTTTCCCCTCTTTCGCTTCATTTTCCACCACTCATACTCTATCCTGAGCGTTGACAAACGCACTACCACTGGGTCCTGGAAGACAAATATGAAACGGACAAAAAATATTAATCATGCGTCGTTCCGCAAAAGCTGGAGCGCTCGCCACCTGACGCCGGTCGCCCTTGCCGTCACCGCCGTCTTTATGCTCGCCGGTTGCGAAAAAACTGACGAGACGGTTTCTCTGTATCAGAACGCCGATGACTGCTCCGCGGCTAACCCAAGCAAAGCCGCAGAGTGCACCACCGCCTACAATAACGCGGTGAAAGAAGCCGCGCGCACCGCGCCGAAATACGCCAGCCGTGAAGACTGCGTCGCCGAGTTCGGCGAAGGCCAATGCCAGCAGGCGCCGGCTCAGGCGGGCGTCGCCCCGGAAAACCAGGCGCAGGCGCAAAGCAGCGGCAGCTTCTGGATGCCACTGATGGCCGGCTACATGATGGGTCGTCTGATGGGCGGCGGCATGGCCGCGCAGCAGCCGCTGTTTAGCTCGAAGAACCCGGCCAGCCCGGCCTACGGCCAGTACACCGATGCCAGCGGTAAGAGCTATGGCGCGGCGCAACCGGGCCGTACCATGAACGTGCCGAAAACCGCGATGGCGCCGAAACCGGCAACCACCACGACCGTCACCCGCGGCGGTTTCGGCGAATCCGTCGCTAAGCAATCGACGATGCAGCGTAGCGCCGCGGGCTCCAGCTCCTCTTCACGCTCGATGGGCGGTTAAGCGGCATGGAAAGAATCAGCATTACCGAGCGCCCGGACTGGCGCGAGAAAGCGACCGAGTATGGCTTCAACTTTCACACCATGTACGGCGAGCCATACTGGAGCGAAGAGGCCTACTACAAGCTGACGCTGGCGCAGGTTGAAAAGCTCGAAGCGGTCACCGCCGAGCTGCATCAAATGTGTTTACAGGTCGTTGAGAAAGTGATCGCCAGCGACGAGCTGATGACCAAATTCCGCATCCCTAAGCACACCTGGGGCTTTGTGCGTCAGTCGTGGAAAACCAACCAGCCGTCGCTGTACTCGCGTCTGGATCTGGCCTGGGATGGCGTGGGCGAACCGAAGCTGCTGGAAAACAATGCGGATACGCCAACCTCGCTATATGAAGCAGCGTTCTTTCAATGGATCTGGCTGGAAGATCAGCTTAACGCCGGTAATCTGCCTGCCGACAGCGATCAGTTCAACAGCCTGCAGGAAAAGCTGATTGAACGCTTCGGCGAGCTGCGTGAACAATTTGGCTTCCAGCTGCTGCATATGGCCTGCTGCCGCGATACCGTTGAAGACCGCGGCACCGTACAGTATCTGCAGGACTGCGCGGCAGAAGCGGGCGTCGCCACCGAGTTCCTGTATATCGAAGATATCGGTCTTGGCGAAAAAGGTCAGTTTACCGATTTACAGGATCAGGTCATCGGTAATCTGTTCAAGCTCTATCCGTGGGAATTTATGCTGCGCGAGATGTTCTCCACCAAGCTGGAAGACGCCGGCGTACGCTGGCTGGAGCCTGCATGGAAGAGCATTATCTCCAACAAGGCGCTGCTGCCGATGCTGTGGGAAATGTTCCCCAACCACCCTAACCTGTTGGCGGCTTACTTCAGCGAAGATAACCATCCGCAGCTTGAGAAGTACGTCATTAAGCCGATCTTTTCCCGCGAAGGCGCCAACGTGTCGATCGTTGAAAATGGCAAAGTGGTGGAGGCGGTGGAAGGTCCGTACGGGGAAGAAGGCACCATCGTGCAGGAGTTTTATCCGCTGCCGAAATTTGGCGATAGCTATACGCTGATTGGCAGCTGGCTTATTAACGACCAGCCTGCCGGGATCGGCATCCGTGAAGATCGGGCGCTGATCACCCAGGATCTTTCGCGTTTCTATCCGCACATTTTCGTCGAATAACGGCAAACCCCGGCAACCTGAGTAGCCGGGGTTTTTTCATGTGCGATAGCTGCCGTTACGCGGCTCCCACGACCACCGACAGCATGCTCAGCGACCCCATTTCCATCCCTTCGACCGGGATCGTTATCGGCTCTTCACCATCCCACGCTCCCAGAATATAGAGCAGCGGCAGGAAGTGCTCAGCCGTTGGGTTAGAGAGCGAACCACCTTCATGGCTTAAATAATTCACCAGCGGATGCGCTTCGACCGGCCCTTTCCAGTTCAGATTCGCTTTGACATAGTCGTTAAACGACTGGGCCCACGGATACGGCGTGCTTTCGCCATGCCAGCGCGCGGTACGCAGGTTATGTACCACGTTGCCGCTCGCCACCAGCATAATGCCTTCATCACGCAGCGACGCCAGCTTACGCCCCATCTCCAGATGCCATGCCGCGGGCTTAGTGCTATCGATACTTAACTGAACCATGGGAATATCGGCATCAGGGTACATTTTTATCAGCACTCCCCACGAACCGTGGTCAAAACCCCATGCCTCTTTATCGAGGGCGACGGGCACCGGCGCCAGCAGTTCAACCAGATGCTGCGCCAGCTCCGGCGATCCCGGCGCAGGATAGTGCGTATCGTACAAAGCTTGCGGAAAACCGCCAAAATCATGAATAGTTTTCGGCGCTTCCATTGCCGTCACGCCCGTCCCGCGAGTAAACCAGTGCGCGGAAATAACCACGATAGCCTTTGGGCGAGGCAGCGTTTCGCCGAGATGACGCCAGGCGCGGGTATAGATATTATCTTCCAGCACGTTCATCGGGCTACCATGGCCTAAAAACAACGCTGGCATACGGGTACGGGACATGATGGTATCCTTCAGTAGGGAGTATTTGATTCCTTCACATTACGCCCTTTTAGCCGCAGATAAACTCAGATAAGCGTGATGATCATCATCAGAAAATTTGAAGGTGAAAAATCTCTCCCATGTACCCGCAGAGAAAGCATATTAGCTCGACCCAGAAACAACAAAGCCCACCGTAAAGTGGGCTTGTCATCAGAACAGCGGTAACTTAGCTGGCTTTGCGATCGTGCTCGCGGCGGTAAGCCACCAGGTCTTCAATGGTGACCACGGCCATGTTGTGCTGCTGAGCGAACTTGATGCACTCCGGCGCGCGCGCCATGGTGCCATCGTCGTTAGTCAGTTCACAGAGAACGCCTGCCGGTTTAAAGCCCGCAAGGGTCACCAGGTCGATGGTCGCTTCAGTGTGGCCGCCGCGGGTCATTACGCCGCCTGGCTGCGCGCGCAGCGGGAAGACGTGGCCCGGACGGTTGAGATCGGAGGGTTTCGCGCCATCGGCAATGGCGGCGCGCACGGTCGTGATGCGGTCAGCGGCGGATACGCCGGTGGTTACGCCTTCTGCCGCTTCAATGGTCACGGTAAAACCGGTGCCGTAGGCGCTGGTGTTGTTCTCCACCATCATCGGCAGGTCAAGCTGCTTGCGGCGATCTTCGGTCAGGCACAGGCAGACAATACCGCTGCCGTGACGAATGGTCAGCGCCATTTGCTCAACGGTCATGGTTTCGGCGGCGAAAATCATATCGCCTTCGTTTTCACGGTCTTCATCATCAAGCACCATCACACCGCGGCCTTCGCGCAGTGCGTCTAAAGCGTGTTCCACACGTTCAAAAGCGGTACCAAAAGAAGAAAGGAGCGTCTGATTCATGGTAAAAAAACCTCATTAAAATTATGGTTACCAGAATCAGGGCAGTCTTAGGAGTGCCGGTTTAGCGGCAAAAGTCAACGCAAGCGGATCGTAATCCGACTGAGCCGTTACTCTCTCCCATCCGGACTTTAACCGTCGGCCCCGGAATTACACCGGATCTGCTGACCTTCCCGTTTTCACAGGAAGCGCTCGCGGGCTTTCAACGCGTAGGTTGATTTACCGCCGGTGGGGAATTTCGCCCCGCCCTGAGAATAAGCGAGATAACTATAACGCCATTAACTATCTTCATCAATGGCTACTCGCTATACATCTTACATTTGTGGTTTATAGGCGCTCCCGTTCGCACTACAATGAACGGTAACTAGATCAGTGCAGGAATCCACCATGATTGACCCGAAAAAAATTGAACAAATCGCCCGCCAGGTCCATGAATCGATGCCGAAAGGCCTTCGCGATCTTGGAGATGACGTTGAAAAGAAAATCCGCCAGGTGCTGCAATCGCAGTTAACTCGCCTGGATCTGGTTAGCCGCGAAGAGTTCGACGTGCAAACTCAGGTTTTACTGCGCACCCGCGAAAAGCTGGCTTTACTGGAGCAGCGTATTAGCGATCTGGAAAGCCGCTCAGCCACGCCGAAGAGCGAAGAACAGCAATAAAAAAACGGGCCTGAATGGCCCGTTTTCATTTGGCTTAGTGCTCTAACTCGGCCGGGCTATTCACCTGACGACAATAAAGCTCATAGCGTTGGCAAAACCATTCACGATGTTCCTCATCCATATTGCCGACAATAGCCTGAAGATCAACCGAATGGCCTTGCGCGTGCATCCTGGCGAAACTACGTGCCAGAAAATCGAAGTTCTTCATAGAATACATATCGTTATGGTTCATCCGCATACTCCTTCAGCCGTTGGCGTTCTGATTGGTCATATGCCTTTTACTCACTTCAGTATTTACGCTTACCTTAACGTATTTTGTACGAAAAATGCGCTTAACCGGGTTATTTATTGCGCTAAATCATTTTCCGCATGATTAAATAAAAACGGCCCGCGAAGGTATCCCCGCAGGCCGTTGTAGACCGCTCCGTTCAGAGCGGTAAAGCGTATTGATTACTTGTCGCTATCTTTCTGAATCTTCTTGATAATATTGGTAGTCGAGCAGCCATCTTCAAAGTTGAGCACCAGCACTTCGCCGCCGTTGGCCCATACCTCTTCACTGCCGGCGATCTGCTCCGGCTTGTAATCACCGCCTTTCACCAACAGATCCGGCAGGATCCCGGCAATCAGCCGCTGCGGCGTATCTTCTTCAAACGACACGACCCAATCGACGGCTTCCAGCGCTCCCAGCACGATCATCCGCTGTTCAAGCGGGTTCACCGGGCGGGTTTCGCCTTTCAGACGTTTGGTTGAGGCATCGCTGTTGACGGCGACGATCAGACGATCGCCCAGCTTGCGCGCATTGGCCAGATACGAAACGTGACCCGCGTGCAGAATGTCGAACACGCCATTGGTCATCACCACTTTTTCGCCACGCTTACGCGCCGCGGCGACCGCCTGTTTCAGCTCTTCTTCGCTCATCACGCCAAAACCGGTATCGGCACGCCCACGCACCGCGTTTTCCAGCTCAATTGGCGAAACGGTGGAAGTCCCCAGCTTGCCGACCACCACACCGGCCGCGGCGTTAGCGAAATAGCAGGCCTCTTCCAGGGTGTTACCCGCCGCCAGCGTCGCCGCCAGCACGCCGATAACCGTGTCGCCTGCCCCGGTGACGTCATACACTTCCTGCGCCTGGGTCGGCATATGCAGCGGCGGACGACCCGGCTGCAGCAGCGTCATACCCTGCTCGGAGCGCGTTACCAGCAGTGCGGAAAGCTCGAAGTCGGCGATGATTTTCATCCCGCGTTCGACGATTTCCGCTTCATCTTTACACTTTCCGGCGACCGCTTCGAATTCAGACAGGTTCGGCGTCAGCAGCGTTGCCCCGCGGTAGCGTTCAAATTCAGTGCCTTTCGGATCAATCAGCACCGGAACGCCGGCATCCCGCGCCAGCTTAATCATGGTCTGCACGCTGGCCAGCGCGCCTTTCGCGTAGTCTGACAGCACCAGCGCGCCGATCGAACCCAGCGCCTGCTGAATACGTTCATGCATCGGCTGTGGATCAACCCCGGAGAAACCCTCTTCAAAATCGAGGCGGATCAGCTGCTGGTTGCGCGACAGCACGCGCAACTTGGTGATGGTCGGATGCGTCGGTACCGACACGAAATCACACTTCACTTTTACGTCAGCCAGCGCTTTGCTAAGCGCGCGCGCGGCATCGTCGATACCGGTCAGGCCGACCAGACGAGAAGTCGCGCCGAGCGACGCAATGTTCATCGCCACGTTAGCCGCGCCGCCAGGGCGTTCTTCGATATTTTCCACCTTTACCACCGGCACCGGGGCTTCCGGGGAAATACGGCTGGTGGGGCCGTACCAGTAGCGGTCCAGCATCACATCGCCTACCACCAACACTCCTGCACGTTCAAACTCTGGCAGCGTTACTTTCATTACTCTCTCCTGCGAGATGCAAACTTTGCGCGCGATAATAGCACACCCGATTTGTTAGTTAAGCCATCAACCACTTCTGCCAGCTAGCGCTCACCTGCTGACGTTCGCCGTCGAAAGCATCCGGCGCAACGTTGCCCGGCAGCTCCTGCAGCGCCAGATGGTGCAAAGCATCGCGTAGCGTAGTGTAGGCATGGGTAAGCGCCCGCGCCTCGTCCTCATCCATGATGTCGTTCTGCGCCAGCAGTTCCAGAATACGCACATTATCGGACCAGCGCGTCAGCTTTGGCTTTTCATGCGCGTAGCGCAGCACCAGATATTGGGTAATAAATTCAATATCGGTGATCCCGCCGGCATCGGCTTTGATATCAAAGCGATCGCGCTGCTTATTGCCGAGATGAGCGCGCATCTTTTCCCGCATCTCACGTACTTCGGTCTGCAGCGTCGCGCCTTCACGCGGAGTGGTCAGGATATCGCGGCGGATCGCATCGAAGCGCGCCTGCAGCGCCGGGTCGCCATACACCACCCGGGCGCGAACCAGCGCCTGATGCTCCCAGGTCCAGGCTTCATTGCGCTGATAATCGGCGAAGGCGTCGGCGGTAGTCACCAGCATGCCCGCCGCGCCGGATGGACGTAAGCGAGCGTCCACTTCATACAAAATGCCCGACGAGGTGCGGGTGCTGAAAAGATGCATGATCCGCTGGGCAAGGCGCAGATAGAACTGGCGACCATCGATTTCCCGCTCGCCGTCGGTCATCACCTCCATCGGACAGTCGTGGAGGAAGACCAGATCGAGATCGGAACTATAACCCAGTTCCCAACCGCCAAGTTTACCGTAACCCACTACCGCAAAACCGCGCCCCTGGCGGTCGCGAAGATGAGTCGGCTGACCGTAGCGGGCGACCATCTGAAGCCACGCCTGCTGCACCACCGCGTCGATCATTGCCTCGGCAAGCCAGGTTAAGTGATCGCTCACTTTCATCACCGGTAGCGTGCCGGCAATATCGGCGGCGGCGATATGCAGCAATTGCGCCTGTTTAAACTGACGCAGCGCTTCCAGCTGCTGTTCTTCATCTTCTTCCGGCACGCGCAGCAAATACTGGCGCAGTTCATCGCGGTACGCATCGGTCGCCGTCGGTTGATAAAGCGTGTTCGGATCCAGCAGTTCGTCCAGCAGCAGCGGGTGGCGCGCCAGCTGGCTGGCGACCATCGGCGAAGCGGCGCACAGGCTAATCAGGTGTTTTAGCGCGCCGGGGAATTCGCTGAGCAGCTCCAGATAGGTGGTACGGGTGACGATACCGGTCAGCAGCGGGGTGATCCGCGCCAGCGGTAGCGGCGCATCCGCTCGCGAGCAAACCTCGCTAAGCAAATGCGGCATCAGCTGGTCGAGCACCTGCCGCCCGCGCGGGCCAATGGTGCGCCGGTCGAGCTCTTTGCGAAAATCGGCGATCAGCGCCAGCACGCTGCGCCGGTCGTTGTCGTCGAGGTGCGCCAGCGCCGGCGTAGTGTCGTCTTCTTCCAGCGCGTCCTGCCACAGTTCACGCCAGTACTCTTCCAGCTGTTCATCCGGCGATTGCGCTTCATCGTCGCCAATCAGTTCGTTAAAGACGCGACGCACGCGGCGCATCTGCTCTTCAAGCTGTGCGCTGAGTGTCTGCCAGTCGGCGACGCGCATCCCCCACGCCAGGCGCGCGCGGTTGAGCTCATCCTGCGGCAGGGTTTGGGTTTGTTCGTCGTTAATGCTCTGCAGCAGGTTTTCGAGACGGCGCAGGAACAGATAGGCTTCGCGCAGCTGGGCGGCATCGCCTTCCGGCAGCAAATGCAGCTCGTCAATCGCCGTCAGCGTCGGCAACAGCGCGCGCTGCTGCAAGGCCGGTTCGCGACCGCCGCGGATCAACTGGAAAACCTGGACGATAAATTCGATTTCGCGGATGCCGCCCGCGCCGAGCTTGATGTTGTCTGTCAGGCCGCGGCGGCGCACTTCACGGGCAATCATCCCTTTCATGTTACGCAGGGACTGAATGACACTGAAATCAATGTAGCGGCGGAAGACGAACGGGCGCAGCATGGCGCGCAGTTCATTGGCGTACACGCCGTCGTTATCGCCCATGATCCGCGCCTTTACCATCGCATAGCGCTCCCAGTCGCGCCCCTGCTCCTGGTAATAATCTTCCAGCGCCGCAAAGCTCAACACCAGCGGGCCGCTGTCGCCAAATGGTCGCAGACGCATATCCACACGGTAGACGAAGCCATCCTGCGTCGGCTGATCGAGTACTTTAATTAACCGCTGGCCCAGACGGGTAAAGAACTGGCCGTTATCCAGCTCGCGGCGTCCGCCCTGGGTGGCGCCGTGTTCCGGCCAGGCAAAAATCAGGTCGATATCGGAAGAGAAGTTAAGCTCTCCGCCGCCCAGTTTCCCCATGCCCAGGATCATTAGCGGCTGCGCTTCGCCCTGCGCATTGCACGGCGTCCCCCACTCCCGGCAGCAGGCGGCGTACAGCCAGTCGCGGGCGGCGACGATTAAGGTCTCCGCCAGGGCGCTGAGCTGCTGCAAACTGCTCTCTTCGCTCACCAGCAGCAGCGCCTGCGCCCAGGCGATACGCACCATCATCCGGCGGCGGAACTGGCGTAGCTCGCGCATCAGCGCGGCCTCGTCAGTCACGTCTTGTAGCTGTTCCGCCAGCCAGTCGCCGTAATGGCGCCATTCGTCGGCCTGCGGCGGCGCGCTTTCCAGTTCAGCCAGCCACTGCGGCTGAGCGACCAGATTCTGTTCAACGAACTCGCTGAACGTCATCACCGACTGCGCCTGCGAACTTAACGTTTGCAGGGGAAAATCTGCCGGAAGCCGGTTAACAACCGTCTGCCAGTGCTGCTGTAACTGCGAAGAAAGCGCCATTATAGGGGTCTCCCTGGCCTGAAATTATCGTTTTCCACTATGCAGCCAGAATGGTTCCGCGGCCAGCGCCTGACGACGGAAATATTCGATGACGCTGCGGTCATTGTTCTCGATAGCGCGGCGCACCTCTTGCCAGTTTTCCAGCCAGGCCTCGGCTACCCCGGCATAGGCGCTGGAAAGCAATTGAATGCTGTCGATCTCGCGCGCCAGACGCGTGAGCCGATCGCTATAGTCGTCCTGCGTTTGCTGGAAGTTGCTTTTCAGCTCCGCCGCCGCTCGCGACAGCTGGATATCGGCAAAGCGTTTGAACGAACCGGCGATTTTCTTTTGCCCCGCCTCGTTGAGGAACGAACGCCAACCGCGGGTAACCAGCCATTCGGTCAGCAGCAATTTGGCGCCAACCGTGGCGCGGTTGAACAACACCGCTTCGGCCTTCTCTGCGCCGTCCAGCGCCGCTTCGGCCTCAGTGAGCGATTCACGTAACAGCACGGTGGCTTTTCGCGGCACAATGCCGCCAAACAACACCAGCGCATGGCGTACGCGAGCCATCGCCCGCTGGATTTCACGCTTAGCTGCCGCGTTGCCCTGGTTCCAGACTTCATCATGATAGAGCCAGTGCGCCAGCGCGCTTTCCAGCGCCGCTTCCAGCCCCTGCTCGACGCTGGCTTTCGCCGCCACGCCTACTACCGTTAACGGTTTAACCGGACGCGCTTCGTTGCTCTGCGCCAACTGATAGCCGCGCGCCGCTTTACTCAGGCTGCCCTGGCGCAATACGCCGGTTGCCAGTAAACGCCGCGCCAGCGCCAGAATGTCGGCGGTATCGCCGCTCAACAACTCAAGCTCCAGTTCGCAAATGGCTTCCTGATGCTCACCGGCTTTCACTTCGCCAAGATCGAGGGCTATCTCAATCTGGCTGTCGCCCTCTTTCACCACCCATTTTTCACGGAGGAAATCAGTGCTGAACAGCGGCTGCACATTTTGCGCCAGTTCTGCCGGCAACTGCCCCTGCGGCCAGACCTCAGCCGGCAGTTTATCCAGCGCCAGCTCTGCTTTTTCCAGCGGAATATTGTATTCCGGACGCTGATGCAGGCCGCCCACCACCCGACCGGCAATTTTCAGCGTCATTTCATAGCGCTCCCGATCGCCGCGGATCCGCAGCCCCATGTCGTGCCGACGCAGCCAGTTATCGGCGGTTTCGTAGTAAATATTCAGCAGTTGGCCTGCCGGCGTGTGCTGCGCATCCAGCGAATTGAGATGCTGGCGCAGCGCCTCAACGCCGTCGTGGGCAACGATAAACTTCAGTTCGATTTCTTGAGCCATGGCTGAATTCTTCCACCTGATAAGCGTCGCCGGGAAAATGCGGCGAACTAATGACGATATTTTTTGTCAGTAAATAGTATTTTGCGGCGAATCGCCATGCAATGCGCATTTGCCAGCTGCATTTGGATGATTCCGATTGTGGCGGAAAACTTTGCGTCGCTCTGGCGATGCCACTACTATCGTTCAACTTTTTATGACCAAACGATGACCTGATGCCAAAATTACGCCTTATTACCTTTACATTGCTAGCGCTTAGCGCCGCTACGGCGGTTCACGCAGAAGAAAAGCGCTACGTTTCCGATGAGCTGAGCACCTGGGTTCGCAGCGGTCCTGGCGATAACTATCGTCTGGTCGGCACCATTAACGCCGGCGAAGCCGTCGACGTTCTGCAAACCAACGACAGCACGAATTACGCGCAGGTACGCGATAGCAACGGCCGTACCGCCTGGATCCCGCTGAAAGAGCTGAGCAACGAGCCCAGCCTGCGCATTCGCGTGCCGGATCTGGAAAATCAGGTCAAAACGCTGACCGACAAGCTGAACAATATTGACGCCACCTGGAACCAGCGTACCGCCGACATGCAGAAAAAAGTCGCCGGTAGCGATGGCGCGATCAATGCCCTGAAAGAAGAGAACCAAAAGCTGAAAAACGAGCTGGTTGTCGCTCAGAAAAAGGTGAACGCGGCGAATCTGCAGCTTGATGATAAACAGCGCACCATTATCATGCAGTGGTTTATGTACGGCGGCGGCGTGCTTGGCGTCGGTCTGATCCTTGGTCTGGTGCTGCCGCATCTGGTACCGAGCCGCAAGCGTAAAGACCGGTGGATGAACTAATTCGTCTTCTCTGCCAGACTTACGTATCATCTTGCGAAAAGTCGATGCGGGAGAAACAGGCGTGAAGATTTATTTGGTCGGTGGTGCGGTACGAGATGCGTTATTAGGACTACCGGTCAAAGACAGAGACTGGGTGGTGGTTGGCGCCACGCCCCAGCAGTTGCTCGACGCGGGCTACCAGCAGGTAGGCCGCGATTTTCCCGTGTTTCTTCACCCGCAAAGCCGTGAAGAGTACGCCCTCGCGCGTACCGAACGTAAATCCGGTTCCGGCTATACCGGTTTCACCTGTTATGCCGCCGCTGACGTCACCCTTGAGCAAGATCTACTGCGCCGCGATCTCACCATTAACGCGCTGGCTCAGGACACTGACGGTCAGATTTACGATCCCTATGGCGGCCAGGCCGATTTACGCCAGCGCCTGCTGCGCCACGTCTCCCCGGCCTTTAGCGAAGATCCGCTACGCGTACTGCGCGTCGCGCGTTTTGCCGCACGTTATGCCCATCTCGGTTTTCGCATTGCCGATGAAACCATGGCGCTGATGCGCGCGATGGCGGACGCCGGCGAACTGGCGCATTTGACCGCGGAGCGGGTATGGAAAGAGACGGAAAACGCGCTTGGCACGCGTAATCCGCAGGTCTTTTTCCAGACCCTGCGCGACTGCCACGCGCTGAAGGTTCTGTTCCCGGAAATCGACGCCCTGTACGGTGTCCCCGCGCCGGCCAAATGGCATCCGGAAATCGACACCGGCGTTCACACCCTGATGACGCTCACCATGGCGGCGATGCTATCGCCGGCCATCGACGTCCGTTTCGCCACCCTGTGCCACGATCTTGGCAAGGGCTTAACGCCCAAAGAGTTCTGGCCGCGCCACCATGGCCACGGCCCGGCGGGGGTAAAACTGGTGGAACAGATTTGCCAGCGCCTGCGGGTGCCGAACGATATTCGCGATCTGGCCAGACTGGTCGCCGAATTCCACGATCTGATCCACACCCTGCCGATTCTGCAGCCAAAAACCATCGTGAAGCTGTTTGATAGCATCGATGCCTGGCGCAAGCCGCAGCGCGTGCAGCAAATCGCCCTCACCAGCGAGGCCGACGTGCGCGGGCGTACCGGTTTTGAATCCTGCGATTATCCGCAGGGGCGCCTGCTGCTTGAAGCCTGGGAAGTGGCGCAGTCGGTCTCTACTAAAGAGGTGGTAGCGGAAGGTTTCAAAGGACCGGAGATTCGCGAAGAGCTGACGCGGCGCAGAATTGCGGCCGTGGGGCAGTGGAAAGAACAACGTTGCCCCCAGCCGCAAGGCTGAGGGCCAGGGCCTTAGAAGAAGACCACGTAGACGGCTGCCGCGACGATAAAGCGGTAGATTGCAAACGGAATAAACGAAATACGTTTAATCAGCTGCAGGAAGGTTTTAATCGCAATCAGCGCCACGATGAACGCCATGATAAAACCGACGGCGAACATCGGAATATCCCCGGTATTAAGGAAGCCGATGCTCTTGTAGACGTCCAGCACGGTGGCGCCCATCATCATCGGTACCGCCAGCAGGAATGAGAACTCGGATGCCGCATAGCGGCTAACGCCCATCAGCATGCCGCCGGAAATGGTCGCCCCGGAGCGAGAGAAGCCCGGCCACAGCGCCAGACACTGGAAGCAACCGATGGCAAACGCCTGACGATAGGTCATATCATCAATGCCCACCGCGCGCGGCTCTTTCGGTTTAAATAGCTCCGCCGCGATCAGCAGGAAGCCGCCGACAATCAGCGCGTACATCACGTTAACCGGGTTAAACAGCGATTTAATCAGGTCATGAAACACCAGCCCCAGCGCCACCGCCGGGATCATGCCTAACAGGATATGAATCAGCGACAAGCGCCCCTGGCTTACGCCCTCATGCTGCAGAGGACGGCCAAAATGAATGCCAATCAGGCCAAACAGTCGACGCCAGAACACCACGACGACGGCGAGAATAGAACCTAGTTGAATCACGACTTCAAAAGTATTGGCGGTATCCCCTTCAAAACCAAGGAGATGGCCAACGATAATCATATGTCCCGTACTGGAAACCGGTAAAAACTCCGTCAACCCTTCAACCACACCCAAAATTGCCGCTATCAGCAGCGAGTGTAAATCGCCCATTCAATAAACCCTTAAAATAAAAAGTAAAATTAAAATCCAGGCACTAAGACCGGTATAAAACAAATTTGTTTAAACATTATGACGAGAAACGTTTTGTTTCAGATTACTGCCACGTTCAATGATCACGCCAACGTTGGCCGCACGGGCCACCGCACCAGGCTTGCTGACTTTAATCCGCACCCACGGAGAATTGAATTTTTGCAGCAGTAGATCGGCTATCTCTTCCGCCACCCGTTCGACCAGCGCAAAACGCCCGCCCTCAACGTGGTTGATAACCAGTTCGCTGATATCAGCATAGCTCAGGCAATCGCTCACATCGTCGCTGGCGGCCGCTTTGCGGTTATCCCACGCCATTTCGATATCGAACACTAATTTCTGTTCGATGGTCTGTTCCCAGTCGTAAACACCGATAGTGGTGATTACCGAAAGTTGCTCTATAAATACAATATCCATCACGACCTGCCTGCTTTTTGGCTAAACCGGATACCACTTCCGGCGAATTATGCGTATTATCCACAGATGCAAAGACATCCCCTAAAGAATTCACGTGCCCTGACAGCGGCGACGCAGCAAGATTACGGGAACATAGCAGCATCACTATGTAACCTATCGCGCAGAGAAAGCCAACAAGCTGTTAACACGAAAATGGGTGGGGTTCTAACGACGTTTTCAAAATGGAACAGCTGATGAGTGCAATCGCGCCTGGACTAGTTATCCTCGCCTACCTCTGCGGCTCAATTTCCAGCGCCATTCTGGTGTGCCGTCTTGCTGGTTTGCCCGACCCTCGCGATAGCGGTTCCGGCAACCCCGGGGCGACGAACGTACTCCGAATTGGCGGCAAGGGAGCAGCCGTAACGGTATTAATTTTTGATGTCCTGAAAGGGATGCTGCCGGTTTGGGGCGCCTGGGCGCTCGGTCTGACGCCGTTCTGGCTCGGGCTGGTGGCGATCGCCGCCTGCGTAGGTCATATCTGGCCGGTGTTCTTTAATTTCCGCGGCGGTAAAGGCGTGGCGACCGCATTTGGCGCTATCGCGCCCATCGGCTGGGATCTCACCGGCGTAATGGCCGGTACCTGGCTGCTGACTATTCTGCTCAGCGGGTATTCCTCGCTGGGCGCTATCGTCAGCGCGTTGGTAGCCCCTTTCTACGTCTGGTGGTTCAAACCGCAGTATACTTTCCCGGTCTCCATGCTCTCCTGCCTGATCCTGCTACGCCATCACGACAATATCCAGCGTCTGTGGCGCCGTCAGGAAACGAAAATCTGGTCACGCTTTAAGAAGAAGAAAAAAACGCCAGAGCAGAAATAATCTCCGCGCCCGGCCGCCTGGGCCGGGCCGTTTTGCCGCCACAAACGCATTCTATTTCCCACTTTTTTAGCCAATCATAGCGGCAAATGAGAAAACCAAAGATAATCCTTTCACTACAATAACTTAGTTATGAGTTATAACCAAAAATGATTTTTTCGTCCCCGCATCGCTGTTTACTCTGAAACTCTTTATAAGAGAAAAAAGCACAACACCATGACTGATGTAATTAACGCGACGCCTGCGGCAACCTCTGCGTCGCCCGGCGGGGAAGTAAAATGGATCGGCAGCGCGGCGGACGTCTCGCGCCTCATAAACGAAGGCAGCAGCGGGCGCAATAACGCGCGTATCGTCATGGGAATCGCCCTCGGCGGTATTTTCCTTGATGCCTACGATCTTGGCTCGCTGGCCTTCGGCCTGAAAGATATCACCCGGGAATTCAACCTGACCCCTGCCGGTACCGGGATGGTCGCCTCGGCCATCACCTTCGGCGCTATCGTTGGCGCGCTGCTTGGCGGTTATCTGACCGACAAAATTGGCCGCTACCGCGTGTTTATGGCGGATATGCTGTTCTTCGTGGTAGCGGCCATCGCCTGCGCGCTGGCGCCGAATGAATACGTCCTTACCGGCGCACGCTTCGTGATGGGGCTGGGCGTCGGGATCGACCTGCCGGTGGCGATGGCGTTTCTCAGCGAATTCGCGAGGCTCAAAGGTCCCGGTAACAAGGCGGCCAGCGTGGCGATGTGGTGCCCAACGTGGTACGCGGCGATCAGCATTTCATATCTGCTGGTACTCTTTTTTTATGCCGTCCTGCCGGAAAGCCATAGCGACTGGCTTTGGCGGATTATTCTTGGTTTTGGCGCCATCCCGGCGCTGGTGATTATCGCCATCCGCAGCCGCTACATGAGCGAATCGCCGGTGTGGGCCGCCAACCAGGGTAACCTGCGTGAAGCTGCTTCTATTCTACGCCAGGCGTACAACATCAATGCACACGTTGCCCAGGACGCGCTGGAAAAACCGGCGCCCAAAGTTCGTAGCGCCCAATGGAGTAACTATCTGCGCCTGTTCCGCGGCGTCTACCTGCGCCGCACGACGCTCTCTACCCTGCTGTCAGTGGTTTCCTCGTTTGCCTATAACGCCGTCGCGTTCGGTCTGCCGGTGATCATCTCCAGCTTCTTCGTGCAATCGATGCTGACGACGATTTTGATTTCGCTGGCGCTGAATCTGCTGTTCGCTTTCGTGGGAGGGATACTGGCGGTACGCCTGGTACCGCGCTTCGGGGCGTGGCGGATGTCGCTGGCGGGTTATGGCTGCCAGCTGACGGCGCTGCTCGGCCTGGCGCTGATTGGCCGCCCTGATGGCGCAGGTGAAGGCGTCGCTGCCGTGGCGATGCTGGCACTGTTCCTTTTCGGCCAGGGATTCGGCCCCGGCGCGCACACCATGACCTTCGCCTCGTTAAGCTATCCGACATCGTTGCGCGGCGTTGGCGTCGGGCTCAACCAGACGCTCATGCGCGGAAGCTCGACGCTTTCTTTATTCCTCTTCCCGCTGCTGGTCGCCGCGCTGGATACCCGCGTCTTCTGGATCATCGCCGCGGCGCCGCTGATTGGGCTATTGTCGCTGTTGGCTATCCGCTGGGAGCCGTCGGGCTACGACATCGACGCCGAGGATTATCAGCAGCCTTAATCCACGCGTAAAAAAGCCGCCTCGATGGGCGGCTTTTGTTTGTAACAGGCTTATCAGGCGGCCGGCAGTTCCGCCAACGGCCAGCGCGGCCGCACGGTGACGCCGAGGCCGGCATTAGCACCGCCCTGCAGGCGGACCATCCCGGCGTAAGCGATCATCGCGCCGTTATCGGTACAGAACTCAGGACGGGCATAAAACACTTCGCCGCCGCGTTTGCTCATCATTTCCGCCAGCTTCGCGCGCAGCGTACGGTTAGCGCTCACGCCCCCCGCCATCACCAGACGCTTAAAGCCGGTTTGCTCCAGCGCGCGGCGGCATTTAATCATCAGCGTATCGACAACCGCATCCTCAAATGCGCGGGCGATATCGGCACGGGTTTGCTCATCGTCGCCGTTGTTACGAATGGTATTGGCGGCGAAGGTTTTCAGGCCGGAGAAGCTGAAATCGAGCCCCGGACGATCGGTCATCGGCCGCGGGAAGACGAAGCGGCCTTCGGTGCCCTGAGACGCCATTTTCGATAGCATCGGCCCGCCGGGATAATCCAGCCCCAACAGTTTCGCCGTCTTATCAAAGGCTTCGCCAGCGGCATCGTCGATTGATTCGCCCAACAGCTCATACTGACCGATGCCGGTGACGCTAATCAGCTGGGTGTGGCCGCCGGAAACCAGCAGAGCGACGAACGGGAACGCCGGCGGGTTATCTTCCAGCATCGGCGCCAGCAGATGCCCTTCCATATGGTGTACCGGGATCGCCGGCACGTTCCAGGCGAACGCCAGGGAGCGGCCAACGGTCGCGCCGACCAGCAGCGCGCCCACCAGGCCAGGGCCTGCCGTATAGGCAACGGCATCAATATCTTTCGCCGTCAGGCCCGCTTCTTTGAGCGCCGCCTGAATCAGCGGAACGGTTTTACGTACGTGGTCGCGCGACGCCAGCTCAGGCACCACGCCGCCGTAGTCAGCATGTAATTTCACCTGACTATACAGTTGGTTGGCTAACAGACCTTGTTTATCGTCGTAAATAGCGATGCCGGTTTCATCGCAGGATGTTTCAATTCCCAGTACACGCATGAGTTGTTTTACCTCGTTTCAATACCGCGCAGTGTAGGACCAATGACCGGCGATGTAAAACTTTGCTCACCCCTGGTGTTCTCTTCGTGTATACTCCTCACCCTTATAAAAGTCCCCTTTCAAAAAAGGCGCCGGTGCTTTACAAAGCAGCAGTAGTTGCAGTAAAATTCCGCACCATTTTGAAATAAGCTGGCATTGCGGCCAGCGGCAAACCGAATTAATCAAAGGTGAGAGGCACATGCCGGTAATTAAAGTACGTGAAAACGAGCCGTTCGACGTAGCTCTGCGTCGCTTCAAGCGTTCCTGCGAAAAAGCAGGTGTTCTGGCGGAAGTTCGTCGTCGTGAGTTCTATGAAAAACCGACTACCGAACGTAAGCGCGCTAAAGCTTCTGCAGTGAAACGTCACGCGAAGAAACTGGCTCGCGAAAACGCACGCCGCACTCGTCTGTACTAATCTGTTGAGAGCGAAGCTCTCAATTCAGACCGAGTTGTAGTTGTAAGGCCGTGCTTCCGAAAGGAATGCGCGGCTTATTTTCGTTTATGCATTAGCAGATACACGAGATCGTTCAAACTGTCTTCAGGCAATACATCGAGGCCGTTTGCAGGATGCAGTGTATAGATTACGGGGCATATGGCTGGACGAATCCCACGCGTATTTATCAATGACCTGCTGGCGCGCACCGACATCATCGATCTGATCGATGCTCGGGTGAAGCTGAAAAAGCAGGGCAAGAATTATCACGCGTGTTGTCCATTCCATAACGAAAAAACCCCCTCCTTCACCGTCAACGGTGAAAAACAGTTTTACCATTGCTTCGGCTGCGGTGCGCACGGCAACGCCATCGACTTTCTGATGAACTACGACAAGCTCGAGTTCGTCGAAACCGTCGAAGAGCTGGCCGCCATGCACAACCTTGAAGTGCCCTATGAAGCAGGTAATGGACCGAGCCAGATAGAACGGCATCAGCGGCAAAATCTCTATCAGTTGCTGGACGGTCTGAACACGTTTTACCAACAGTCTCTGAATCAACCCGCCGCCGAACCCGCGCGCCAGTATCTGGCAAAACGCGGCTTAAGCAGCGAGGTGATTACCCGCTTCGCAATAGGCTTCGCTCCCCCTGGCTGGGATAACGTTTTAAAACGTTTTGGCGGCAATCAGGAAAACCGCCAGTCGCTTATTGATGCAGGCATGCTGGTCACCAACGATCAGGGGCGCAGTTACGACCGCTTCCGCGAACGGGTAATGTTCCCGATCCGCGATAAGCGAGGCCGGGTGATTGGTTTTGGCGGGCGCGTGCTGGGCGATGCGCTGCCAAAATACCTGAACTCCCCGGAGACCGATATTTTCCATAAAGGCCGCCAGCTGTACGGCCTGTATGAAACGCAGCAGGATAACGCCGAACCTCAGCGTCTGCTGGTGGTCGAAGGCTATATGGATGTCGTCGCGCTGGCGCAGTACGGCATTAATTATGCCGTGGCCTCGCTGGGCACCTCGACGACCGCCGACCACATTCAGCTGTTGTTCCGGGCGACCAATCAGGTCATCTGCTGTTACGACGGCGACCGGGCTGGCCGCGATGCGGCATGGCGCGCGCTGGAAACGGCGCTGCCGTATATGACCGATGGCCGCCAGCTGCGTTTTATGTTTTTACCTGATGGCGAAGACCCGGATACGCTGGTGCGTAAAGAGGGCAAAGAGGCGTTTGAAGCGCGGATGGAGCAGGCACAGCCGCTCTCCACGTTTTTATTCAATAGCCTGATGCCGCAGGTCGACCTGAGCACTCCGGATGGGCGCGCGCAGCTGAGTACGCTGGCGCTGCCGCTGATAACCCAGGTGCCGGGTGAAACGCTGCGCATCTATTTGCGTCAGGAGCTGGGTAACAAGCTGGGTATTCTGGATGACGCCCAGCTTGAACGTTTAATGCCGAAACAGGCGGAAAATAGCGCTCAACGCCCGGCGCCGCAGCTAAAACGCACGACCATGCGTATACTTATAGGGTTACTGGTGCAGAACCCCGATCTGGCGCCGCTGGTTCCGCCCTTAACGGGTCTGGATCAGCAGAAGATGCCAGGGCTTGGTTTATTCAGCGAACTGGTCAATACGTGTCTGGCGCAGCCAGGTCTGACCACCGGGCAACTTTTAGAGCAGTATCGCGGGACAAATGAAGCAGCAACCCTTGAAAAACTGTCGATGTGGGACGATATAGCAGATAAGGATATCGCTGAACAAACCTTCACCGACTCGCTCAACCATATGTTTGACTCACTGCTGGAACTGCGACAAGAAGAGTTGATAGCTCGCGATCGCACACACGGTTTAAGCAGTGAGGAGCGCCGGGAACTCTGGACTATCAGCCAGGAACTGGCCAAAAAATGAATTTAACGGCTTAAGTGCCGAATATCGATCGGGAAGCCCCCGACAGCCGCGCTGAGGCGCAGCGGCAATAATATAAGTACGCCCTCGCTTTAAATGTTGGCAGTTCGTCTGCCTGCACCAATCAAACGAATTAAGTGTGGATACCGTCTTATGGAGCAAAACCCGCAGTCACAGCTGAAGCTTCTTGTCCAACGTGGTAAGGAGCAAGGCTATCTGACCTATGCCGAGGTCAATGACCATCTGCCGGAAGATATCGTCGACTCCGATCAGATCGAAGACATCATCCAAATGATCAACGACATGGGTATTCAGGTGATGGAAGAAGCACCGGATGCCGATGATCTGCTGCTTGCTGAAACCTCCAATAATACCGATGAAGACGCAGAAGAAGCGGCGGCCCAGGTGCTGTCGAGCGTTGAATCTGAAATTGGCCGTACGACCGACCCGGTGCGCATGTACATGCGCGAAATGGGTACCGTTGAACTGCTGACCCGCGAAGGCGAAATCGACATCGCTAAACGCATCGAAGACGGGATCAACCAGGTCCAGTGCTCCGTTGCGGAATATCCGGAAGCCATCACCTATCTGCTGGAACAGTACGATCGCGTCGAAGCTGAAGAAGCTCGCCTGTCTGACCTGATCACCGGCTTCGTCGATCCGAACGCTGAAGAAGATATGGCGCCGACCGCCACTCACGTCGGTTCCGAGCTGTCTCAGGAAGAGATGGACGACGACGAAGATGAAGAAGAAGAT
The DNA here is from genome assembly GCF_040062085.1 of Klebsiella sp. JN_Kp122. NCBI lineage: Bacteria > Pseudomonadati > Pseudomonadota > Gammaproteobacteria > Enterobacterales > Enterobacteriaceae > Klebsiella > Klebsiella sp. JN_Kp122. The sequence goes on from NZ_JBEAHW010000046.1 coordinate 138,903, forward strand.
GATGACGACGACAACAGCGATGACGATAACAGCATCGACCCGGAGCTGGCCCGCGAGAAATTCGCCGAGCTGCGCACCCAGTACGAGCTGACTCGCGACACCATCAAAGCGAAAGGTCGCAGCCACGCCGCCGCGCAGGAAGAGATCCTCAAGCTGTCCGAGGTCTTCAAACAGTTCCGCCTGGTGCCGAAACAGTTCGATTACCTGGTCAACAGCATGCGCAGCATGATGGATCGCGTTCGTACTCAAGAACGTATCATCATGAAGCTGTGCGTTGAACAGTGCAAAATGCCGAAGAAAAACTTCATCACCCTGTTCACCGGCAACGAAACCAGCGAAACCTGGTTCAACGCCGCCGTGGCGATGAACAAGCCGTGGTCCGAGAAGCTGCATGACGTTAAAGAAGACGTTCAGCGCGGCCTGCAGAAACTGCAGCAGATTGAAGAAGAAACCGGCCTGACCATCGAGCAGGTTAAAGATATCAACCGTCGCATGTCCATCGGCGAAGCGAAAGCCCGTCGTGCGAAGAAAGAGATGGTTGAAGCGAACTTACGTCTGGTTATTTCTATCGCCAAGAAATACACCAACCGCGGTCTGCAGTTCCTCGACCTGATTCAGGAAGGCAACATCGGCCTGATGAAAGCGGTAGATAAGTTTGAATACCGTCGTGGCTACAAGTTCTCCACCTACGCCACCTGGTGGATCCGTCAGGCTATCACCCGTTCCATCGCGGATCAGGCGCGCACCATCCGTATTCCGGTGCATATGATTGAGACTATCAACAAGCTCAACCGTATCTCCCGCCAGATGCTGCAGGAAATGGGCCGCGAGCCGACGCCGGAAGAGCTGGCTGAGCGCATGCTGATGCCGGAAGACAAAATCCGTAAGGTGCTGAAAATCGCCAAAGAGCCAATCTCCATGGAAACGCCGATCGGCGATGATGAAGATTCGCATCTGGGTGACTTCATCGAGGATACCACCCTCGAGCTGCCGCTGGATTCTGCGACCACCGAGAGCCTGCGTGCGGCAACGCACGACGTACTGGCGGGCCTCACCGCTCGTGAAGCGAAAGTGCTGCGTATGCGTTTCGGTATCGACATGAACACCGACCACACGCTGGAAGAAGTAGGTAAACAGTTCGACGTTACCCGCGAACGTATTCGTCAGATCGAAGCCAAGGCGCTGCGTAAACTGCGCCACCCAAGCCGTTCTGAAGTGCTGCGTAGCTTCCTCGACGATTAATCGTCGCGCTGCAAAGAGAGTAAAAAGCTCCCCGCGGGGAGCTTTTTTATGCCTGCGATTCAGGTGCCATCAGCGCCCTCGCCCCGCCAGCGCCTCATCCAGTTCGCGATAGGCTTCAACCAGCTTGTCCAGCGTCGCCCGGTTTAAACCGCTGGGATTGGGCAGTACCCAGATTTCGGTTTCACCGATGGTCGCTTCCTGCTTTCCCCACTTTGCGCCACGCACCCTGAACGCCTGCTCATAGGCCTGCTTGCCGAGCACCGCCAGCGCCTGCGGCTGATAGTCCTGGATTTTGCTTATTAGCTCCTGCGCGCCATTACGCAGCTCCAGCAGGGCAACCTCGCTGGCCTGTACCGTCGGCCGCTCAACCAGCATGGTGATACCGCAGCCGGTATCCAGTAGATGCTGCTCCTCTTCCGGCTTCAGCTGCCGCTCAGTGAACCCCGCCTGGTGAATGACCTTCCAGAAACGATTGCCGGGATGGGCAAAATGGAACCCCGTATGCGCGGAGGACTTCCCCGGATTGATCCCGCAAAAGACCACCCGCAGCCCCGGCGCCAGGATATCACTAATCATAATTTCTCCGGCTGAATGACTAAAAAGCTGATTATAAAGGATTGAAAATGCATTGTTTATAAAAACAGCAGCCGAGCGCTTTACGCTGGATTGCAGCGTGCAGTTACATTATAATCCCTCGCCACGGCCCCTTAGCTCAGTGGTTAGAGCAGGCGACTCATAATCGCTTGGTCGTTGGTTCAAACCCAACAGGGGCCACCAAATATCAAGGGCTTACGATTACTCGTAAGCCCTTAGTCTTTTCCAGGATACCTACAGAATACGGCAGGCAAGTACTGCGGAGTATAAACGCGCCGGGTTAGAAGCTTGCAATATAGCGAAAGCGCAACGCATTCCAGTCCGCTCACGGTTGAGCAGAATTCATCTTATACCAGAGCCCGCAGCTCCTCGCGCATGTATGAAGAAAAGTACTCAGGATTCTTAATAACTATACGCTCGCCGGACTTAATTCGTTCCGCCCATCCCGCTAACGTTTTAGTAAATTCGGGATCCCAGCCCTCTTGAGTGCCCCGGGCATATACATCAGCTGCGCTGGCCGGAGCTCCTAACTCGTTAAGATACTTGAAAATGCCTTTAGCCGTACTTTCATCCATGGTGTGCGGTGCTGAAGATGACGTGTTCATGCCATTAATAAAATCCAGTGCTTTATCAATTACTGCTGACATATTCTTATCCTTAAAATATCCACGTTCGGTACAAGGCTTTAATATGGACTATATTTTGCTTAAGTATCAAAAGGTTTATCCATTTAATTGTTCAAATGTGAGCTATGCACAAATGGCTGATTTTTTATCTGGCAGCCCCTCTTACATGTGCTCACACCCTCCGGCAAAAAAGATCCTCTGATAGTGATAAGTCCAATCCGTCCAAATCTCAAGAATCTGAGTAATGAATCAAAATGATTGGCTCTACTTTTCGCCTTTTACTATATCCACTATCCAGGCTACCACGTAAGCCAGCGCCATAAACCCGACAAAGCCAACCATCTTCATGCCCCAGCCTTCAAGCACAAAAAGGCTACCCAGCGCGGCGATAGAACAAAGGCAGGTTGTGATAGCTTCCAGCAGACTCGCGGACTGAATCCCGATGGATTGGCATAGATTAGCAAGAGCAGATTTCATAGAGTAGCATCCTGGCGGCTTCTAATTAAATATCTGACTTATCAATACTCTAATGCATCATCTTTGTAAATTGATGATCTCTTCCAGACCAGCAATGAGCGCGGGAAAATAGCTTTCATCAAGCCCCAAACAATCACTGATCACTACGCTTTCAGCCGGGTTTTCTGGCCTCAACGTTAACGACATAAGTGCTCCATGGCCAAAAGATGATGGTGTAAATACCAGATTTAGCTGATTTTCGGTGCTTTCAAAAATAACATCGGTATGGGCATTTTCATTTATTAAGTGGGTATGTAACGCGATAAGTTTATCTTTCAGTTCGGAAAGTTCACCAACGTTGAAAGAAGCTTGATATTGTACATTCAATTCAGGGAGGTGATATTCGACGTAGGTTTTTATCCAATCATAAGCAGGTGCATTAGGTGTATTTTCTCTTTCAAATGCGGAGATTCTTAATATTTTCTTATCACTTATTATTTCGATCATGCTTCCCCTCAACAACTTGTATAAAAAAAACCACAGTCCAATCCTGCTCCCTAACGACTATCTCAATAGTATATTTATTATATAAGGATTTAGCGGTGCGAATGATTTAACTACCAAATATTTTTATATTGACGTTGTTAAAGTTTGATTCACTGTACTAGTAAAATAATCTATGCATTGAAGCATAAACCACTACAAATCCCCCCACACCCCCACCATCACAGCGCTTCCCACATATAAAACCAGTGGGTGGCGTCCCGACAAACGGTGCGGAACATGGCAGCGGAGACCAGCTGATAGCGGCGGTCCTGAGATTTCGCGGGTGTATAAGCGCACACGTAGCGCCCGCTATTGGCGTCGGGCAGCCCCTCTTTAACCGACATCCAGGGGAGAATCAGTTGCTCCGGCGGAACGCCCGCCGAAATGGTATCGATCACTTCATGCGCCAGCGCCCGGGCATCGCGGCTATAGGGGCCAACGGCAACCTGTTCACAATGTCTGAGTAAATGTTCCATTAATTATCGTTTCCTTTTTTGAGTCTCTATTTTCCCTTAATTATTGCAAAGATATCATTGGAAATAACTATTATTTAATAGGATTTAATGGTACTTATTTACTTAAAAATAAATTTTTAATACGAAACTATAATGACTCGTATTTATATCTCATTGATATAAAAAAGCCATTATCCACTATCTCTGTATCAACATAACTGGATAATGGCTAATTCAGGCAATAACGCACTATGCGCAATTGGCCGTGAACTCTACCGGCAAGTCGCCATAAAACCAGCCATCGTCCTGTTGGGTGAGATCGACACGGATGGTCTTCTTCTCGCCAAACAGAAACTGCTTCACCAGTACCTTACGAGTAAAGACGCCGCCGACGTTAATACGCACGCCGTGATGTTCCACCTTCTTAACCCGGATGGTTCTGGTGGAATAATCTATTTGAATATCAACATGTTCTCCGTGACGAGCAATGAAAGCCGCGATCCTGACATGCCCCCCATTTTTGGAGAAAGAGATAAACGGCTGACTCTTTCTACCGCGCCTTCCCTTTTCTATATTAACGAAATTGTTTACGTCAGAGCGCGCTGCACCATTGAACACAAAGAAGCCTCCCTTCTCAGCAAAATCGTATCCCTTAAAACGAAAAAACAATGGTTTATTTCACTAGCAGGATGAATTTATGACAGAATAATTAACTGCATTTTAGATACAACCACAAATAAAATCAAACCTACAAACGGTCATTGTAGAGCAACTATCTCCCCATTCTCATCGCGGTAAGAGAAACACGACGGGCTAGATTCCGCACGGCAACTGGCTTCGGCAAACATGATTCGTCGCCCAGCGGGCAAGCGTAATAAAGAGTAAAGTAATCCCAGGATCTGTTAGACGGCCTCTGCGCCACTGAAATGACGTTCGCGCCCAGTCACAGGAGGTTAAAATTTCTCCGGCAGTTCGTGCGCAATATCGATCAGTTCACCGTTCTCCATTTTGATATATCCCCCTTCTTTAAGCTCAGCAAGAATTTTGAAAAGGTAGCTACGCGACATTTTGGTTCTTTTCAGAATAAAGCTAGCCAGGCTTCTATCATGTAATACTCCCGCATCCTGCTGTTTTTTGTAACGGTAAATCATTGATTTAATCGTATCGTAGCGTGAAGGTAAATTCTTTTCGTGATGTGCATCAATAATCAACGATAGCTGAAATGCCATGATTTCCATCAGATAAGCAAACCGATCGCGTTGAATAAAATAGTGTTCAAACGCTTCCTTACCGCAGGTCACTATTTTGACATTTTTCTTTGCCGTATATTTTAGCGATAGCGCCGGGCCATAGTTTTCAATAATACCTAAAATCATACCGCGGATCCCTTTGCCGACCTGCAGCATATCTCGCGTTTTGCTCAGGACACCGCGTTTACCCGCGGAGCCAAAACCCACATTGTATTCCACTTCTATCGCAATAATGCCTTCAACTACAATGACGACTTCGCCAGGCTCAATTCTGAAAACGCCATTGTCTTTGATGATTCGTGGCTGATTTGCCGAGATCAGCGGTTGAATCAACTCAAGGTCGCTGGCGACAACATGGTTATATTGATCAATAACGTCGGAATAGGTTGTTTTCATGTTGCCTCATTAATTATCATTTATTTAAGCCTCTCGAAAAATAGTCTGCCAAAGTTAAGCCTGTCAATTAAAGGTAGCATTTTTAGTTCATCCTGCCATTTATTTCAGTCCGTTTAGAGACTCCACTCTCGTATCGACCGATACGTCTAAATAAAATACCAACACCGACGAGAACCGTTTAACGTTTTCTTGCCCATTGAAGCGTCTAATTTATTTTTAACCGAAAACATCCTTGCTAATTTAAAAATAAATTAGACGCTTCGTTAACAACCTATTTTTCCAGATCATTTAAAAACCCGGAAAAATAAAAGGATAGCGAGCTATGTTTAAAAACATTCCCTTTAAGAGAACAATGTTGGCCAGTATGCTGACATTAGCTTCCGGCGCGGTGACCGTTGCTCACGCAGCCGACGCCGCAGCGCCGAAGCAGGATGCTAAAAAGCCTAACATCGTAGTTATCTTTGGCGATGATATCGGCTACCTGAACCTGAGCACCTACAATCAGGGTCTGATGGGCTACCAGACGCCAAACATCGACAGCATCGCCGCCCAGGGCGCGAAGTTTACCTCCTACTACGCCGAGCAGAGCTCCACCGCGGGTCGTTCCGCCTTCATTACCGGCCAGATGCCGTTCCGTACCGGGATGAGTAAAGTCGGGATGCCGGGAGCGCCGCAGGGTCTGCAGAAAGAAGATCCGACCATCGCCAACGTCCTCAAACAACTGGGTTACGCCACCGGGCAGTTCGGTAAAAACCACCTTGGCGATCGCGATGAATTCCTGCCGACTGCACATGGTTTCGATGAATTCCTTGGCAATCTCTATCACCTGAATGCCGAAGAAGAGCCGGAAAACCCGGATTACCCGAAAGATCCCAACTTCCGCAAACAGTTTGGCCCGCGCGGCGTAATTAAGAGTACCGCTGACGGCAAGATCGAAGATACCGGTCCGCTGACTGTGAAGCGTATGGGGACCGTGGATGAAGAGACTCTGGCCGCCAACAACGACTTTATGGCGCGTCAGGTGAAAGCCGGTAAACCATTCTTTACCTGGTTTAACACCACCCGTATGCACAACAAAACCCACCTCAAAGACGACAGCGTTGGCGTCACCGGGCTGGGAACCTATGCCGATGGCATGGTTGAGCACGATAAAATCGTCGGCCAGGTGCTGCAGAAAATTAAAGATCTCGGCATCGAAGATAACACCATCGTTATCTACACCACCGACAACGGCCCGATGACCGCCACCTGGCCGGACGCAGGCGAAACTCCGTTCCGCGGTGAGAAAAACACCGGCTGGGAGGGCGGCTTCCGAGTTCCGGCAATGATCAAATGGCCGGGCCACATCAAACCGGGCACCGTGGTGAGCGACATGTTCGCCAGCTACGACTGGTTCCCGACGCTGGTTGCCGCTGCCGGCGACAGCAACATCAAACAGGAAATGCTGAAAGGTTATAAAACGCCGTCCATCACCTACAAGGTTCACCTTGATGGCTATAACCAGCTCGACTTCCTGCAGGGCAAAGGGAAAGACCAGCGTAACGAATTCTTCTACTGGAGCGATGACGGCGATCTGCTGGCAATGCGTCAGGGCCGCTGGAAGATCCACTTTATGATCCAGGAACACACCGGTCTCGATCTGTGGCGCTATCCGTTCACCAAACTGCGTGCGCCGATGATCTTTGACCTTGCCGTCGATCCACTGGAGAAAGGCGACCAGGGGATGGGTTACCAATCCTGGTTCTACGATCGCATGTTCCTGATGGGCGGCGCGCAGAAGTCGGCAAAAGAAATGCTGGCGACGTTTAAAGAATTCCCGCCGCGTCAGAAACCGGGCTCCTTCACCGTCTCCGATGTCAGCGCGATGCTTGACCAGGGCGCGCATAAATAACCCTGTTATCAACTCCAGGGCGGTTCGCCGCCCTGTTTTCTTCTCGCCTTACCCTCGACCTGACTAATCCGGGAGTTATTTATGAAACACAGCACCACCGTGCCTGTTAACGCATTACCTTCGGCAGAAAAGTACGCGGGTAACGGCCCCGCCTACCAACGTCGCTTTCATGTGATGGCGAAACCCACCGGCTCCGCCTGTAATCTCGATTGTAGCTACTGCTTTTACCTGCACAAAGAACACTTACTCCAGCAGGAAAAGCGCAGCTATATGAGCGATGAAACGCTGGAAAACTTTATCCGCCAGTACATCGATGGTCAGGATGGCGAACAGGTGGTCTTCTCCTGGCAGGGCGGCGAACCGACCCTGATGGGACTGGAGTTTTTCCACAAAGTGGTGAAATTCCAGCAGCAATATAAAAAGCCCGGCCAGCGGATCGAAAACGATCTGCAAACCAACGGTATCCTGATTAACGATGCCTGGGCTGAATTCCTCAAAGCGAATCAATTCCTTGTCGGCCTGTCGATTGACGGCCCGCGAGAGTTGCACGACCGCTATCGCATCACCCGCAGCGGCAAACCGACATTTGATAAAGTGATGGCCGGCGTCGACGCCCTGAAACGCCACAGCGTTCCATTCAATGCGCTGGTGACCATCAACCGTACCAACGCCCGTTTCCCATTAGAGGTTTACCGCTTTGTTACCCGCGAACTGGGGGCGACCTACGTGCAGTTTAACCCCTGCGTCGAACCGGTGGACTTTACCCAGACCGCGCCCCATTTCTGGCGTGATGACACTATCCCCACCGTCGGCAGCCGCCGCGCGCGCCCCGGCGATTTAGACTCCATCGTCACCGACTGGTCGGTCGACCCGGACGACTGGGGACGCTTCCTGATCGCCACCTTCGAAGAGTGGGTGAACAACGACCTTGGCCGCGTCCAGGTCAATCTGTTCGAAACCGCCGTCGCCCAGATGATGGGCATGCCGGCGCAAATTTGCACCACCGCGGAGTTTTGCGGCAAAGGGCTCGCGGTTGAGAAAAACGGCGATGTTTTCTCCTGCGACCACTACGTCTATCCGGAGTATCAAATCGGCAATATCGCCGATAACAGCCTGGCGCGAATGGCTTTCTCCGAACGTCAGCAGGCTTTCGGTATGGGTAAATGCGACACGCTGCCCCAGCAGTGCAAGCAGTGCCCTTACCTGAAGCTTTGCCACGGCGAGTGCCCGAAAAACCGTCTGGTGCTCACCACCGACGGCGAAGCCGGTTTGAACTATCTCTGCCCGGGCATTAAAGCCTTTTTCAACTATGCCGAGCCGATTCTGGCGGGCATCGTCACCCTGGTGAAACGCGATTTTAAAGGAGTTAGCCGATGAATCTTCGCGAGAAAATGCTACAGCTGGAGCAGCGCATGAATGCGCAGGTGCTCGGCCAGGAAAACGTCGTTCGCATGCTGCTTATCGCCCTGCTCTGCGATGGGCATATCCTGCTCGAAGGGCTGCCGGGGCTGGCGAAGACCCGCGCCGTCCGCGAGCTGGCGCGACATATCCTCGGCGAGTTTCGCCGTATCCAGTTCACTCCGGATCTGCTGCCCTCGGATATCACCGGCAGCGAGATTTATCAGCAAAATGCCAGCCGCGAAGAGGAGCAGTTTCGTTTTCGCCCGGGACCGGTTTTCGGCAACGTGATTCTGGCGGACGAAATCAACCGCGCCTCGGCCCGCGTGCAGTCGGCGCTGCTGGAGGCGATGGAAGAGCGCCACGTTACCGTGGCGGGCAAAAGCTGGCCGCTGCCGGGCGTGTTTATGGTGCTGGCGACGCAGAACCCCGTCGACCAGGAAGGCACCTGGCCGCTACCGGAAGCCCAGCTCGACCGCTTTCTGATGAAAGTACAGGTCGACTATCCATCAAAAGAGCATGAGCGGCAGGTGATGCAGCTGGTTCGCGCCGAGCAACAGGCGAAATATGGCGTAGCGGCAAAAACCGCCCCCGCGCCAGAAGCGGAATCACTGCGGTTCAGCCAACATGAAATTGCCTCCTGCTGGCGGGAAATTAGCGCCATCCACGTCGCGCCGATTATCGAAACCTGGATAGTCGAACTGGTCAACGCCACCCGCCAGCCGCAGCATATCAGCGAGCAGTTAGCCAGCTATCTGGCTTACGGCCTGAGCCCGCGAGGCACCTTAGCGCTAGAGCGCTGCGCCCGCGCGCAGGCCTGGCTCGTGGGACGTGACGCGGTTCGCCCGGAAGACGTACGTTTTATCGCGCCGGCGGTGATGCGCCACCGCTTGATGCTGAGCTATCAGGCCAGCGCCGATGGTTGTAGCGCCGACGATGTGATTACCATGCTGCTGAACGCCGTGGTGATCTAATGAACGAACTCTGCGTGAATCGCCAGATGCTGCTCGACCTCGCGCCGCATGCGCGGTTGATGGTTAACCCACCGGGACAGATCCCGCCGGGGGCGTTATCCGGCGAACGCGCCTCCCGCCAGCAGGGCCGTGGGCTCAACTTCGACAGCCTGCGTCGTTATCAACCCGGCGACGACATACGCATGATCGACTGGCAGACGACCGCCCGTCTACGTACGCCGTGGGTGCGCCAGTACAATGAAGAGCGCGAGCGCCCGGTCTTTTTGCTGGTCGACCAACGATTAGATATGCATTTCGCCACCCGCGGGCAAACTAAAGCCAGCGCGGCGGCCAAAACCGCCGCGCTGCTGGCCTGGCGTAGCCATCACGATGGCGATCGCCTCGGCAGCCTGGTATTTAACGATACCACGTTGGCGCTACACCCCTGCCGCGCCCCGCGTAGCACTCTACCCGCGCTGCTGGATGATCTGACGCATTACAACCAGCTACTGGCGCAGCAATATCCTCTCGAGCCGGAGCGTACGCAGACGCTTTCGCAGGCGCTACAGCGCGCGGTCAGCACGATTCCGCGCGGCGCCTGGGTCGCTATCCTCAGCGATTTTCACGATCTCGACGCCCAAGCGAAGGCCATGCTGGCGCATCTGCGCCGTCGCTGCGAGGTCAGCGCATTTGTGCTGTTCGACGACTTACACCTTCGCCTGCCGCGCTCCGGCACGCTGGCCGCCTGCTACGGCGGGCGCAGCGCCAGCGTCACCCTCACCTCCGCGCTCAGCGCCGATATTCGTCAACACATCATCGGTCGGCTGGCGCGTCAGCAGCAGCAACTCAACCAGTTGGGTATTCGGGTCAATCATCTGACGGTAACTCAGGACCTGCTGCGCCAGTTACAAAAAGGGCTTTAAATGTTTGAGAAAGGCTATGCGGTGCCGGAGCTACTAACGCCCGCGCTGCCCCCCGCCCCCAGCTGGTTTCCGCTACCAATCGGCTGGCTGATTCTGCTCGCGATTGCCGTAGGTCTGGCGGCGCTGTTCCTGCTTATTCGCTACGCCCGCTGGCGGCGCAACCGCTGGCGACGAGAAGCGCTGCTGGCGCTCAATCATCCGCATACCGTCGATAGCTGGATGCAGCTGATTAAACGGGTGCAGCTGGTCCACCAGCCGCGCCAGACGGTTAGCCAAACGCTGGCGCCGGAAGCCGTGCTGGCGTCGTTGACGCTGGATGCTGACCTGCGCGACCAGCTCATCGCCCGCTACTGCCGGGCCGACAACGCCCTGAACGACCAGCAGACGGCGCGGCTTCGCGCTCAGCTGGCGCAGTGGCTAAAGGAGCTTCCACATGTCTGAATGGCTCGCCCACATTGATTTCGCCTGGCCCTGGGCCGCGCTACTGCTGGCGCTGCCGCTGCTCACTCGTTTTCTCCCGCTACCGGCAAAAACCACCGACGAGCGCGTGCGGGTACCGTTTTTACCCTCGCTCATTGACGCGCTACAGCTCGATACCCGGCCAAAACGCGGAAGTGGGGCCAGCGCCGTACTGTTCTGGCTTATCTGGTCGCTGCTGGTTTGCGCGCTGGCGCGGCCGGAATACCTGACGCCGCCACAATATATTACCAGGCCGATGCGCGACATCGTGCTGATCCTCGATGTCTCCGGGTCAATGGCGAAAAATGACGTCCAGGGCGGTAATACGCGCCTGCAGGCGGTACAGCAATCGGTGCGCAAGTTTGTCGCCGCCCGTCAATCCGACCGCATCGGCATGGTCATCTTCGCCAGCAAAGCCTGGCCCTTCGCCCCGATAAGCGAAGATAAACAGGCGCTGCAAACGCGCATCAATCAGCTAGCGCCGGGCATGATTGGCCAGCAAACCGCTATCGGCGATGCGCTGGGCGTGGCGGTTAAGGTGCTGGATAATGGCCCCGATAAGCAGGCCGATAAGCTGGCGATTTTACTCACCGACGGCAATGATACCGCTTCGCAGCTGTCGCCTGAACTGGCGGCAAAGCTTGCTGCCGACCACCATGTCCGGGTTCATACCATCGCCTTCGGCGACCTCAGCGATACCAGCAAAGACAAAGTCGATTTGCCGCTACTGCAGCGCATCGCGAAAACCACCGGCGGCCAGAGCTGGACCGCCGCGCATTCCGGCAGCGCGCTGGATAGCGTCTGGCAACAAATCGACGCCCTCACTCCGGCGCAGGTCAAAAGCCTCGGCTGGTCCTGGCATCAGGCGCTCTATCCGTGGCCGCTCGCCGTCGCGCTGCTATTGCTACTGCTGGCCGCCTGCGGCCGTGTCCTCAGGGAGAAAATGGCATGAGCGATTTTCACTTCCTCTATCCGTGGCGCTTAACCGCGCTGCTGCTGTGTCTGCTGGTGGCCTGGCTTCCTGGCTACGGCGCTTCCGCCTGGTCAACGCTAATGGATAAACCTTTTCGCGCGCTGATTATTCAACGCCGTCGCAGGTTAACCCGGCTGCTGCCGTGGCTACTGGCGCTCGGTGTCATCGCACTGGCGGGCCCAAGCTGGCAGCGCGAACTCCCGGCGGCGCTGACGCCGCAAAGCAACGTGATGGTGATTCTGCAGCAGGATCTGGCGATGTATGCCCAGGATCTTCCCCCCTCGCGTCATCAGCGCATGCAGCATAAAATCGCCGCGCTGATGCAACGGCAGCCCGGTTCGCATTTCGGTCTGGTGGTCTACAGTAGCCAGGCCTTTCTCACCACGCCGTTAACGCAGGATCCGCAGTTTTATCAGCTATTTCTCAACGCTCAGTCGCCCTCTTTGCTGCCGGAAGGTAGCGGTTCCGCCCTGCCGCAGGCCGTCGCACTGGCGTTAAAAAATCTGCCTACAGACAAAGACAGCCCGCGTAGCCTAATCCTCGTTGCCGATACCCTGTCGCCTGCCGATGTCGCCTGGCTGAAAGGACAACATCTACCGCTGCAAATTTGGGTACCCGGCACCGCCGCGGGTGGAACGCTGTCGGATAAGTATGCCAGCCTCGGCATCGATACCCGGCTGAACGTCGATCGTTTCCGCCAGTTGCGCGACGCCGGGATCCCGGTGACGCTGGCCAGCGATGATGGCGACGATCTGCCGATCATCGCCAGCCACATTCAACAATCGGTGACTCAGCAAAATAACGCCCGCGAGGATCTGCACTGGAAAAACAGCGGCTACCTGCTGATCGCGCCGATGCTGTTCCTGCTGCTGTTCTGGCGACGCCAGTTACTGATGGTAGCGCTACTATTTCCCGCGCTGCTGTGGTCGCCGCACAGCGATGCCGCCTGGCTCGATGCCTGGGTTCGCCCCGATATTCAGGGGCAGCACGCCTTTCGCCGCGGCGACTACGCCGCTGCCGCCGGGCATTATCGCGATCCGTTATGGCAAGGTATCGCCTGGTATCGGGCGGGCGACTATCCTGCCGCCGCCAGCGCGTTTCGCGCCGCGCCGCCAACCGCGGAAACCTTGCTGTGGCTGGGCAACAGCTATGCTCAGCAAAAGCAGTGGCAGCAGGCGCTCGACAGCTACGATCGCGCCCTCTACCTACATCCTGACTGGCCCATGGTGCTGCAAAATCGCGATAAAATCTCGCAGATTGTGATGGGCATTCGCCAGCAAGAGCGCGAGCGCCAACAGGCGCAGGGCGATGCGATGGACGACGGCCCGGATAAGCTGGTCCACGACCTGCAGAAAAACCAGGGCATCGATCAGCAGCAAATCGGCGCTATTGCCGGGGAGAGTCCGCAGGTTAATCAATGGTTTGATGCGCTGGATGTTTCGCCTACCGGGCTACTGAAAAGCCTGTATCGCAACGGCTCAGGAGATACCGTACCATGAACAAAGCGCTACTTTTTCTGCTGGTTGCCACGCTTCCGGCGCATGCGGCGATGGATATCACCCGTGAACTGGAAGCGCCGGCGCAGATCGTCCCCGGCCAGCCGGTTCGGGTGGCGATCACCTGGTGGACCGATAGCTGGTTTAACCCGCCGCCGCAGTGGCCCGAGTTTGCCGTCAAAAACGGCGAACTCCTGAATACCGCGTTGCCTTCACAGCTGGTGACGCGCAAGAAGAACGGGATCGTCTGGAGCGGCATTCGCCTTGAACGTCAGGTCAGCGCCTGGCAGCAGGGCGTGCTACGCCTGCCGGCGATCGACATTACCGCGACCTCCGCCAATCAGGCTCCGGTCACGGTACATCTTCCGGCGCTGGAACGCCCGGTAAACTGGCCGGCCAATACCACTCAGGCGGACCATTTTTTACCGGCCAGCCAGCTGACGCTCAGCCAGCAAATTCAACAGTACCACGCGGGGAAAGACGCCACGCTGCGGGTTGGTGATGTCGTTGACCGTATCGTGAGCGTCGAGGCGCAGGATGCGCTACCGGGGCAAATTCCACCGCTGCTGTACGCCATTAGCGGTAGCGAAAGCCAGCGTCTGGCGCCGGTCAGTGAGGCATTAAAAAGCGAGCGCGGCGATGTCATCGGCGCTCATCGGGTGGAGCGGCTGCGTTATCTGCCCAGCCATAGCGGCACGCTGACGCTACCACCGATTAGCTTGCGCTGGTGGGATACCGTTAATCATCAATGGCAAACGGCGAAGCTGGCGGGAGAAACGTTGAACGTCGCCGCGGCGCGACAGGGCGGCGCGGAGCAAGCGCTGCGCGGTACCACGGGAATGGTCACCTGGCAGAGCCTGATGTGGATAGTGATTGCCGCTGCCGCGGTCGGAGGCGGATGGTTTGGCCGCCGCTGGTGTTATCGAACGCTTCTCGGCATTAGCCGACGCTGGCGGCGTTTCTGGCAGCCGCAGCCGTTACCACCGCTGGCCCCTTAGGCAAAGCACTTCCCGGCGGTTGACCGGATACGATTCGTAGGCCGGATAAGGCGCAGCCGCCATCCGGCAAAAATACGGTTCCGAACTCACCGCCATTGCCCGGCGGCGTTTTTTATTTCGCCTGACACTGCGCCGGGTCGTATACCGTCTTCCAGTCCTGCTGCATATCGACAACCGTCCAGCCCTTCTGTTTCGCCTCGGTCAATCCTTTCACCAGCTTGCCGCTGGCGGAAGGATGGCTGTCGTAGGCATACTCCCGCGCCGCATCGGTATGGTGTACCAGCAGCTCGAAGGTTTTATAGTTTGGGTTGGCGGCGGTGTACTGCAGCATCGCCAGATCGCCATCGCTGTTGCCGAAAGCCGCAACCGGGCGCTGCCCCATAAACAGGTGGATCGCCACCGGCTTGGCCGCGGCATCATCATTAAATGCGCCTTTCATCGTCTTGCGAAGCTCGGTGCCATCGTCCGTCAGACTAAACTCGCTGAGCGCGAACGAACCGATAACCTGCTCCGGCGGGATACCGTACATTTTTTCCGAAACCACCCGCATAAAATCAATCCCGCCGCCTGAAACGATCCACGTTTTAAAACCATTGGCGCGCAGATAATCCAGCAGTTGGCGCATCGGCTGATATCCCAACTGGTCGTAGCGACAGCCGGTACGTTTATCCTGATGGCTGTCAAACCATGCGCTGACCCGCTGACTAAACTCTTCGGTGGTCATGCCGCTATGGGTTAACGCCAGCAGCTTGAGCAACCCTTTTTCGCCGCCCGCCGCTACCGTTTTCAAATCGTTGTTCAGTACCGCCGCCACCAGCGGATCCTTTTTCCACTCCGGATGTTCGGGCGCCAGCCGTTTCACTTCATCCACCGCGAACCGTAGTTGGAAAGTCAGCGGCGCTTCCGGCCACAGGGTGCCGTCATTATCAAAAACCACGTAGCGCTTATCCAGCGGAATAAAGTCCGCCCCGCCTTCACGCGTCGCCCCCTGCACCCATTGCTCAATCGCCTGTTTAGCAGGGGTATCTTTCCATGCCGGCAGCATATCGGTGGCTGCCGCGCTGGTGAAGCTCAATAGCAGCATGCTGAGCAGTACTGTTTTTTTCATTGTTTTTCCTTCTTATTCCACCGCCAAAAACCAGACCTACTTCAGCATGGCGGCAATCTTCTCAAGCGTCGGTTTAACCGTCGCGTAAAAATGGCGAAAGCCAGGACACAAATAATTGAGCCCTTCTTCGCCGTCCGGGGCGCGCACGATGCGGTTTTTCGGGCATTCGCCCCAGCATAAATTCAGATGCGGGCAGCTTTTGCAGTAGGCGGGCAGCGTCTCTTTCTTGCCCATGCCAAACACTTTCTGCCGCTCGGAAAAGACCATATGCGCCAGCTTATGCGCCTTAATATTGCCAAGCTTATATTCCGGGTAGACGTAGTGATCGCAGGAGTAGACGTCGCCGTTTTTCTCAATCGCCAGCGCCTTGCCGCAAAACGGCGCGGTGATGCATAACTGGGATGGAAGCCCCATAGTCTGTACCACGGCGGTTTCGAACAAATTTACCTGCACGCGGCCCAGATCACAGGTCACCCACTCATCAAAAGCTTCGGTCAGAAAATGTCCCCAATCGTCCGGATCCACCGACCAGTCGGTGACGATAGAATCCAGATCCCCCGGTTTCGCCCGGCGGCTGCCGGTGATGGGGATCGTCTCTTCGCGCCAGAACTGCGGCGCGGTGGTTTTAAACTCGGCGGCCTCTACGCAGGGCGTAAACTGGATATAGGTGGCGCCGAGTTCACGGGTAAGAAAACGATATACCTCGCGCGGGAAACGGGCATTCACCCGGTTAACGACTGCCAGCGCGTTGAACGGCACGCCGTGGCGCTTCAGTGCCGCGATCCCTTCCATAACCTTATCGAAGGTCGGCTTGCCGCTGCGCGTCACGCGGAAGCGATCGTGGATCTCGCGCGGGCCATCGATCGATACCCCGACCAGGAAGTTATGCGCCTTCAAGAAGGCGGCCCACTTATCATTAATCAGCACGCCATTGGTCTGCAGATCGTTCTCAATGCGCTGGTGCTTCGGCTGATATTTCTTTTGCAGCTCAACGACCTTTTCGAAAAACTCCAGTCCCATCAGGGTTGGCTCGCCGCCCTGCCAGGAGAAAATAATCTCTTCGCCGTCCTGGCTTTGGATGTACTGACGAATGAAATTCTCCAGTACCTCGTCGCTCATTCCTTTGTCGTGCGGCTGATGTAAAAGCTGCTCTTTATGCAGATAAAAACAGTATTGACAGTCCAGGTTGCAGGTGGAGCCGCTGGGTTTCGCCATCATGTGATAGCGGCGTTTATAGGCGGGCAGATAGCGCCCCTGGTTCTGTAATGGCGTTAATGGAATGGTGGTGCTTTTTTTCATCGACCAGAACCTATCTCTAGAATGCTCACAACAGCAAAAGGCCCGGACATCTCGCCCGGGCCAACGTCATTTTAATTACCGGTCGGCATCGCCAACTGGAACCCTTCTTTTTGTAACTGCTCGCGGATATTACTAAAGCGTTGATACTGCGACAGGGTAATCGGCCCACTGTAGGCTTCGCTCTGCGGCTTACGCGGCGGATACTCGACGTAGGTTTTCATCAACTTAGTGATGGCTTCATTGAAGGTCACCAGCGTCCAGGTATGCTCGGTATAGTTGTTCATAAAGATATCGTAGCGTTCCTGCGGATCCTGCCAGAGGTCGAAAATCTGCGGCACCGTTGCGACATACGACTCCGGCCCTTTCCAGCCGAGGTTGGAATCCACCGCCAGGCCGCCGGTTTTCGCGCCGTTATCGCCGCGCAGGTTAAACACCGCCTTATAGTGACCGACGCGCGCCGCCCCCGGGGTCAACTCATTTTCAGTGAAGTAGAACCAGGAGGTACGCGGATCTTTACCGGTGCCAAACAGTACCGGTGAAATATCGTAGCTATCGAAGATAATCGGCTGCCCGGCACGATCTTTGGTGGGTAATTTAATCCCGGCCACCGAAGCAAAGGTCGCCATCAGATCGAGGCCGCCAACGATATCGTGGTTACGGCTGTGCTCTTTAATCTTGCCCGGCCACCAGGCGATAGCCGGAACGCGGCTGCCGCCCTCGCGGTCGGTGCCTTTGGTGCCGCGGAATGGCGTATAGCCGGCATCCGGATAGACGTCCTGCCAGGCGCCGTTATCGGTGGTCCACACTACCAAGGTGTTTTTATCGATCCCCAACTCGCGCAGCTTATCCATGATATGGCCTACGCGGGCATCCATTTCCACCATCGAGTCGGCGTATTTGCTCTTCGACATCGACTTGCCGACGTAATCCGGATCCGGCATGTTCGGCTGGTGGTTCTTCATAAAGTTGATGCTCATGAAGAACGGTTCGGAAGATTTTGCGTTTGCTTCGAGATAGTCCAGCGAGGCCTTCTCGACGTAGCGGTCGAAGAATGGGATCCCGACCACGCCCTCTTTGCCATCAACGACCGGGGTATTCACATACTGGCCGTTAATTTTGAACTCTTCCTTCGGCGCTTCGCCCGCCTTGCCGGAGAGCGCGCCGCGGGTGACACGGGTAAACATTTCACGCAGTTGCGGATCCATATCCGGGAACCAGGTCGGGTCGGCATAGGTATAGGCGTTCAGGTGGTAGAGGCCGACGTATTTCATTTCGTCGTAGCCCTGAGCATTAGGTAACGCGTAATCGGCTTCGCCGAGGTGCCACTTACCGGTAAAGAAGGTTTTATAGCCGCCGGTTTTCAGTACCGAGGCCAGCGTCCACTCTTCTTTCGGTAAACCGCCGCCCTGCCCCTGGAAAGCCACGGTGGTCATACCGCTGCGGTTGGGAATGCGCCCGGTCTGCATCGCCGCGCGGCCCGGCGTACTGCTCGGCTGGCCGTAGAAGTCGAAAAAGGTCATCCCCTCATCGGCCATTCTGTCGAGGTTTGGCGTCGGCATACCGCGGCCTTCGCCGCCGCCGTAGACGCCGAGGTCGCCATAGCCGGTATCGTCAGAGACGATCAGGATAATATTGGGCTTTTTTGCCGCACCATCGCTGGGGCCAGCCGCATTTTGATCGGCGGCATTGGCCGTCGCGCCGGGTAATAACGAACCGGCGGCAAAAGCCAGCACGCCGATACCCTTGTATTTTTTATTCATCTTCAAACCTCATTGCTCAGCATGCGCCTGATTTAACTTACGATTTGGCTAATATCAGGCAGGCATTGTCAGATTAGATAAGTCTCAATATGAGATGAGCGACATCGGCAAATGTTGTTGTCGCTACTGAGGCGATTCCGCTTAAGTGAAGTAGAGAAAGCAATAAAAATCCACAGGTTCTGGTTTTATTTTTTAATTAATGCAAAGCGAATCACTATCACCGTTTCGCTAAAGAAACCCGCCGCAAAAGCAATATTATCATTCAATATTTAAGTGGATTCTTAGTTACTAAAAAAAGAAGCCCAACTACCCACTAAAACAGTCTAAGTGAGTGTTTTAAAAAGAGCGATAGATCAGTCCGTTAACGGACTCTAAAAGTGTCGCCTGCTATCTGGCGCCAGCATTTAAATTTAGATATTTTGTATCAGGCGTAATTTCGCGCCATTAAAATATAAAGTATCGCCACTGCAAAATAGCAAAGAGTAATAAAGCGGTAGAGTTAAGCCCGGAGAGAAGATGAGTCGTATTCAAACGCCCTATTCCCACATCATCGATGAATATAATAAGATGATTTCAAAGAATATAAAGGCGATAGACTCATTAAGTCATAGCAGTAATATACGCCAGATTGCCGATGATACGTCTTTCACCCTGAGTACAGGCGAGATTATTATTGTTCTTGAGGGCGTTATTGCCGTTGAGATGCAGGAGCACAACTTTATTCTCGCCCCAGGAAAAGCGAAAACCCAGGCGAAAAAGTTGTTTCAGGTCGGCAAAGGCATCAAAGGAATGTTTTTTGGTATTGTCGAAAGTTATGGCCCGGGTATTCAGCTGCACTATACCGCCAAAAAAAATGTCAAAGTGTTCAGCTGTAATCTCGAATACTTTGAGAAACATTTTACTCAGCCCGATAAATTCACCTTCCTGATGAACATGATGGCCATCACGCTGGCGTTTTTGCTCGATGCGCATGACGAAAGAGCTATTGGCACCCGCTATTTTGTCATTCGCTCCATGATTTATCGCTATCTCAAGCAGAAAAATGAGGGTGTATTACACGACCCGAGCCTGGCGAACTTTATCCTGCGACGCACAAAAATGTCGCGTAGCTATCTGTTTCAGGTACTTTCCGATCTGAAAAACGGCGGCTATATCACGATGAAAAACGGCGAGCTCGTCGATATTGTCAACGAGCTGCCGGAAAAATATTAACGCCGTCGGCTTAACTCTTATCCTGCCCCCGGCGCTTAAACTGCCCGGCGTCGATATCGTACTGCTTCATCTTGCGCCACAGCGTGGTACGGCCAATATTCAGCAACTGCGACATCTCCTGTACCCGGCCGTTAGTCACTCGCGCCGCCTGGATAATCGCCTCTTTCTCGATGGCGCTGAAGGAGAGGCTCGACGGCAGTAGCGATGAGGCCGTTTCGCTGCCCGGCCGGGTAGAGAAGAGATGTTCGGGGAGATTGCTTAAGCGAATATGCCCGTTATCGCTGCTCATCGCGATATTCTCAATAATGCTATTAAGCTCAAAATCGTTGCCCGGCCACGAATAGGCGGTCAGTTGGGCCAGCGCGTCGTCATCGACCTTCAGCCGCGATGAAAAGCGTTTCTCCAGCCGACGCAGACGGCTATGCACCAGCGAAGGAATACTGCCGCGTCGCGCCCGCAGCGGCGGAATGACTATCTCAAACGAATGTAGCGCATAGTACAGCTGGCGGCTAAAGCGGTTCTGCTCCACCAGGTTGGCGAGGTCGACGGTGGTGGTGGCGATCACTTTCACATCCACCGGAATCAGCCGCCGGGCATCAAGACGCGTCAGCACGCCCTGTTTTATCACCTGCAGCAGCGCTGACTGCAGCTCGGGGGCCAGATACTCTATTTTTTCCAGGAACAGCGTGCCGCCGTTGGCCAGCTCAAGGCGGCTGAGGCGGCCATTTTCATCGTCGGTTGGCGCGCTGCCCATAAAATCCTGGCCCAGTACGCTGTCGGCGTACAGCTGGCAGTTAACCGAAATATATGGGCCCGGCGCCCGCTCGCTTTCGTTATGGATCGCCTGGCTCAGTAATTCTTTACCCACCCCTTCCTCGCCGCACAGCAGCACCGGGAAAGCGCCGCGCGCCGCCTGGCGGCCAAAGTGGATCAGCCTGCGGGTTTCCGGGTCATCCGCCGACATCTGTTCGAAGGTATGGCTCACTTTGCCCAATTGGCTGGTCATTAATTGACGCATCTGCTCCACCGGGTGGAGCAGTAAAATGAAGCTATTGCCCTGCTCTTCCACGATAGGCTTCAGGGTGATCACCGCGTCAATAAACTGATGCTGGCTCTCGAAGGTCACTTCCACATGATTAAGGCCGCGGGCCTGTTTAATCGCACGGCGCAGCAACGCCGGCAGGGTCAACAGCTCATTGATATTCCGCCCCTGGCTGGCCTGGGTATCGAGATGCAGCAGCGTGGCCGCCTGCACGTTGAGAAACTGCAGCACTCCCTGCTCGTTCCACGCCATCACCCCGTCGTCCATACTTTCCAGCAGGCCGTACATTTGATTAAGGTGGCGGTTAGATTCCGCCAGCAGGCTGTCGGTAAGCAGCGAGTTACCCACTTCGCGGGCGATGGCCAAGGTCAGCGACAGATCCGCCGGGGCCCACTCTTCGCGCAGGCAGCATAGCGAAATCGATCCAAACAGGCGGCCATGGTTATCGAACACCGGCGTCGAACTGAACGACCAGCGCCGCAGCGCCTGCTTAAAGTGCTCGTCGCCCGCGGTGTTGACCGGCTGTCCGAGCATCGAAGCCAGCGACAGCGCGCAGGTGCCGATAATGCTCTCCGCGCAGTAGCTGCCGTCGCGAAATCCCAGTTCCGCCAGCTGTTCCAGGGTCTGCGGATTGCCACAGCGGCTCAGAATACAGGCCGACTCATCAAGGATGAACAGCGCGCAGGAACGGTTGGCCATAAACTCCCACGCATCTTCCAGCGCCGCCTGGCCGATGGTCAGCAGCGCGGTTTTGCGACGGCAGATCGATTCAAAGGTCAGCCCCTGCGCCTGATGCGGCGCCTGCCAGGTTTCACGCTGCATAAATTTGCTGCAGCGATGCCACGACTGGCTGATAACGGCTGAAACTTCATTTTCCGCACCCTGAGTCTGAGCTGTCATATCCCTTTTCCGCTGGAGTTAACACAGTTAAAACGACAAAACCCTCCGGCAGCGGCTGCCGGAGGGAGGAGTTGATGCCGCAATGCGCCGCGGCATAGAACCTTGTGAAAGACTTAACGCGCCAGCCACTGCTGCCCAAGCAGGTCCGCGGTAAGGATGGCGGCGTAGACGCTATCCGCGGTGACCGGGAACGGCATATTGTGGATGGTTTCGCCTTCCGCGCAGGTGGCTTTCGCCACCGCGTGGATTTTGCTTTCGATACCCTCTTTCACGCCCATCTGGGCAAGGGTGATCGGCAGGCCGACTTTTTCACAGAAGCCCATCACGGTTTCGATCTCTTCCAGCGGGCTATTTTGCAGTACCAGCTGCGCCAGGGTGCCGAAAGCGACTTTTTCGCCGTGATACAGATGGTGGCACTCTTCAAGGATGGTGAAACCGTTGTGAATCGCGTGCGCGCCGGCCAGGCCGCTGCTCTCAAAACCGATACCGCTCAGATAGGTGTTGGCTTCGACAATACGCTCCAGCGCATCGGTCACCACTCCAGCCTGAGCCGCCAGGCGTGCTTTTTCGCCTTCCGCCAGCAGCGTATCATAGCACAGGCGCGCCAGGCTCAAGGCCGCCGCCGTGGACTGCCCGCCCGCCATGCTGGTGGCTCGCGCATCGAAGCAGGCCTTGGCTTCAAACCAGGTGGAGAGCGCATCGCCCATCCCGGCCACCAGCAAACGTACCGGCGCTTTGGCGATAATCGCCGTGTCCATCACCACCATATCCGGGTTTTTCGGGTAGATCAGATACTCTTCAAACTCGCCCGCCTCGGTGTAGATAACCGACAGCGCGCTGGTCGGCGCATCGGTTGAAGCAATTGTCGGGATCACCACCACCGGCAGCTTCTGGTAATAGCCGATCGCCTTCGCGGTATCGAGGGTTTTCCCACCGCCGATACCCACCACGCCGCGGCAGCCGTGCTGCTTAAGAATGGCGATCAGGCGGTTGATTTCCGCATGGCTGCACTCGCCGTTAAACCGTTCCGCATGGCAGCTAATATTATGGCTATGCAGGCCGTTCAATACTTTGTCGCCCGCCAGCTTCATCACGAAGTCATCGGCGATAACAAAAAAGCTGTCGGCCAGGTTTTTAGCGTATTCGCCAAACAGCATGGCGGCATCAGGTCCCTGGAGATATTTGGCTGGAGATTGAATAACTTTTAGCATTCCTTTCACCCTCAAATAAGTGCGTATGTTGACACGTGAGCCCAGGCCGTCATGCCGCGGCGCCTGATATCAATGGCGCTTACAGCCACGCTGCCGGAGCGATGCATCCACTGTAGGGCGAGCCGCGGCGAAAAAAATTTTTCCCTTTTTTGTTCTGTTCTGAAACGGATAAAAAAATAATGCGTTTCACATTGAAACAATGTGACTGAGAAAGCGATGGGATTGCGATCGCGATCGGCTCATTTTGGCAAAAAAGCCGCTATCGTTTCCCTTCTTTAAC
This sequence comes from Klebsiella sp. JN_Kp122, assembly GCF_040062085.1. NCBI lineage: Bacteria > Pseudomonadati > Pseudomonadota > Gammaproteobacteria > Enterobacterales > Enterobacteriaceae > Klebsiella > Klebsiella sp. JN_Kp122. Next base: position 162,371 of record NZ_JBEAHW010000046.1, read on the forward strand.
GCAGAAAATCGCCTCAATGCGGCACAATGTCGAAAAAAATCATCCTTGCCCCATTTCTGATAGCAGAAAAAAACGGACAAATTATTAGCGCTGGCTCGCATTTCTCCTGTTTATCGGCAATTAATGTTCCATAAAGGAACAAAAACTCTTTTCTACGTTCCGTTATGGAACCCATTTTGACGGCATTTTATTTTGCGCCCGCTCAGCCAGAATCACTACATCGCCGGGCTACCCTTATAGACAGGCGACCTCCCCCTACCCTACGGAGCATAAACAATGAAAAAACTGATTAACCGTGTGGAAGATGTACTGAGTGAACAGCTTATCGGCCTGGCGAAGGCGCATCCTGAACTGACGCTGCACCAGGACCCGGTCTATGTCACCCGCGCCGATGCGCCGGTCGCCGGCAAAGTGGCGCTGCTCTCCGGCGGCGGCAGCGGACACGAACCGATGCACTGCGGCTACATCGGCCAGGGCATGCTCTCCGGCGCCTGTCCGGGGGAAATTTTCACCTCGCCGACGCCGGACAAAATGTTCGAATGCGCGATGCAGATTGACGGCGGCGAAGGCGTCCTGCTGATTATCAAAAACTATACCGGCGACATCCTGAATTTTGAGACCGCCACCGAGCTGCTGCACGAAAGCGGCGTTAAGGTCACCACCGTCGTGGTGGATGACGACGTGGCGGTAAAAGACAGCCTCTACACCGCCGGACGCCGCGGCGTCGCCAATACCGTGCTGATTGAAAAACTGGTCGGCGCCGCCGCCGAACGCGGCGACTCGCTGGAAGCCTGCGCTGAACTGGGCCGCCGTTTAAATAACCTTGGTCACTCGATTGGCATCGCGCTTGGCGCCTGCACCGTACCGGCCGCCGGACAGCCCTCCTTTACCCTGAAAGATGATGAGATGGAGTTCGGCGTCGGCATCCATGGCGAGCCGGGTATCGACCGCCGCCGCTTCAGCTCGCTCGACCAAACCGTCGATGAGATGTTCGATACCCTGCTGGAAAACGGCGCATACAGCCGCACGCTGCGCCAGTGGGATAACGTCAAGGGAGCGTGGCTGGAAGTGAAACAGAGCAAAACCGCGCTGCAAAACGGCGATCGGGTTATCGCGCTGGTCAATAACCTCGGCGCCACGCCGCTTTCCGAACTGTACGGCGTTTATAACCGCCTCGCCCAGCGCTGCGAAACGTCCGGCATTGTGATTGAACGCAACCTCATCGGCAGCTACTGCACCTCGCTGGATATGGCGGGTTTCTCCATCACCCTGCTGAAAGCGGATGATGACACGCTGGCGTTATGGGACGCCCCGGTCCATACCCCGGCGCTGAACTGGGGAAAATAAGGAGCACGACATGTCACTGAACAGAACGCAAATCGTCGACTGGCTGTACCGCTGCGGCGACATTTTCACCAAACAGAGCGATTTTCTCACCGGCCTTGATAAAGAGATCGGCGACGCCGACCACGGCCTCAATATGCATCGCGGCTTCAGCAAAGTCGTCGAAAAGCTGCCGTCGATCGCCGATAAAGACATCGGTTTTATTCTCAAGAATACCGGGATGACGCTGCTTTCCAACGTCGGCGGCGCCAGCGGCCCGCTGTTCGGCACCTTCTTTATCCGCGCCGCCCAGGTCACCCAGGCGCATCAGAGCCTGACCCTCGACGAGCTTTATCAGATGATCCGCGAAGGCGCGGACGGCGTCGTCAACCGCGGTAAAGCGGAGCCGGGCGATAAGACGATGTGCGACGTCTGGCTGCCGGTAGTGGAATCCCTGCGTCATTCCAGCGAGCAGCATTTGTCTATCCCCGCCGCGCTGGATGCCGCCTGCGAAGTGGCCGAGCGCGCCGCCCACGCCACCATCACCATGCAGGCGCGTAAAGGCCGCGCCAGCTATCTCGGCGAGCGCAGCATCGGGCATCAGGATCCCGGCGCTACCTCGGTGCTGTTTATGGTTCAGATGCTGGCTGCCGCCGCCAAAGAGTAAGGAAATCGCGATGGTAAACCTGGTTATTGTTTCTCATAGCGCCCGGCTGGGCGAAGGTGTCGGAGAACTGGCCCGGCAGATGTTAATGAACGATGGCTGTAAGCTGGCGATCGCCGCCGGGATCGACGATCCCGACAGCCCGATCGGCACCGATCCGATTAAAGTCATGGAGGCGATCGAATCCGTCGCCGACACCGACCATGTACTGGTGATGATGGATATCGGCAGCGCCCTGCTCAGCGCCGAAACCGCCCTCGATCTGCTCGATCCGGCGATTGCGGCAAAGGTGCGGCTGTGCGCCGCGCCGCTGGTCGAAGGGACGCTGGCGGCCACCGTCAGCGCCGCCTCCGGCGCCGGGATCGACAAGGTTATCGCCGATGCCATGAACGCCCTGGAAGCCAAGCGGGTTCAGCTGGGTTTACCTTCGCACACGCCTGACGCCGCCGCCCCAACGCTTGCTGACGACGGCGACGCTAAATCGGTTTCAGTCATTATTAACAATCACAACGGCCTGCACGTGCGTCCGGCATCGAAGCTGGTCGCCGCGCTGGCGGGTTTTAACGCCGACCTGGTGCTGGAGAAAAACGGCAAATGCGTCACCCCGGACAGTCTGAATCAAATCGCTCTGCTACAGGTGCGCCGCCACGATAAGCTGCGCCTGCTGGCCCGCGGTCCGGACGCCGATGCCGCGCTGGCGGCGTTTCAGGCGCTGGCCGCCGATAACTTCGGCGAGTCGCCGGAGGCGCAGCCGACAGTGGAACCCGCCATACCTGCGCGTGTTGAAGGCGCGGCGCTGCTTTATCCGCTGGCGCCGATCCAACCGGCGCTCCCCGCCGCCGCCGACGTGGCTCGCGAGCAGCAGCGCCTGCGCCAGGCGATCGACCAGACGCTGGCCGATCTCAATGCGCTCACCGAGCTGGCGGAACACAAATTTAACGCCGATATCGCGGCGATCTTCGCCGGTCATCACACCTTGCTCGACGATGAAGATCTGTTTGATGCCGCCAACGATCGCCTGCTCACCGAACAGTGCTCGGCGGAATGGGCGTGGCATCAGGTGCTGATGGAGCTCAGCCAGCAGTATCGTCAGCTGGATGACGCCTATCTGCAGGCCCGTTATATCGATGTCGACGATATTCTGCAGCGCACGCTGCGCCATCTGCAGGGTATAAAGGAGACGCTGCCATTCGCCAGTGAGCCGACGATTATTATCGCCGACAATATTTATCCCTCGACCGTACTCCAACTGGATGCCAGCCAGGTCACCGGCCTGTGCCTGCGCGACGGCAGCGAACAGGCCCACGGCGCGATTATCGCCCGCGCGGCGGGGATCGCCTGGCTATGCCAGCAGGGCGAAGCGCTGAATGATATTCAGCCTGGCGAAGCCATCACGCTCGATATGCGTCAGCAACGTCTTATTCGTCGCTAAATCCACTTTGACCGTTACCACTCCGGAGGCCCGCCTCCGGAGGGTAAGTTTTCGCTTACTGATCAGGAACCACTATGTCTCAATTCTTTTTTAACCAGCGCGCCAGCCTCGTTAACGACGTGATCGAGGGAACCATTATTGCCAGCCCGTGGAACAACCTCGCCCGCCTGGAGAGCGACCCGGCGATCCGTGTAGTGGTACGCCGCGATCTGAATAAAAACAACGTGGCGGTGATTTCCGGCGGCGGCTCCGGCCATGAACCGGCGCACGTCGGCTTTATTGGTAAAGGCATGCTGACCGCTGCGGTCTGCGGCGATCTGTTCGCCTCGCCGAGCGTCGATGCGGTACTCACCGCGATTCAGGCGGTGACCGGCGAGGCGGGCTGTCTGCTGATCGTCAAAAACTACACCGGCGATCGGCTTAACTTCGGCCTCGCGGCGGAGAAAGCGCGCCGTCTTGGCTATAACGTAGAGATGCTGATCGTCGGCGACGATATTTCGCTGCCGGATAATAAACAGCCGCGCGGCATCGCCGGGACTATTCTGGTGCATAAGGTAGCGGGCTATTTCGCCGAGCGCGGCTTCAACCTCGCCACCGTCCTGCGTGAAGCGCAATACGCCGCCAACCATACCGCCAGCATCGGGGTGGCGCTGGCCAGCTGTCACCTGCCGCAGGAAGCGGAAAGCGCGCCGCGCCATCAGCCCGGCCACGCCGAGCTGGGGATGGGCATCCACGGCGAACCGGGAGCCTCGACGATCGCGACCCATAACAGCGCGGAAATCATGCAGATTATGGTAGAGAAGCTGACCGCCGCCCTACCTGAAACCGGCCGCCTGGCGGTGATGCTCAATAATCTCGGCGGCGTGTCGGTGGCCGAGATGGCGATTCTGACCCGCGAGCTGGCCAATACCCCACTCCATGCACGCATTGACTGGTTGATTGGCCCGGCTTCGCTGGTAACGGCGCTGGATATGAAAGGCTTCTCGCTGACCACTATCGTGCTGGAAGAGAGCATCGAAAAGGCGCTGCTGTCGGATGTCGAAACCGCCAGTTGGCAGAAGCCGGTGCAGCCGAGGGCTGTTAATATCATGCCGTCCGCGCTCGCCAGCGCACGCGTCGCCTTTACGCCATCGGCCAACCCGCAGGTTGGCGATTTCGTGGCGCAGGTGACCAGCACGCTCTCCGGCCTCGAACCCCATCTCAACGCGCTTGACGCCAAAGTGGGCGACGGCGATACCGGCTCCACTTTCGCCGCCGGCGCGCGTGAGATTGCCGCTCTATTGCAACGCCAGCAACTGCCGTTAAATGACTTACCCACGCTGTTCGCGCTAATTGGCGAACGCCTGACGGTAGTGATGGGCGGCTCCAGCGGCGTATTGATGTCGATTTTCTTCACCGCCGCCGGGCAGAAGCTGGAGCAAGGCGCCAGCATGGCGGAAGCGCTGAACGCCGGTCTGGGGCAGATGAAATTTTACGGCGGCGCCGATGAGGGCGACCGGACAATGATTGACGCTCTACAGCCGGCGCTGGCGGCGCTGCTGGCCGAACCGGATAATCTGCAGGCCGCTTTTGTCGCGGCGCAGGCCGGCGCGGATCGCACCTGCCAGTCGAGCAAAGCCGGCGCCGGACGCGCCTCCTATCTCAACAGCGAGAGCCTGCTCGGCAATATGGACCCCGGCGCCCACGCGGTGGCGATGGTGTTTAAGGCGCTGGCGGAACGCTAAGCCTCACCCGGTGGCGCTGCGCTTACCGGGGCGACATAACACCATTGAAAGGTAGCCCGGAGAAGGCGCAACGCGCCGCCATCCGGGTTTACCGTTCTATCTATTATTTGCTATGCCAGTACGCCTGCGAACGCACCAGTTGCTGATCGATACTCGGCTCCTCAAAGCGCGCCAGCAGCGATTTCACCACGCCGCCTTCTCCGGTCAGCCAGATAAAATAATCTTCTGACGGTACCTTAACCTGCGCCAGCCGCTCGGCGACGAACGCCGGGTTGTGGCCTACCACCCATTCGATATTAAAGCCGTCGAGATCCGCCAGATAATCTTTATACGAAGCATCCGCGACGGTGACGATGGCCGTCACCTGCGGCGTCACCGGCAGCTGACGTAATCCCAGCAGGCGACGGCGCAGCGCCGGCATGCCCGACTCGTCACAGACATAAAGCTGCCAGGCGTAATCTTCCGGCACCACCAGCGAGCCGCGCGGCCCGCCGATCACCAGCGTATCACCCACTTGCGCTTCCAGCGCCCAGCGGCTGGCAATACCGCCATCGTGGATATAAAAATCGTAAGCCAGCTCGTGGCGTTCGGCATCGTACAGCGGCGTGTAGTCGCGGGTCGCCGGGCGCACGCCCTCGCCCCAGTTAATGCCTTCGTCGGTCACTTCCGGCGGCGTGAATACGCTGCCCGCCTGCGGGAAAAACAGTTTGGTGTGGTCGTCAAAACCTTGTGAAACAAAGCCATCCAGCGCCTCGCCCCCCAGCACGATCCGCTGGAACGCCTGGCCGATACGCTCAATGCGCAGCACGGTTAATTCGCGAAAACGTAGTTCGTTACGCACGCGCTGCGGGTATTTAGTTTGTTTGATTATTGTCATCCGTCATCGCCTTGGTGAAGGGTAAATAGATATATCTAAACTCAGTGTAAATGATAATGATTGCCATTAATAAAAATGGCAAGTTTTTTTTGATATAAATTACAGGAAAGCTTCATCAAAGCTAAAAACAACAATAAATCAATTAATATCAACCAATTATAAATTATACATTGTCTTTTTTTACTATTTAGATATAAATTAGATATATCAAAAATATGCAGGAGAACTGATGCGACATCATCATGAAGAGGGCCACGGCGAACAGGGCCGTCGCGGCGGCGGACGCCGCCAGCGTTTCTTTGGCCACGGCGAATTGCGCCTGGTGATCCTCGATATCCTTTCGCGCAACGCCAGCCACGGCTATGAACTGATTAAAGAGATTGAGGCGCTGACGCAAGGCAATTACAGCCCCAGCCCAGGCGTTATCTACCCGACGCTCGACCTGCTGCAGGATCAGGGATTGATTAGCGTAGAAGAGGAAAATGGGCGTAAAAAAATCGCTATCACTGAAGAGGGACGCCGCCTGTGCGCCGAAAGCGGCGAGCAGTTAAGCCAAATTCAGACGCGCCTGCAGGAACGCATGATCGGCTGCGAATTGCGCAAAAATCCGCAGATGAAACGCGCGCTGGAAAACTTTAAAGCGGTGCTGGACCTGAAGGTCAACCAGCAGAGCATCAGCGACGCGCAATTGAAACAGATCATCGGCGTGATTGACCGCGCGGCGATGGAAATCTCCCAACTCGATTAACCTCTCGCACCACAATGGTTCCCAGGCTGCTCTATCACGCAGCGGCCTGCACCACCCCACGTCATACCGCTTCACACCCCAACGGCAGTTTATCTTGCAGCCTCAGGAATAAAACGTGCCAATATTTAAGTTATGAGATTAAATTTCGCACAATTGCGCCTTAACTTTGCGTTTATCCCGATTTTCATCGTCGCTGCCAGGCTGGCGTAATCCCTGCAATACTTAATTCAGTATCATGTGATACGCCCCCCCAGGAGCACATTTTGAACAGGTTACCTTCCAGCGCATCGGCTCTGGCCTGCAGCGCGCACGCACTGAATCTCATTGAGAAGCAATCGCTCTCCCATGACGAAATGAAAGCACTGAACCAGGAGGTGAGAGAATACTTTAAAGAACATGTGAACCCGGGGTTTCTGGAGTATAGAAAATCGGTCACAGCCGGCGGGGATTACGGAGCCGTAGAGTGGCAAGCGGGAGGGTTAAATACGCTTGTCGACACCCAGGGACAGGAGTTTATCGACTGCCTTGGTGGGTTTGGCATCTTCAATGTAGGGCACCGTAATCCAGTTGTGGTATCCGCCGTCGAAAATCAACTCGCGAAACAACCGCTTCACAGCCAGGAGCTGCTGGACCCGCTAAGGGCGATGCTGGCGAAAACGCTGGCGGCCTTAACGCCCGGCAAGCTCAAATACAGTTTCTTCTGCAACAGCGGCACGGAATCGGTGGAAGCGGCGCTGAAGCTGGCAAAAGCCTATCAGTCTCCGCGCGGCAAATTTACCTTCGTCGCTACCAGCGGCGCGTTCCACGGTAAATCGCTGGGCGCGCTGTCGGCCACCGCGAAATCGACCTTCCGCAAACCGTTTATGCCGCTACTGCCGGGCTTCCGTCACGTGCCGTTCGGTGATATCAACGCCATGCGTTCCATACTGAGCGAGTGCAAAAAAACCGGCGATGACGTCGCGGCGGTGATCCTTGAGCCTATCCAGGGCGAAGGCGGCGTGATCCTGCCGCCGGCGGGTTACCTACCGGCGGTCCGTAAACTGTGCGACGAGTTTGGCGCGTTGCTGATCCTCGACGAGGTACAGACCGGCATGGGCCGCACCGGCAAGATGTTCGCCTGCGAGCATGAAAACGTGCAGCCGGATATTCTGTGTCTGGCTAAAGCGCTCGGCGGCGGCGTAATGCCGATCGGCGCGACGGTAGCGACGGAAGAGGTCTTCTCGGTGCTGTTCGATAACCCATTCCTGCACACCACCACCTTCGGCGGCAACCCGCTGGCCTGCGCGGCGGCGTTGGCGACGATCAACGTCTTGCTCTCACAGAACCTGCCGGCGCAGGCTGAGCAGAAAGGCGATCTGTTGCTGGACGGCTTCCGTCAACTGGCGCGCGAATATCCGGATCTGGTGAATGAAGTCCGCGGGAAAGGCATGTTGATGGCTATTGAGTTTGTCGATAACGAGATTGGCTACAACTTTGCCAGCGAGATGTTCAGACAGCGGGTGCTGGTCGCCGGGACGTTAAACAACGCCAAGACGATCCGCGTTGAACCGCCGCTGACGCTCACCCTCGAGCAGTGCGAGCAGGTGCTGAAGGCGGCTCGCAAAGCGCTGGCGGCACTGCGCATTTCGGTCGAAGAGACATAATTCACACCCGACCCTCTCCCATCGGGAGAGGGTCTTTTCACGTTATACAATCCGCACGCCCGCCGGCATGACGCGTTCCGGCGTCAACAGCACGCTTTCGCTTTCATCCTCGGTTTCCGCGCATAACAGCATGCACTCAGAAGTTTCGCCACGCATTTTGGCTTTCGCCAGATTACACAGCACCACCACCGTTTTCCCCAGCAGCTCCTCTTCGCTGTAGTAGGGCACCAGGCTAGTGACCGTCTGCAGCGTACGGTCGCCGACATCAATCCTCGCGATGTACAGTTTGTCAGCATTGTCATGGCGCTTCACCTCGACAATCTTGCCGACGCGCATCTCCAGTTTGGCAAAATCAGCGTAAGCTACGGTATCCATCTCTCACCTCCAGTAAATTTTTACTAAAAGATAGCAAGTTTTTGCCGTTCGTCTGCATAATGCTGATAATAATGCTACTTCTGTCACGCTATCGCCGGGGAAAACAGCCCTCGCGCGCAGGCGTTTTTTACTGAAATAAGGTGCAGGACGCGACGCTTGCTTTACAATAGATGGGCAAACATGGGCAACGTCCGATAAAGGAAAAAGATGGCAACGCTAAAAGACATTGCGACCGAAGCGGGTGTTTCGCTGGCGACGGTTTCCCGGGTGTTAAACGACGATCCCACCCTGAACGTAAAAGAAGAGACTAAGCATCGCATTCTCGAAATTGCGGAGAAGCTGGAGTATAAAAGCAGCAGCGCGCGTAAAACGCAGATCCTACCCGTCGGCCATCATCATATCCTGGCGCTGTACAGCTACCAGCAAGAGCTGGAAATTAACGACCCTTACTATCTCGCCATTCGCCACGGTATTGAAACCCAGTGCGAAAAACTCGCCATCGAGCTCACCAACTGCTATCTCAATAACACCCTGCCCGAGCTGAAAAAGGTCACCGGCGTATTGATTATCGGCCAGCCGACGCGCGAGCTGCGCGAGACCGCCAGCGCGCTGACCGACAATATCTGCTTTATTGATTTCCACGAAGCCGGCAGCCCGTACGATGCGGTGGATATCGACCTGGTACGTATCGCTAAAGAGGTGGTCGACTTCTTTATCCAGCAGGGCGCGTCGCGCATTGGATTTATCGGCGGCCAGGACCAGCCCGGCAAGGCCGATATTCGCGAAGTGGCGTTTGTGGAGTACGGTCAGTTGAAGGGCGTGGTTTCAGCCGATGATATCTGGCGCGGCGGTTTTTCCAGCTCGTCCGGTTACGAGCTGGCGAAGCAGATGCTGGCGCAAGCGGAGTTTCCGCGGGCGCTGTTTGTCGCCTCGGACTCCATCGCCATCGGCGTGCTGCGCGCCATCCACGAACGCGGGCTGGCGATCCCGGAAGATATTTCGCTGATTAGCGTCAACGATATCCCCACCGCGCGCTTTACCTTCCCGCCGCTGTCGACGGTGCGGATCCACTCCGAAATGATGGGCAGCCAGGGGGTGAACCTGCTAATCGAGAAGGCCCGCGATGGCCGCGCCCTGCCGCTTAACGTTTTTGTTCCCAGCGTGTTGAAGCTGCGCGGCACCACCCGTTAATCCAACCCCATCCCGGCGGCGCTGCGCTTGGCCTGGATACCGGTCCTGGCCGGAACGCCATTCTGTAGGCCGGATAAGGCGAAGCCGCTACCCGCATCCTGTTACCCGGCGGCGCTGCGCTTGGCCGGGCTACCGATCCTGCCCGGAACGCTATTCTGTAGGTCGGGTAAGGCGAAGCCGCTACCCGCATCCTGTTACCCGGCGGCGCTGCG
>NZ_JBEAHW010000014.1:0-153316 GCF_040062085.1 Klebsiella sp. JN_Kp122
CGCCTTACCCGGGCTACCGGACGGCGCAGAACTGTAGCCCTGCTAAGCGTAGCGCAAGCAGGGACTCCCGGGTAGCAGCTGTCGCCTTACCCGGGCTACCGGACGGCGCAGAACTGTAGCCCTGCTAAGCGTAGCGCCAGCAGGGACAAGAGGATTAACGCTGGCTAATCTGGTCGAAGGTACCGCCGTTGGAGAAGTGCTCCTTCTGCGCTTTCGTCCAGCCGCCGAACTCCTGATCGATGGTAAACAGCTTCAGTTTCGGGAACTCGTTGGCATATTTCTTCGCCACATCAGGATCGCGCGGACGATAGAAGTTCTTCGCCGCAATCTCCTGGCCTTCCGGCGAGTAGAGATACTTCAGGTACGCTTCCGCCACCTGGCGAGTGCCTTTCTTATCCACCACTTTATCGACGACGGAAACCGTCGGCTCGGCCAGAATGGACTCGCTCGGCGTCACGATTTCAAACTTGTCCTTGCCCAGCTCTTTCGTCGCCAGCAGCGCTTCGTTCTCCCAGGCAATCAGCACGTCGCCGATCCCGCGTTCTACGAAGGTGTTGGTGGAACCGCGCGCGCCGGAATCCAGCACTTCAACGTTTTTATACAGCGCTTTCACGAACTCCTGCGCTTTCGCCTGATCGCCGTGATTCTGATGCAGGGCATAGCCCCATGCCGCCAGATAGTTCCAGCGGGCGCCGCCGGAGCTTTTCGGGTTCGGGGTGATGACCGATACGCCGGGTTTAATCAGGTCGTTCCAGTCATGGATCTGTTTTGGGTTGCCCTTACGGACGAGGAACACGATGGTTGAGGTATACGGCGCGGAGTTATCCGGCAGGCGCTTCAGCCAGTTTTTATCGATACGACCACGTTCAGCAATGGCGTCTACGTCGTAGGCCAGCGCCAGGGTGACGACATCCGCTTCAATCCCGTTGATAACCGACGTCGCCTGTTTGCCGGAGCCGCCGTGCGACTGACGAATCACCACGTTATCGCCGGTTTCCTGCTTCCAGTGCGCGCTAAACGCTTTATTGTACTGTTCGTACAGCTCGCGCGTCGGATCGTACGATACGTTTAACAGCTGATAATCTTTTGCCAGCACGCTGGCGGATGCCAGCAACAGAGTTAACCCTACGCCCCACTTATTCATCGCACCGCTCTCTTTATGTCGTGTTGTGATGAACTAAGCGTGCCAGAAAGCGAATCAATGATTAAAGAATAAAAAAAGATTGGCTATAACCTGGAGATATAAAGCGGGGGATAGAGAAAACCCCTTCCCGGGCGGGAAGGGGCGGGAAGCGATTAGACTTCTTCCATGCGGCCCAGCAGCGCCTGCAGACGATCCTGCCAGCCTTGCTGTTGTTCTCTCAGCTGGCTATTTTCACGCTCCAGCTCCTCGCGGCCGTGCTGCGCGCTCTGCACTTCCTGCGCCAGCGTGGTGTTCTTTTCTTTCAGCTCTTCGATTTCCATCTGCAACAGAGTGATGGTATCAATCGCCTGCTGAACTTTAGATTCTAATTTCTCAAACACTTCTAATGACATCGTCATACCTCTCCTGATCTTGCAAGGCGTTGATAGAAACCCGTGTTTCGTATACGCGGTCCCGCCTTAACGAATTAGCGCACAATAGCGGTGTTGTCGTCGATTGTATGAATCCCCGCCTCACCTGTCCAGCGACAACCCGCGCAGATTGCGGTTTGCAACACTTTTCAGTCTTTACCTGGTGCGTTCGCGGCAATTGCCCCGAACTTCTCTGGCGATTGTTAATCAATGAGATAACAAAATACGCAGAAAAAGGTGGGTAAATGTGCCGCAACACGCGTTTATGGCGCGAAAACGCTCATTTTCTTGACGAGGGACACAAATTTAAATTTCGATATTTCTCGTTTATGCTCGTTAACGATAAATTAACACTATGCCTACAAGGCACCGTGGTCGTCCGCGACCAACATACTTACAATAATCACTTCGCTTCAGGATCCGATTATGAGCCAGACATCAACATTAAAAGGCCAGTGCATCGCAGAGTTTCTCGGTACCGGGTTGTTGATCTTTTTCGGCGTTGGGTGCGTAGCTGCGCTCAAAGTCGCAGGAGCCAGCTTCGGTCAGTGGGAAATCAGCATCATCTGGGGTCTGGGGGTGGCTATGGCTATCTACCTGACCGCGGGCGTATCCGGCGCGCACCTTAATCCGGCAGTCACCATCGCCTTATGGTTATTCGCCTGCTTTGATGGGCGCAAAGTTGTTCCTTTTATTATTTCGCAATTCGCCGGCGCCTTTTGCGCTGCGGCATTAGTTTACGGGCTTTATTACAATCTTTTCTTCGATTTCGAACACACCCACAATATGGTACGCGGCAGCGTGGAAAGCCTTGAGCTCGCCGGTATCTTCTCGACCTACCCTAACCCGCATATCAATTTTGTGCAGGCCTTCGCGGTAGAAATGGTGATTACCGCTATTCTGATGGGCGTGATTTTAGCGCTGACCGACGACGGCAACGGCGTGCCGCGCGGCCCGCTGGCGCCGCTGCTGATTGGTCTGCTGATTGCCGTTATCGGTGCTTCTATGGGTCCGCTGACCGGCTTCGCGATGAACCCGGCGCGTGATATCGGACCGAAAGCCTTCGCCTGGCTGGCAGGCTGGGGTAACGTCGCCTTCACCGGCGGCAAAGATATTCCTTATTTCCTGGTGCCGCTGTGCGCACCGGTGGTCGGCGCGGCGCTGGGCGCATTCAGCTACCGCAAATTCATTGGCCGCCATCTGCCTTGCGACACCTGCGTCGAGGAAGAAAAAGAATCCGCTTCTTCCGCGTCGCAACAAAAAGCTTCGCTGTAATCTGACTACGGGACACCAATTATGACCGAGAAAAAATATATCGTTGCGCTCGACCAGGGCACTACCAGCTCCCGCGCCGTCGTGATGGATCACGACGCCAATATCGTCAGCGTGTCACAGCGTGAATTCGAACAAATTTATCCGAAGCCAGGCTGGGTTGAGCACGACCCGATGGAGATTTGGGCCTCGCAGAGCTCTACGCTGGTCGAAGTGTTGGCAAAAGCCGATATCAACTCCGACGAAATTGCCGCCATCGGCATCACCAACCAGCGTGAAACCGCCATCGTTTGGGAGCGTGAGACCGGTAAGCCTATTTACAACGCTATCGTCTGGCAGTGCCGCCGCACCGCGGATATCTGCGAGCAGCTCAAGCGCGACGGCATGGAAGAGTACATCCGTAAAGCCACCGGCCTGGTGGTGGACCCGTACTTCTCCGGCACCAAAGTGAAGTGGATCCTTGACCATGTCGAAGGCGCCCGCGAGCGCGCGAAGCGCGGCGAACTGCTGTTCGGTACCGTTGATACCTGGCTTATCTGGAAAATGACCCAGGGGCGCGTGCACGTCACCGACTACACTAACGCCTCGCGTACCATGTTGTTCAACATCCATGAACTGGACTGGGACGACAAAATGCTCGACGCGCTGGATATCCCGCGCGCCATGCTACCGGAAGTACGTAAGTCTTCTGAAGTGTACGGCCAGACCAACATCGGCGGTAAAGGCGGCACCCGTATTCCTATCTCCGGCATCGCCGGCGACCAGCAGGCGGCGCTGTTTGGCCAGCTGTGTGTGAAAGAAGGGATGGCGAAAAACACCTACGGTACCGGCTGCTTCATGTTAATGAACACCGGTGAAAAGGCGGTGACCTCAACCCACGGCCTGCTGACCACCATCGCCTGCGGCCCGACCGGCGAAGTGAACTACGCGCTGGAAGGCGCGGTGTTTATGGCCGGGGCGTCGATTCAGTGGCTGCGCGATGAAATGAAACTCATCAACGATGCTTTCGATTCTGAATACTTCGCCACTAAGGTGAAGGACACCAACGGCGTGTATGTGGTGCCGGCCTTTACCGGTCTTGGCGCGCCTTACTGGGATCCGTATGCGCGCGGCGCGATTTTCGGCCTGACCCGCGGGGTGAACGCCAACCATATTATCCGCGCCACGCTGGAATCTATCGCCTATCAGACGCGTGACGTTCTGGAAGCGATGCAGGCCGACTCCGGTATTCGTCTGCACGCCCTGCGCGTGGATGGCGGCGCGGTCGCCAACAACTTCCTGATGCAGTTCCAGTCCGATATTCTCGGCACCCGCGTGGAACGCCCGGAAGTGCGTGAAGTCACGGCGCTGGGCGCCGCCTATCTGGCAGGTCTGGCGGTCGGCTTCTGGCAAAATCTCGACGAGCTGCAGGAGAAAGCGGTGATTGAACGTGAGTTCCGCCCGGGTATTGAAACCACCGAGCGTAATTTCCGCTACAGCGGCTGGAAGAAAGCGGTGAAACGCGCGTTAGCGTGGGAAGAGCACGACGAAGCGTAAGATTGTGGAGGTATTCCCGGCTTGCGGCGTAAACGCCTTAGCCGGGCTACAAAACCCCAAACAGCACGATCTTGTAGCCCGGACAGGTGCGCAGCACCGCCTCCGGGTTTTTTATCAGCCAAATATCGGCAGCAGCAGGTACAGCTTAATCACCAGCGCGTTGACGATGTCGATAAAGAACGCCCCCACCATCGGCACCACCAGGAAAGCCATATGCGACGGGCCAAAACGGTCGGTAATCGCCTGCATATTGGCAATCGCCGTCGGCGTCGCGCCAAGCCCGAACCCGCAATGACCGGCAGCCAGCACGGCGGCATCATAGTTCTTGCCCATCATCCGGTAAGTCACAAACACCGCATACAGCGCCATCGCCACCGCCTGTACCGCCAGAATAATAATCATCGGTAGCGCCAGCGACGCCAGTTCCCACAGCTTGAGGCTCATCAGCGCCATCGCGAGGAACAGCGACAGACTGACGTTGCCCAGTACCGATACCGCACGGTCAAACACGCGATACAGCCCAGCCAGCGCCAGGCCGTTGCTGAGGATCACGCCGATAAACAGCACGCAGACGAAGGTCGGTAATTCAAACACGGTACCCGCCAGCAGTTGCGCAACCACCTTCCCTACGGTCAGGCAGATAGCGATTAACGCAATACTTTCAATCAGCACCAGCGAGGTGATCATACGGCCCATATCCGGCTTCTCAAACGCCGTCGGCGCCAGCTGGTCGTCCGGTGTACCGTCCGGCGAGGAAGAGTGCTTCACCAGATAACGCGCCACCGGCCCGCCGATCAGGCCGCCGAGCACCAGGCCGAAGGTTGCGCAAGCCATGGCGACCTCGGTGGCATTGGCAAAACCGTAACGCTCAACGAACAATTTACTCCACGCCGCCCCGGTGCCGTGGCCGCCGGAAAGCGTGATAGAACCGGCCAGCAGACCCATCAGCGGATCCAGCCCCAGCAGCTTCGCCATGCCGATACCGAGAGCGTTCTGCAGCAGCAGCAGGCCCACCACCACAATCAGGAAAGTGCCAAGCACTTTGCCGCCCGCCCGCAGACTGGCAAGGTTAGCGTTAAGGCCGATAGTGGCGAAGAACGCCAGCATCAGCGGGTCCTTCAGGCTCATATCGAAATCGATTTCGATATCCATGCTTTTTTTCAAAACCAGCAGCGCCAGCGCCACCAGCAGGCCGCCGGCGACGGGTTCAGGAATGGTATATTTTTTGAGGAATGGGACGTTCTGAACGAGCTTTCGCCCTAAAAGCAACACCATGGTTGCGGCAACGAGCGTCGATAAGGTATCGAGATGCAACATAAAAAAGAGCTCCTTATGGGCGCATGATTCATTCACACGCGACGGTATTCCCGGTGTCGATTACTTCTCATCTTGAGGAGTCGAAGAGCGATTTTAAGCAGAAGTGCGCAAAAAATGACAGAAAAAGATATTTTGTATTAGCGTTGATGCGATCAAGCATACAAAATGTTAATTAATTTGTTACATCTATTCAGTGAGGATATTTTTTGCGCCAAATCGTGGCAAACGTTTGCTTTTGGTCTACAGTCCGATAAAATTCCCGCTTTGCCACCTTGGGATTGTTTGTGATGTCCGTTACGACCGCAGAGTCAGAAAATGCGCAACCGGTTGCGCATAAACCAGCCAGCGAATTAATCTATCGCCTCGAAGACCGTCCGCCGCTTCCGCAAACGCTGTTTGCCGCATTCCAGCACCTGCTGGCGATGTTTGTTGCGGTCATCACCCCGGCGCTTCTTATCTGTCAGGCGCTCGGCCTCCCGGCCGAAGATACGCAACACATCATCAGCATGTCGCTGTTCGCCTCCGGCGTGGCATCCATTATCCAGATTAAAGCCTGGGGACCAGTTGGCTCCGGCCTGCTCTCCATCCAGGGCACCAGCTTCAACTTCGTCGCCCCGTTGATTATGGGCGGCACCGCGCTGAAAACCGGCGGCGCCGACGTGCCGACGATGATGGCCGCGCTGTTCGGCACCCTGATGCTGGCGAGCTGCACCGAAATGGTCCTCTCGCGGGTTCTGCATCTGGCGCGCCGCATTATTACGCCGCTGGTCTCCGGCGTGGTAGTGATGATTATCGGCCTGTCGCTGATTCAGGTTGGCCTGACTTCCATCGGCGGCGGCTATGCGGCGATGGCCGACCACACCTTCGGCGCGCCGAAAAACCTGCTGCTGGCGGGCATCGTGCTGGCGCTGATTATTATCCTCAACCGCCAGCGCAACCCGTACCTGCGCATCGCCTCGCTGGTGATCGCGATGGCTGCCGGTTATCTGGCGGCGTGGTTCCTCGATATGCTGCCGGCTAACACCGCGCCTACCAACAGCAGCCTGATCACTATCCCTACGCCGCTCTATTACGGCCTGGGCATCGACTGGAGCCTGCTGCTGCCGCTGATGCTGGTCTTTATGATCACCTCGCTGGAAACGATCGGCGATATCACCGCAACCTCCGACGTTTCTGAACAACCGGTCTCCGGCCCGCTGTATATGAAACGCCTGAAAGGCGGCGTACTGGCGAACGGCCTGAACTCATTTGTTTCCGCCGTTTTCAATACCTTCCCGAACTCCTGCTTCGGCCAGAACAACGGCGTGATCCAACTGACCGGCGTCGCCAGCCGCTATGTGGGCTTTGTGGTGGCGCTGATGCTGATTGTGCTCGGCCTGTTCCCGGCGGTAAGCGGCTTTGTGCAGCATATTCCTGAGCCGGTACTTGGCGGCGCGACGCTGGTGATGTTCGGTACCATTGCCGCATCCGGCGTGCGCATCGTCTCCCGCGAGCCGCTGAATCGCCGCGCTATCCTGATTATCGCCCTCTCTCTGGCGGTGGGTCTCGGCGTATCGCAGCAGCCTCTGATCCTGCAGTTCGCACCGGACTGGCTGAAAAACCTGCTCTCTTCCGGTATTGCCGCTGGCGGTATCACGGCGATTGTTCTGAATTTAATCTTCCCGCCTGAGAAGAACTAACGCATTGAAGTTGCGCTCCCCGGTATCGCCACGGCGACCAGGGAGCGCGCCGGCTGTAACATCTCTTCACCTCACTTCATCTCATTTCACTATTCCCGCCTTGAGGATTGCGCATAAATCGTGCATAACACGGTGATGTGTACTTATCAGGATGGAAGATCATGAAATTTCTTGGAAAGCTGGTTCTCTGGCTGCTGATCGCCCTGCTGGTCGTTATCGTCGCCGCTTACTTTGCGCTGCAAACCCGCTGGGGGGCGCGCCAGGCGAGCAGTTGGTTAAGCGAAAGCACCGGCTGGAAAATCGCCTTCGATAAGATGGAGCATGACTTCTCTTCCCCACTACATCTGCAGTTGCAAAATGTCACCTTTGGCCGCGACGGCAAGCCGCCGACGCTGGTCGCCAGAACGGTGGATATCGGTTTTAGCACCCGCCAGTTCAGCGACCCGCTGCACGCTGATGAAATCGTCCTCAGCGACGGCACGCTGAATCTTTCTCCGGCTTCCGCCTCGATGCCGTTTGCCGCTGACCGCCTGCAGCTACGCGATATGGCCTTTAACAGCCCGGACAGCGAGTGGAACCTGAGCGCGCAGCGGGTGACCGGTGGCGTGATGCCGTGGCAGCCGGAAGCGGGCGACGTGCTGGGCAGAAAAGCGCAAATTCAGATGAGCGCGGGCTCGATGAATATTAACGGCATCGAAGCCAGCAACGTCCTGATCCAGGGGGCAATGGATAACGGCGAGGTGACCCTGAACACCCTTGGCGCCGATATCGCGCGCGGCACGCTGACCGGTAACGCCAAACGCCGCGCCGACGGTAGCTGGCTGGTTGATAACCTGCGCCTGAATGAAATTCGTCTGCAGAGCGCCAAACCGCTGAATGAGTTCCTTGCGCCGCTCACCTCGGTGCCGTCGCTGCAGATTGGCCGGCTGGATGTGACCGATGCTCGTTTGCAGGGGCCAGGCTGGGCGGTGACCGACCTCGACCTCAACTTGCGCAATCTGACCTTGAGCCATAACGGCTGGCAGAGCGACGACGGGACGCTATCGATGAACGCCAGCGAGTTTATCTACGGTTCGCTGAATTTCCTCGATCCCATCGTCAATGCCGAATTCTCGCCGCAGGGCATTGCGCTACGCCAGTTCAGCTCCCGCTGGGAGGGCGGCATGGTGCGTACCTCCGGCAACTGGCTGCGCGCCGGTAATGCGCTGGTGCTCGACGATGCCGTCTTCGCCGGGCTGGAATATACGCTACCGTCCAACTGGAAACAGCTGTGGATGGAGCCGATGCCGGGCTGGCTGCAAAGCTTGACGCTGAAGAAATTCAGCGCCAGCCGAAATCTGATTATCGATATCGACCCAGCCTTCCCATGGCAGATCACCGCGCTGGACGGTTACGGCGGCGAATTACAGCTGGTGAAAGATGGTCAGTGGGGTGTGTGGAATGGCAGCGCCACCCTCAATGCCGCCGCCGCGACCTTCAACCGCATCGACGTGCGCCGTCCGTCGCTGAAGCTGAACGCGAACGCTTCTACGGTCAACATCAGCGAGCTGAGCGCCTTTACCGAGCGCGGCATTCTGCAGGCGACCGCCGCGGTGTCACAATTGCCGCAACGCCAGGTCAATTTGAGCTTGAACGGCCGCGGCGTGCCGCTGAATATTCTGCAGGCCTGGGGCTGGCCTGCGCTGCCGATTAGCGGCGACGGCAACTTCCAGCTAACCGCGAACGGTAGCGTGCAGGCCAATGCGCCGCTGAAACCGAGCGTCAACGGCCAGCTCAGCGCCACCAATATGGACAAGCAGCAGGCGGCGCAGGTGATGCGCAACGGCGAGGTTAGCAACGCGCCTGCCGCGTCGGTTCCCGTAACGCCGTAGCCATTTTCCTCTTGCCCTCTTCCCGGCGGAAGAGGGCTAATCCCCCTCCCTGAAACCTGTATGCAATTAGCGGCTATCTGTGCCTATTTCCCGCAACAGGTTCCTTTCAAATATCAGAATTGCTATAACCAAAATACTGGAAGTTGATAAAAATAATGATCCCCTGTACCTACAAAAATAAAAGGAACAACCATGTCTGTAATACGTCAACGTATTCTGGAGAATATGCAAAAATTCTCCAGGGCCATGATCGGCGCAGTATTGTTCTTGCCGGTCATTGGATTAATTCTGGCTCTCAGTTCCGTCTTAACTAACCCGACTCTTATTGCTGAAACCAGTTTCCTTCATCAATTAGGGCAACTGCTTGGTGATACCTTCTGGCCATTATTCGGTAACCTCGGATTATTGTTTTGCGTGGGAATAAGTTACGGCCTGGCAAAAGATAAAAAAACAGAGGTCGCACTTGTCTCGGTGATGTGTTTTATCATGTTTCTCGGCGCCAACCATTCATGGCTGGAACATACTCATGCGGTGGCGGAAAAAATTAACGGCGAATATTACGGTACCGGGCAAACGCAGCTATTAGGCTTTGTGGTCGTCGATATGGGAGTATTCCTCGGAATCATTCTTGGCTGCACCATTGCCTGGGTACATAATAAAGTCTCCAATATTGAGCTGCCCGGCGCGCTATCGATGTACGGCGGGGCGAAGCTGACGCTGGTCGCCATGACGCCAGTCATTATCTGCTATGCCATTGCTTTTACCTGGATTTGGCCTTTTATGACCCACGGCATTAGCGCCCTGACCGGGTTTATGAAGAATGCCGGCGTTGCGGGAGTGTTTGTCTACGGCTTCTTTGAAAAATTCCTTATTCCCACCGGTTTGCACCATTTCGTGTGGTCGCCTTTCCAGCTCACGCAAATCGGCGGCACGCTAAATGTCGATGGCCAGGTCGTCTCCGGCACCCAGGCGATTTTCCTCGCCTATATGCGCCATCCCGATCTGACGCCGGTGATGAACGATGCATTACGTTTCTCGCAACAGGGGATGACCACCATCTTTGGCCTGGCGGGCGCATCGCTGGCGTTTTATCACACCGCGAAGCCGGAGAAGAAAGCGATGGCAAAGGCGATTCTGCTGCCGGCGATTATCACCTCGATGCTGACCGGCATCACCGAACCCATTGAATTCACCTTCTTATTTGTCTCGCCGCTGCTGTGGGTGATCCATGCGACGTTAACCGCCGCTTCGCAGGCAATTTGCGACATCTTCACCGTGCGGCCGTGGGGCGCCTCCGGCCTAATTGAATTTCTGATCTACAACCTGCCGCTGCCGGTGTCGTTAACCCGCTGGCCGGGGTACGTGCTGATCGGTATTGGCCAATTTATCGTTTATTACGCGATATTCCGCACGCTGGTAGTGAAGTTAAATCTGAAAACGCCGGGCCGCGAGGATGACGATAACGTTAAGTTATACAGTAAGGCGGACTACCGTAAAAAAGTCAGCGGCCCGCAGTCGATGACGGATGAAATTATTAATGGCTTAGGTGGTAAAGCCAATATTATCTCCGTTGATAACTGTTTCACGCGCCTGCGGGTGGTTGTCCATAATATGACATTAGTTGATGATGAAATATTAAAAAGCACCGACGCAAATGGCGTAGTACGCAATCGTAATGAAGTTCAGGTTATTTATGGCGTCAAAGTCGGGCAAGTCCGTTCCCGGGTTGATAGCTGGCTAGCAGAAAATTAATTGGGAGTGATGTATGAAATTAACCGTATTAGGCGGGGGCGGCGTACGCTCTGCATTTCTGGCGAAGTCGCTGGCTTATAACGCGCACCGCATTGGTTTAACGGAAGTGGTATTTCAGGATAGCTCAGCAGATAATTTATCGCTATTTGGTGAAATCGCCCGCTATGTATTTAATACCATTCGCCCGGATATTCATTTTACGACCACCAGCGATCCGATTGCCGCGCTGCAGGGTACCCATTACGTGATTACCACGCTGCGCGTCGGCGGCGATGAGAGCCGCATCCGCGACGAGCGGATTGCGCTGGAGCATAACACGCTGGGCCAGGAGACCACCGGCGCGGGCGGTTTTGCCATGGCGATGCGCTCGATCCCGGCGATCCTACGCTACTGTCGGCTGATCGAAGAACATGCCGATAAAGACGCGATCCTGTTTAACTTTACCAATCCGTCCGGGCTGGTTACCGAGGCGATTATCAAATCCGGTTTCAAACGCCGGGTGTACGGGATTTGCGATGCGCCGTCGGAACTCATCCGCGAGCTGCCGGAGATCCTCGGCTGCGACCCGCACGACCTGAGCGTGGAATGCTACGGCTTAAACCACTTTTCCTGGTTTACGCACTTCACCGTGCGCGGGGAAGAGGTTACCGCGCAGCTGGTCGCTAACCCGGATTTATACCGCAAAACGGCGATGCAGTACTTCTCGCCGGAGCTGGTCAAACTGTGCGATAACCAGTTGCTCAACGAATATCTCTATTACTACTACTATCGCGAAGTGGCGCTACGGGCGATTCAACAGGCGCCGGAGACCCGCGGCGAGCAGATTGCCCGTATCAACCACGATATGCGTCAGGAGCTCAGCGGCGTGGATGTTAAAGCGGATCCGCAGGCGGCCTTTACCATCTGGATGAAGCACTACCTGCGCCGCGAAAACAGCTATATGCAAAACGAGTCGCAGCAGGAAAAATTCCATACCCGCGAGCCGTTAACGCTGCGGCAGTTTATCGAAGAGCCAGATACCGGCGGCTACGCCGGGGTGGCGCTGGATATTCTGGAGGCGGTCAACAGCACCACCACCAAACGCATCGTGGTGTCGCTACAAAATAACGGCACGCTCGATTTTTTACGCCCCGACGATGTGATTGAAATCAGCTGCGATCTGAGCAAAGAGGGTCTTAAGCCGGTGACGCCGGTTAACGTGCCGACAGCGCAGAAAAATATGATTGCCAGCGTGAAGGAGTATGAACGATTGGCGGTGGCGGCAATTCTGCAGCAGGACAAATCGCTGGCGCTGCAGGCGTTGATGGCTCATCCGCTGGTCGGTTCATATTCGCTGGCGAAGAAGCTGGTTGAGGCCTATCTCGACGATGAACAGTTCGCCGGGTGGCGGTAACGAGTCGCCCCCGCTCGATTGAGTAGCCCGGATAAGGCGCCAGCCGCTATCCGGGAACTCCCCCCGCTCGCGCTACGCTTAGCGGGGCTACCTATTGCTACGTACGCTGGTAAACCACATTTTTAACAGCCGCTCAAAGCCCAATATGCAGTAGCCAAAAAACGGGTTGCTCCAGTAAATATCATCGTCGAACTTCTGCGGGTCATGAATAATAAACGCCGTATTCGCGGCCTGCGCCAGCGGGCTTTGATAATCGCCGGTAAAGCAAACCAGGTTTATCTCCTTGCCTTCCAGCGCTTTAACCCAATTTAACGCCGAACTGCTGCGTCCGGATTTAGAAATGATCCAGATAGAATCAAAGCGGGCAGCGTTTTTTTGCTCAAGGATTTCGTAATCGGGCCACAATGCCAGGCTGGCGTTCACGCCGGTAACGAGAAACTTATTATAAATATACTGGGCGATTAGCTGCGAAAAACCGCTGCCGTGGATCAAAATACGCTGCTGCTCAAGGCCTGCCAGCAGCGGCGTCAGCGCTTCTGCCGGCTGAATGCTCATATAATCAATATCGTTGGTGACATCGAGCTTTGGCATGGTGATATTGAACTTGATGAAATAGACCAGCTCCAGCCAGCCGCTGAACTTAAGCTTCTTCGCCAGCCGCACCAGCGAAGAAGGATTACTGTAGCAGCGCTCCGCGACGGTGCGGATCCCTTCGCGGATACACAGTTGCGGGTCATTTTGAATAAAACGCAGCACGGTCATTTCGGTTTTACTCAACTTCACGTCACGAAAGATATTTTCTAAGTCCATTACGGGCTCCTCTCAGCGGCAGATTACGCTACCACCGGAGAGCAAATCGGTCTGTGGGATGAGTCACCAGAATGAAACGAACGTTACGAATTGTGCAGTAAATGGAATAAAAAAACCCTCGCCGCTGGCGGAGAGGGTTGTATTGACTTACAGCGAAATCGTCAGCGCATTGCCCTGGGCGCTCACTACCACACCCAGTTCGCTGCCCGCCTGAGTCCCCCCCTCCACGCCCGCTATCTGCGGGATATTGCGCAGACACAGCGTCCAGCCGCGGGCTTCGCCTTCGCCGCTCACGGTGATGGTGTTGCCCTGGCGCTTCGCCTTCAGGGTGAAAATCACGGAACCATCGGCAGCCGGAACCTGGCACAGAGCTTCGCGGCCATCGTCAAGCTGGAACAGCTGGAAGGTGGTGCCTTCATGCCAGGCATAATCGGGTTTCTGGTCGTTGTTGCCCAGCGCCAGCAGGGTGTTGTCACGTACGTAGACCGGCAGGCTCAGTGCATCGTGACGCTGCTTATGCCAGCGGCTACCCGGCAATTCATCGTTATGCCACAGGTGCGTCCAGCGCCCTTCCGGCAGATAAAACTGCACCTCGCCCGCTTCAGAGAACACCGGCGCCACCAGGACCGAATCGCCGAGCATATACTGACGGTCGAGATAGTCGCAGGCCGGATCGTCCGGGAACTCGAGCATCATCGCACGCAACATCGGAGTACCGAACTCGTTGGCCAGCGCCGCCTGGCGATAGAGATACGGCATCATGCGGCATTTCAGCTGCGTGAAGTGGCGCACCACGTCACAGGACTCTTCGTCGTAGGCCCACGGCACACGATAGGATTTGCTGCCGTGCAGGCGGCTGTGGCTGGAGAGCAGGCCAAAGGCGCACCAGCGCTTATAAACATGGGCCGGCGCGGTGTTTTCGAAACCGCCGATATCGTGACTCCAGAAACCGAAGCCGGACATGCCGATCGACAGCCCGCCGCGCAGGCTTTCCGCCATCGATTCGTAATTGGCATAGCAGTCGCCACCCCAGTGCACCGGGAACTGCTGCGCCCCCACCGAGGCGGAACGGGCGAACAGCACCGCCTCCTGCTCGCCGACGGTCTCTTTCAGCACCTTCCACACCAGCTCGTTATAGATGAATGCGTAGTGGTTGTGCATTTTCTGCGGATCGGAACCGTCAAACCACTGCACGTCGGTCGGGATACGCTCGCCGAAGTCGGTCTTGAAGCAATCGACCCCCATCGCTACCAGACCTTTTAACTTGTCGGCGTACCACTGGCAGGCTTCCGGGTTGGTGAAGTCATAAATCGCCAGCCCCGGCTGCCACTTATCCCACTGCCACAGCGAACCGTCCGGGCGCTTAAGCAGATAGCCCTTCTCTTTCAGCTCCTTGAACACCGGCGAGCGCTGGCCGATGTACGGGTTGATCCACACGCAGACCTTCAGCCCTTTCGCCTTCAGGCGCTTGATCATCCCTTCCGGGTCCGGGAAAGTTAGCGGATCCCATTCAAAATCGCACCACTGGAAGGCCTTCATCCAGAAGCAGTCGAAGTGGAAGACGTGCAGCGGCAGATGGCGCTCGGCCATGCCGTCGATAAAGCTATTTACCGTCGCTTCGTCATAGTTGGTGGTGAACGAGGTCGTCAGCCACAGACCGAACGACCATGCCGGCGGCAGCGCCGGGCGGCCGGTGAACTGCGTATAGCGGTTAAGCACCGCTTTCGGCGTCGGGCCGTCGATCACGAAGTACTCGAGATATTCGCCCTCAACGCTGAACTGGACTTTAGAGACTTTTTCCGAGCCCACCTCGAAAGAGACGCGCTGCGGGTGATTCACCAGCACGCCGTAGCCGCGGTTGGTCAGGTAGAACGGAATGTTTTTGTAGGATTGCTCGGTGCTGGTGCCGCCGTCTTCGTTCCAGGTTTCTACCGTCTGGCCGTTGCGCACCAGCGCGGTAAAGCGCTCGCCGAGGCCGTAGACGGTTTCGCCGACGCCGAGGTCGAGGCGCTCAAACATGTAGTTGCGCTGGGTCTTACTATCCTGCACGTAGCCGTTGTTTTTCAGTTGGCTACCGGTGATACGCACGCCGTCGCGCAGAAAATCCAGCGCCCAGAATTCACCTTTAGTCACCCGCACGCTGAGGCTGCCGCTTTTCAGCTCGGCGAATTCGGCCGTATTTTCTATTTCGACATGGACGTCTTTCTGCACGTTCAGCGGATAGTGCGGGCCGTTATCCAGCGCGCCCTGGAAGTGCTCCATGCGCACGCCGATTATCCCTTCCTGAGGCGAGAAAAAGCGCAGGGTGAACAATGGCGTATCCAGTTGCCAGGCGCGTTCGCGGACATCGCGTGGCGCGGCATAGACCACCATTTCATTCCCCTGCTGCTCCACCTCGTAAACCTGTACGGGTTGGATCAGGTTGAGCCCTGGTTGAATGAGCCAGTTTCCATCACTGATTTTCATTAAAACGTCCTCTTAGTTTTGCCATTCTTTGTCGATCGGGGCTGCCGTGAATTCTTGTTCGTTGCGACGCGCGCCCTCGGCCAGCTCGGCCATCATTTTTTTCAGGAACGGCGTTTTTAGCGTGTAGTAGCGTTTGGCGATTACCGCGCTCAGCAGGTAGCACACCGCCGGAACGAGGGTGAACAAGGCGATAATGATGGTGAGGGTGGCGCTGTTCTGGGTTTTAGCGGCGGCGTCATAGCCGCCGCCGGCCAGCATCCAGCCGATCAGCGCGCCGCCCAGCGCCAGCCCTAACTTGAGCACAAACAGGGTGCCGGCGAAGCTGATGCCGGTCAGGCGTTTGCCGTTACACCATTCGCCGTAGTCGACGGTGTCGGACATCATCACCCACTGGATTGGCGTCACCAGCTGGTGCAGTACGCCAATGATGAAGATAAAGACGAACATGGTGATTTCGGCGTCCATCGGTACGAAGAACATCGCCACGCTGAGCACCGCCAGGAGGGCGTTGGTCCACCAGAAGACGCTGACTTTGCATTTCCAGTCGGTCAACGGCTTCGCCAGCGCCGAGCCAATCAGGTTGCCGACGCAGTAGGTGGTGAGGAAGACGGTGAACAGCGCCGCCGAGCCCATGATCCAGGTGGTGTAGTACATCATCGCGCCACCGCGAACGCAGACCGCGAGGATATTGAGGATGGTGAGTACGCCAACGATGCGCCACTGGTCATTGCGCCAGATATCGCGCAGGTCTTCACGCATCGAGGTACTGCTCGGCGGTGCTTCGACACGCTCTTTGGTGGTGAAAAAACAGAAGGCCAGCATCAGGAAGGCGACCACCGAGAGCACCGCAATGCCGCCCTGGAAGCCGAGCGCTTTATCTTCGCCGCCGATAAAGTTGACCAGCGGCATCATCAGCACGGTGGAGAGCATGCCCCCCGCTGTCGCCAGCACGAAGCGCCAGGACTGCAGCGAGATGCGCTGCGTCGGGTTGTCGGTGATCACACCACCGAGCGCGCAGTAGGGGATATTCACTACGGTGTAGAGCAGGGTCAGCAGCGTGTAGGTCACGGCGGCGTAGATCAGCTTGCCGTTGTGGCTTAAATCCGGCGAGCTATAAGCCAGCACGCAGACGAGGCCGAACGGGATAGCGCCGAAGAGGATCCACGGGCGGAACTTACCCCAGCGGCTGCGGGTACGGTCGGCAAGCAGGCCCATGCACGGGTCGGAAATCGCATCCAGCGCCCGCGCCAGCAGGAACATGGTGCCGACAAAGCCGGCGGGAATACCGAAAATATCGGTGTAGAAAAACATCATGTATAACATGACGTTATCAAAAATAATGTGGCTGGCGGCGTCACCCATACCGTAGCCGATTTTCTCTTTGACGGACAGAATATGATCTTACATTTGCGCACTATTCCCTTAGCGGCACCGCGGATTGGTACCGGTTACGGTTTTTTTAAACCTTTGGCGCAGTAAGATGAATTGCGATATCTCGTTATCAAATTACGTTTCTTGTTTTCTGTGATCGCGGTAGCCCGAAAGAGTGTGAAAAAGTGTAACCCATGGATTTTGAACGGATTTGTCTCAGACTGTTCTGCAAAGTCCAGTTTTAACAGTAAAAAAGTGCGTTTAGGTATGTGGTAAATGCCTGAAAGTAGCTATAATGCGCCCGCCTCCATGTAGCAATCGAGGCGCGGAAGATCGTCATCTCCGGTGAGGTGGCTGGACTTCAAATCCAGTTGGGGCCGCCAGCGGTCCCGGGCAGGTTCAACTCCTGTGATCTTCCGCCAAAGTTTCTCATCCTCTATCGGCCATTCGGCATGTATTCAATATCTTACAGTTATCCTATCCTATTGAATTCTTTTTTTTATTCTAACTTTATATCTTATAAAAATATGGATTCTAAAATGAGTTTAATGCTATCGATCACAACGGTGATAGTGACTTAAATCAGCCCTGTTGTTGCCGTTCAAGTTCAGAAATTTATTAAAAGATATACTGATAGAAAGACACTCAAAATAGATATTTTTAAACAATTGATGGCCACCAGCTCGCAGAACGCAAGGCTATCAAATGAACATGTCAGAGCACTTAATATGATCGATATTGCTTTTTATGGTCGGGTACGGAAAGGTCTAGCATCAATATTCACAGATGAAGGGGTTATAAAAATGGAGATTGTTGGTGTTCCCAGCCGAGTGGAGAGTTAAATTAATCGACCCCATCAGGTACTCGCAATACCTGATGAGAGCTAACCTCACCAACTATCAAGGAATTGATTATGGCTGATTTGCATTCTACCCCCAGATATCATCGTTAGCGGAACCGAACGTCAGCTGCTGGTTGGCTATCGGCCCAATGGCCGGGATACCAGTACACCAAGTCTTACCCTTTCCGGCAAGTGGCTACGCGAAGCGGGATTCGATACCGGGAAGCCGGTCACGGTTAAGGTGATGAATGGCTGCATTGTATTGCTGCCGCTCAGCGATAAAGAAGAGAAGCTAACAGCCGAATTACGGCATATTCAACAATCGCTGAAAAGCGTCAACAGCACGCTGTAACGTGCCAGATAGCGCGAGCAAGAAAGATCCCCGGGTGGCGGCTAACGCCTTACCCGGGCTACCGGACGGCGCAGAACGGTAGCCCTGCTGAGCGCAGCGCGAGCAGGGAAATTCCTCGGATTACGGCTGCCTTAACACCCGCAAACGCGCAAGATTAATCGTTCGTCTAATGAAATTTATGCCCCGCTTCTGACATACTCTACCGTTGTGAACAGGTTGACCCGGAGACCATATGGCAAAGGAAAATATAACGTCGTCCCCAGCAGGGGAATTCATTATGTTTGCCAGCGAGGACGGGGAAGTGCGCGTTGAATGCCGCTTTGAGCAAGAAACACTATGGCTCCCTCAAGCAACTATCGCCAGCCTTTATCAAGTCACCCCACAAGCAGTTACACAGCATATTAAAGCGATCTATGAGGAAGGTGAGCTTGAACAAAACGCAACCTGTAAGTCTTACTTACAAGTTCAACAGGAAGGTAGCCGTCAGGTAAGCCGAAACCGGCTTCACTACAGCCTGCCTGTCATACTCGCTGTTGGCTATCGCGTTCGCTCCTCTCGCGGCACGCAGTTCCGCCAGTGGGCGACCCAGACGCTCCAGGAATACCTGATCAAAGGTTTTGTGATGGACGATGAGCGGCTGAAGAATCCGCCTGTGGGTTCATCGACAGTACCCGACTATTTCGATGAGATGCTGGAGCGTATCCGCGATATTCGCGCCAGCGAACGCCGCGTTTATTTGCGGGTGCGAGAGATTTTTGCATTAGCGGCTGACTATCAACCGTCGTTAAAAGAAACCACGCAGTTTTTTCAAACTATCCAGAACAAGTTACATTTTGCCTGTACCAGGCATACCGCCGCTGAACTCATTCATCAACGTGCTGACGCCAGTCAGCCGCATATGGGGCTGAGCAGCTATAGAGGCAAAGAGGTGAATAAGGGCGACGTGACGGTGGCAAAAAATTATCTCACTCAGGATGAAGTCAGCGAGCTTAACCGCGTAGTTAACATGTGGCTGGATTTTGCCGAGGATCAGGCCCGTCGTCGTCAGCAGGTCTTTTTACGCGACTGGCAGGATAAGCTGGATCAGTTCCTGCAATTTAACGACCGTGAGGTTTTGCAAGGCGCAGGTAAAGTCAGTAAGAAAATGGCCGATGAAAAAGCGCAGGCGGAATATAGTCAGTTTGCTGAGCAACAGCGGCGCTTAAAGGAAGCCGAAGGTGAAAAGGATATCGCCGGTTTGCTACAGTGGAAAACAGAGCCTAAAAAGTAGCTCAGGATGCCTGATAGCGCGAGCTAGCCCCTCGGGTGGCAGCTAACGCCTCATCCGGACTACGCCCGACATGTGATCTGTAGGCCCGCGCAAGCGTAGCGCCGCCGGGCAATAACCGCAGGTAAAGAACCGCTTTTGCGCCGGATGGCGGCTGCGCCTTATCCGGCCTACGGTCTGATAGCTCGAGCAAGCCCCCGGGTGGCGGCTAGCGCCTTACCCGGGCTACCAGACGGCGCAGAACCGTAGCCCTGCTGAGCGCAGCGCGAGCAGGGAAAATTCCCGCCTCAGAAGTAATAACCAATATTAACGTTGGTGCGGAAGTACCATTTGCCGCTGCCCTCGGACTGGGTGCTGGTCCAGCCGGTGGCGTTCAGCGCGCCGCCCCACGGATTAACGTTCTTCGCCCAACTGAGATCGACCCAGAACATCACCGGTAGCGCAAAGACCTGTACGCCAAGGGTGTTCATCTGCGAATCGCTCCAGCCGCTTTTATCTTTCCACAGCACGCTGTAGTCGTTGTAAAAACGCAGCTTCGACACGCCGCCCCACTTCACGTCGACATCACGGGCGACGTTCAGCGACGCGGTCGTCGCTTTCGCCGGGATCAGGTAGGCCGGCGTCAGGCCGTTGCCGCCCATCAGAATCGTATCGTCGCTGACGCCCGCCGGGTTCTTCGGATCGTATTGGTAGCGAATCAGCTGCGAGGTCAGCTGCCACGGCCCGTTATGCAACATGCCGTGCACGCCTGCTGCCCAGAAGGTGCCGTCGTCGTCGGTCTCGCGGTTGTGCAACCGCGCCAGCGCCAGCGAGCCGCCCAGCTCGTTATTCCAGCCGCCGCCGTGAAAATCACGCGCAATTCGCACGTTCACCTGGTCGCGCTTTTCATTATGCTGCTGATGCTGAGTCGGATAGATAGTGTTTTTCAGCCGATCGTAATCGCCAACGTCCGGCGCATAGCGCAAATTCTCCGGCTCCATCCACGGGAAATAGGCCACATACAGCGACCAGTTATTATCGTGATATTGATAATTCACGCCGCTACCGGCGCTCACGCCAAAGCCTAAATAAAACGGAATACCGTAGGACCAGCCAAATTGCGGATAAGGTTCAAGGCCAAATGGTTTGCCGGGGATCCCCAGCTGAATATTATTATTGTTGTCGAAGCGATAGCCTACGTAAGCGCGGTCGATGGCGTATTTACGGTGATCCTGAAACCAGAACCCGGCATCAAAGAAATAATTATCATAGAAGCCGCTGCTGTCGATACGGAAGGTATCAAAACGCAGATGCGGCGGGTTGCGGTAATTACTGCCTTTCCAGTCCTCATAGCGATAGTTCGCCCGCAGCGCGCCGCCGAAATCCAGCCCGGCGAGATTATCCGCGCTGCGCCAGCCGATATGCGGGAACGGCTTACCGTCATCCGCCAGCGCCGTCCCGCTGGTCGCGGCTGCCAGCAGCAGCGAAAGGAGTATTTTACGCATAGCACATTCCTCACTTTATTTTTATAAGCGATAAAAGACCGTCGATTAATATCGACTTATTATTTTGTCTCAGTGGTGAAACTCTTAATTAAATAGCACGATGGTTTTATTTTTGTTCCAAATATGAAACTCTGTTTATTATTTGATAGAAGAAAAATCGCACGCAGGGTGTCGGGAGTCAAGGTATAAACCTTGAGCCATAACGCAATCTTATTATTCTTCCGGAGTGATATTAATATTTGCGACATGGAGGAGGAAACTTTCTCAAATATGAAACGCTATGCTTGTGATAATTTATATTGTTGAACCATCATGGTCCTGGTACCTGACCATCGCACTGTTTATCTGTAGTGACAGGCGGGCGCAGGATGGGTGGTGTCGCCGATTTTCACTTTTTTTATATAACTGTTATCGCCGCCGGGCCGTTTTTCCCGACGGTAGACCGGTCTATCCTCGACGCATTCGCACCATGAATCCTTTTTGTAGACCGGAGAACCTATGAAAGCCATTGCAATTACCCAGGCCGCCGCCGACGGCAACAACATCCCCTTTTTACGCGATATCGATCTGCCGGATCCGCAGGCGCAGGGCCACGATCTGCTGGTCGAGGTCAAAGCCATTTCGGTGAACCCGGTCGACACCAAAGTGCGCGCCGGTTTTAATGCCGATACCCCGCGGGTGCTGGGCTGGGATGCGGTTGGCGTGGTGAAAGCCGTTGGCGATGCTGTGACGTTGTTCACGCCGGGCGATGAAGTGTGGTACGCCGGCGCGCTGGGCCGCCCCGGCAGCAACAGCGAACTGCAGCTGGTTGATGAACGCATCGTGGCGCTGAAGCCGCGCTCGCTGGAGAATGCCGCCGCCGCCGCGCTGCCTCTGACCGCTATCACCGCCTGGGAATTGCTGTTCCACCGCCTTGGCGTGCAGGAAGGCGGTAACGCCGGCGATACGCTGCTGATTGTCGGCGCGGCGGGCGGCGTTGGCTCTATCCTCACCCAGTTGGCCAGCAAACTCACCAACATGACGGTGATTGGTACCGCATCGCGCCCGGAAAGCCAGAAGTGGGTACGCGAGGCCGGGGCGCATCACGTCATTGACCACAGCAAGCCGCTCGGTGAAGAACTGGCGAAAATCGGCATTCATGCAGTGACCCACGTCGCCAGCCTGACCAATACCGATCAGCACTTTAACGAACTGATCGCCGCGCTCGCCCCGCAGGGTAAGCTGGCGCTAATTGATGACCCGGAGAGCCTGGACGTGGTGCCGCTGAAAGCGAAAAGCATTTCGCTGCACTGGGAATTTATGTTCACCCGCTCAATGTTTGAGACGGATGATATGATCGCCCAACATCAGCTACTGACCCGCGTCGCCGCGTTGATTGACGATAACACGCTGCGCACTACCCTTGGCGAACACTACGGCACTATCAACGCCGCCAATCTGCAAAAAGCCCACGCTAAGCTGGAAACCGGGCGCTCGGTCGGCAAAATCGTGCTGGAGGGTTTCTAAATGCGCGACGACACCATTGCGCTTATCGCGGTTCTGAAGGCGAAAGCCGGGCAAACCGAGGCCCTGCGCGACGCGCTGCAGGCGCTGCTGCTGCCAACCCGCGAGGAGCCGGGCAATCTCGACTACGCGCTGTTTCAGCTGCGCGACGCGCCGGATACCTTCTACATGCGTGAGTCCTGGCGCGACCAGCAGGCGCTGGATGAGCATATCGCCCAGCCCTACTTCCAGGCCTTTATCGGCCAGATGGAGAGCCTGCTCGCCGAGCCGCTGCGGCTGGATTATCTGACACCCATCGCGCCTTGATATCACGAGCGTCTCACCCCGGTGAGGCGCCTTCTTTAACCCTTTGAGCTGCGCTTTTCTCATCCTGCCCTAACCAGGCTACGCTTACCCTTGCCGCGCAAAAAACACTCACCCCCTTCCGCTTGATTTATCACGCTATTGCACAAGAGGTAATGCTATGCAGATCAACGCTATAGGTACGTACTCCGCCAGCCAGCCGCTCGAATCGATGTCTATCACCCGCCGCGAACCCGGCCCACAAGATGTGCAGATCGCTATTGCATACTGCGGCGTCTGCCATTCCGATCTCCATCAGGCGCGAGCGGAATGGGCCGGGACGCTGTATCCCTGCGTGCCGGGCCATGAAATCGTTGGCCGGGTGACGGCGGTCGGCGATGCCGTCTCAGGTTACGCCGTTGGCGATCTGGTGGGCGTCGGCTGTATGGTGGATAGCTGTAAACAGTGCGAGGAGTGCGCTGAAGGGCTGGAGAACTACTGTGACCATATGGTGCTGACCTATAACGGGCCGACCCAGGACGCGCCAGGGCATACGCTGGGCGGTTATTCACAGCAGATCGTGGTCAATGAACGCTACGTACTGCGGATAAACCATCCCGAAGCGCAGCTCGCCGCCGTCGCGCCGCTGTTGTGCGCCGGGATCACGACCTATTCGCCGCTGCGCCACTGGCACGCCGGGCCGGGCAAAAAAGTCGGCATCGTCGGCATCGGCGGTCTGGGACATATGGGGATCAAGTTGGCCCACGCCATGGGGGCCCACGTGGTGGCCTTTACCACCTCCGAATCCAAGCGCGACGCGGCCAGAGCGTTGGGCGCGGATGAGGTCGTGGTGTCGCGCAACGAAGACGAAATGGCGGCCCACGTCAAAAGCTTCGATTTCATCCTCAACACCGTGGCGGCGCCGCACAATCTCGATGCCTTCACCACGTTGCTGAAACGCGATGGCACTATGACGTTGGTTGGCGCCCCGGCCACGCCGCATCCATCGCCGGAAGTGTTCAATCTGATCTTCCGCCGCCGCTCGATCGCCGGCTCGATGATCGGCGGTATCCCGGAAACCCAGGAGATGCTCGACTTCTGCGCCGAACACGGCATCGTCGCCGATATCGAGCTGATTCGCGCCGATCAGATCAACGAAGCCTGGGAAAGAATGGTCAAGGGCGACGTGAAATATCGCTTCGTGATCGACAGTTCGACTCTCGCCGGCTAAACGCCGCGGCGGAAAGTCCGCCGCCACTCCGTCGGGCTAACGCCAAAACGCGCTTTAAACTGCTGGCGCCAGGTCACGGCGGAAAGATAGCCCACTGCTTCCGCCACCTGCTCGACCGGCAAATCCCCCGCTTCGAGCAGGCTCTGGCTGCGGCGCAGACGTTCAGCGGTCAACCAGTCGGCAATGCTCATCCCGGTCGCCCTGGCGAAGTGGCGGGTCAGGGTACGGCGGCTCATCGCCACCACCTCGGCCAGCGAATCAAGATTATGCGGCTCGGCAATATGCTGTTGCAGATAATCCAGCAGACAGTTAATCCGCGCGTCGCGGGTGTTGCGCGGCACCGGCTGGGCGATAAACTGCGCCTGGCCGCCCTCGCGGTGCGGCGGCACGATCATCCGCCGGGCGATCTGGTTGGCGGCGAGGCTGCCAAAACGCTGGCGAATGATATACAGGCAGCAATCTAGCGCCGCGGCGGTCCCCGCCGAGGTAATCACCTTCTGGTCATCGACGTACAGGGCGTTGATATCAAGCTGAACCTGCGGAAACAGGCGCTGGAAATCCTGCTCGAACTCCCAGTGGGTCGCCGCCCGCTTACCGTCGAGCAGCCCGGCGTAGCCAAGGACAAACGCGCCGAGGCACAGGCCGACGATTTCCGCGCCGTTATCGCGCGCTCGAACCAAACTCGCGATCAACGCCTGCGGCGGGCGCTGGTTGACCTCGCCCCAGTAAGGCACCACCACGATATCCGCCTGTTCCATCGCGGTAAAATCACCGCTGGCGTATAGAGCGAAGCCGTCGCGGGCGCTGAGTAATCCCGGCTGTTCGGCGCAAATCTGCAGATTAAAACGTTTGGTTTCCGAGACCGTATCGCCAAACAGCATACAGGGGACGGAATAATGAAACGGGCTAAAGCCTTCTACGGCGACAATCGCCACGTCGGTTAATGTCATCATCCCTTCCCCTTGAGCAGGTTAATAAACAACGGTTTCCCCATCCTGCGGAATACTGACTACCCCGGCAATCTGATTATCCGCGACGTACTGGCGCATCTCTTCGCGGCTCACCAGACAATGGTTGACCGCCTCCAGGTGGATGGCCATGATTTTCGCTTCCGGCAGGGCGAAATGCGCCTTCAGCAGGTCCTCTTTGCCCATGATGATCGGGCCAAAGCCGATAACGTGAGCGTAGCCGGCGTTCAGCACCACCACATCCGGGCGCAGCTTCAGCATGTCGGCTTCAATCTCATCGCGCCAGATGGTATCGCCAACCAGCCACAGCGTCTTCTCCTGCGGATGACGGAACACCACGCCGCAAGCCTCGCCCAGACGTTCAGCCATCGCCGGTACCGCATAGGTACGGTCGCTGCCATGTTGCCCGGAAGTGGTTTTCTGCAGATTTACGCCGGCAAATTCACTGTTTGCCGACAGCAGGCGGATATCCTGAAATCCCTGGCTGCGCAGCAGCGCGGCGTCGGCCTCATGCTGGACGAAAACCGGCAGAGTTTTCGGGATCGCCGCGATCGCCGCCTCGTCCCAATGATCGTCATGGGTATGGGTGACGATTACCGCATCGACGTCGATAATTTTTTCACGAGAAAACGGCAGCGCCACCAGCGGATTGCGCAGCTCGCTGCGCGCGGTTCCTGGAAATCCCGGCCAGGCGCCTTTGTCAGCCAGCATAGGGTCGATCAGGAACTTTTTACCAGCGTATTCAATAATCTGTGTAGCATTGCGGATATGGGTGATGTTCATGTTAGCGTTCCTCTGTGGGGTAATCTGACGAACATCGTACTGAGTACCAGCCTGGCGCAATATGGGCGTTTGGGCAATGATCGATGGAATCGGGCCAACCTGCGACGGTTGCCAATCGCAGCCGGCTATGTTGTTCTGAAGGTTAAACTTTCTACAGGAATGGCAGGATGAAAAAGAAACTAACCGCCGCCGATATGCATAATCCGCTGGTCATCGCCGAGACGCCGTGGTTCAGCATGCGCAAGGTAGGTATTGATGTCGCCCCCGGCGAGCGGCGCGACTTTTATTCCATTCACTACCCACGCCCGGCGGTCGGGATTGTGGCGCTCCAGGACGACAAAGTGCTGCTGATTCGCCACTACCGCTATCTGATCGATAAGGTGGTGTGGGCCATTCCCTCTGGCGGCGTCGATGAAGGGGAAGAGCCCGCCGTCGCCGTGCTGCGCGAACTACGCGAAGAGACCGGCTGGCAAGCGCAACACGCTGAGGAAATCATCCGCTACAACCCGTCATACGGCAGCAGCGACCAGCTGTTTATCACCTGGCTCGCCACCGATTTAAGCTGGGTTGGCATGGACGCAGATCAGGATGAAGTGATGGAAACCGGCTGGTTTACCTTCGAGGAGATAAACCAGCTGATCGCCCGCGGCGAAATGCCGGACGGGCTGTCTCTGGTGCCGCTACTGCACCTGATGGCGCAGCGTAGATGATTACCAGCCCGGTACCGCGCCGCCGTTGAAGATGGTTTCTGCCGCCTTCGCCACTTCCGGCGACTGGTACGACTGCATAAACTCTTTCACGTTTTCGGCGTCTTTATTGTCTTCACGCGCCACAATGATGTTCACGTACGGCGAGTTTTTGTCTTCAATAAAGATGCCGTCGCGTACCGGAGATAACCCGGTTTGCTGCAGGTAGGTGGTACTGATAATGGCGACATCGACCTTCGGATCGTCCAGCACCCGCGGCAGCTGCGCACCCTCCAGCTCCATAATTTTCAGGTTTCGCGGGTTACTGGTGATATCCACCGCCGTCGGCAGCAGGCCGGTACCCGCTTTGAGGGTAATCAACTGCTCTTTTTGCAATAACAATAGCGCGCGGCCGAGGTTGGTCGGGTCATTGGGAATGGCGATGGTCGCGCCATCTTTAATATCCGCAACGGATTTAATCTTTCGCGAATAGCCGGCCATGGGAAAGACAAAAGTATTGCCGATGGCCACCAGGTGGTAGCCGTGCGCTTTGTTGTCTTGTTCCAGATAGGGGCGATGCTGGAAGACGTTGGCATCCAGCTCCCCGGCGTTGGTAGCATCGTTCGGCAACAGCGAGCCGCTAAAGCCCACTAGCTCGACGTCGAGGCCATACTTTTCTTTCGCCACCTTCTTCGCCACTTCCGCCACATCCTGTTCCGCGCCGTTAATCACGCCGACTTTTATGTGTTTGGCATTGTCATTCTTCTGGTCACAGCCCGCTAACAGCAGGCCAGCCAGCATCACTGCCGCCGCCGTGCGTAAACGCAATTTCATCATCACTACCCCATCAGTCCATGGAAAATCATTATTATTTTTCGAGCAAAACTATAACGATTTTGTGCTCGATTTTTAAACACGAAAAGGTATCAATAAGATGAAAATCGTCTAAGCGCCTTCCCCGGTAGCGCTTACGCTTACCGGGCTACCGGCCGAATGCCCAATCGTAGCCGGGGAAATACGCTTAACTCAGGTCGACGTTTTTGCTGGCGAACAGCCAGGTGAGCACAAAACCGCATAGATACGAAACCGCCAGACCGCCGGCGTACACCGCCATCCCGGCATAAATTCCGCTACCGGAGGTCATCAGCGGCAGCGCCACCAGCCCGGACGGGCCAAACACCGTGTTCAGGCCAACCGGCAGCCCCAGCCAGGCAATCAGGCCCACGAAGAAACCGCCGCAGGCGCCGCCGATACAGGCGGTGATAAACGGTTTCATGCGCGGCAAGGTCACGCCGTAAATCAGCGGTTCGCCAATACCGAGGAAGCCCGGAATAATCGCCCCTTTGATCTGGGTTCGCAGCAGCGAATCGCGCTTCGCGCGCCAGAACAGCGCCAGCGCCGCGCCCACCTGCCCGGCCCCGGCCATCGCCAGGATCGGGAACAGCGAGTTAAAGCCCTGCGCATCCACCAGCGCAAAATAGACCGGCACAAACCCCTGATGCACACCGAACATCACCGCCAGCAGGAACAGCCCGGCCAGCACCGCCGAGCCAAACGGATTGCCGTTAAGATGCAGGAACAGCCACGACATACCGGTAAACAGCCAGCCGCCAATCGGCATAATCACCGTAAAGGTCACCGCGCCCATAATCAGCAGCGTCACCGCCGAGGTAAGGATCATATCGAGGTTAGCGGGCATTATCCGCCGCACCTGACGCTCCACCCACGCGCCAAGAATCGAGGCGATTAGCACGCCGATAATATTGCCGCGCGGGTCGATACCATGGCCGAAGAAGGTCGAAATTCCGGCGTAGAATCCGCTGGTCGCTTCCGGGTTGTAGCCCAGCACGAACAGCGAGGCGATAATCGCGCCGTTCACGCCCGAACCGCCGAAGGCTTTCTGAGCGTTATAGCCAATCAGGATACTCAGGAAGGTAAACATCCCTTTGCTGAATACCTTCATATAACCAATCAGCGCCACCAGACTGGCGTTAGGATGCGCGTTCTCCAGCACGAAGATTTGTTCCGCCAGCGTGGCGAAGCCTAACAACAGCCCGACGGCGATAAAGCCGGGGATCAGCGGCGTAAAAATAGTGGCGAACTTCGCGAGAAACTTCTGTACACCGCTGGTCTGCTTACTCTTTAACGCCTGCTTTTTCTCCGCTGCCACATCCGCCAGCGAGGCGGCTGCCTGCGGCGCCGCTTCCATCAGGCCGTTCATCATTTCCGCGGCGGTCTGCGCCTTGCCGGGCCCTAATACCACCTGGAACTGTTCATCGCTGACGATAACCCCCATCACGCCGTCAATCTGGCGAATGGCGGCGCTATCGGCCAGGCTTTCATCGCGCAGGGTCAAGCGCAGGCGCGTCATGCAGTTACCCGCCTGCGCCACGTTTGCGGCCCCGCCGACGTGAGCCAGGATCCGCGCTATCATCTCTTTAGTTATTTTTGCCATTGCCTGTTACCTGTCTGTCGGCGCTCAGGTGTTGCTTAGCGCCTTGCGGATATAACCGTTGTTTTTCGCCAGCAGCGACTGCGCTTCTGCAGCGCTTAAGTCAGCCAACACCATCACAATCGCCGTCTTACAGTGGCGGCCACAGGCATCCAGCGCATTCTGCGCGGTGGCGCGATCGCAGTCTGTCGCTTCCATCACGATAGACACCTGGCGCTCAATCAGCTTGGCGTTGGTCGCTTCGACATCCACCATCAGGTTGCTGTAGACCTTGCCGATGCGGATCATCGCCCCGGTGGAGATCATGTTTATCACCAGCTTCTGCGCGGTGCCGGCTTTCAGGCGGGTCGATCCGGTAACCACTTCCGGGCCGACCACCGGGGTAATCGCCACGTCCGCCAGCTGCGCCATTTCACCGTGCGGGTTACAGCTGACGATAGCGACAAACGCATTCTGGCTATGGGCGTATTCCATCGCACCAATGACGTACGGCGTACGTCCGCTGGCCGCCAGCCCCACCAGCACATCACGGTTGCTGAAGTTAAGGTTCTGCAGGTCCATCGCCCCTTGCGCTTTATTGTCTTCCACGTTTTCCACGGCGCTCAGAATCGCTTTATGTCCGCCGGCGATAATCCCCACCACCTGCTCCGGACGGGTGCCAAAGGTCGGCGGGCATTCGCTGGCGTCCAGAATACCCAAACGCCCCGACGTACCGGCGCCGATGTAAATCAGCCGTCCCCCGGCCCGCAGCGCCGCCGCCACTTTATCCACGACTTCCGCTATCTGCGGCAAGTAAGGCGTTATCGCCTGCGCCACTTGCTGATCTTCCTGGTTTATCACCGTCAGCATGTCGACAGTGGAGAGGGTGTCAATGTTGGCGCTGTTGGCGTTGCGTCGCTCGGTCAGCAGTTTGCTCAGGTCGATACTCATAAAAACCTCGTTATTCTCAGTTGCGCGCAGTATAAGGAATTTTTTATTCCATTCATGTGAAGAGTATCACGATTAATACGCTTGGGATAATAGGAGAATTGTAGGTATAGCCAGAGATATTGCGGTAATAAAGGTGGAATATTTTATTACCGCAACCTGGAGTTAACGCATGTGCCAGGAGTGATTAAGGTGCTATAACGCGTCCGAAGAGGAACATTAACTGGCGCCGCCGCCCAGCGATTGCCAGAGCGTAATGCGGTTATTGAGGTCGGTCTGCTGCAGCGACAGCAGCGTCGCCTTCGCCGACCACAGCGTCCGCTGGGCGGTCAGCACCGACAGATAGTCGCCGACCCCGGCCTGATAACTCTTCATCGCGATATCCAGCGACTTCTGCTCGGCGGCAACATACTGCTGCTGGGCATCGAGCTGTTCACTCAGCGTTTCCCGGCGCGCCAGCGCATCGGCAACGTCCTTAAAGGCGCTCTGAATGGATTTCTCGTAGGTGGCAATCAGCCCCTTTTTCTCAGCCTGCGCATAGCGTAGCTGCGCCAGATTACTGCCGCCGGTGAACAGCGGCAGGCTGATGGACGGGGCGAACGACCACACCTGCATGCCATGGCTAAACAGCGACGATAGCGAGTCGCTGCCGACCCCGGCGCTGGCGGTCAGCGAAATGGACGGGAAAAAGTTCGCTCGCGCCGCGCCGATATCGGCATTAGCGCTCTTGAGATTATGTTCCGCCTCCTGAATATCCGGCCGGCGCAACAGTACCGATGACGATACCCCCGCCGGCACCAGCGCGATGCTGTTATCCCCCAGGCTCTCCAGCGTACCGGGCAGCAGGCTCTCCGGCACGGTTTCCCCGGCCAGTAGGTTAATGGCGTTTTTATCCTGCGCCACCAGCGTACGATAGCTGGCGACGCTGGCTCGCGCCTGCTGATAGACGCTTTCCGCCGAACTTAAATCACCGGCGGAGGCGGTGCCCACCGCCATCTGGCGAGCGACGATTTTACGCGAGTTCTCCGCGCTTTCCATCGTCTGCTGTGCCAGCGCCAGATTGCTATTATCCGTCGCCAGCGTCACCCAGGCGGTGGTCAAATCGGCAATCATCGTCAGTCGGGTATTTTGCGCGGTGAATTCGCTGGCAAGCCAGCTTTCTCGCGCCGCGCGCGACAGGCTCTGGTTCTTGCCGAACAAGTCCAGTTCGAAGCTCGAGACCGCGCCGTCAGCCTGCGAGGTAGAACTTAGGCCGCTGGCGATCGTTTTGCTGCGGGTATGGCTCAGCTCGGCATCGACGGTGGGAAACAACGATGCGCGCGTTTCGCCATACTGGGCGCGAGCGGCTTCAATATCGGCCAATGCCTTTTGCACATCGCGGTTGCTATTAAGCGCGATGCTGACCACTTTTTTTAACCGCGCATCATTGACCACTTTTTGCCAGTCGCCGACCACCGCCGTTGATTCGCCGTGCGCGCCGGGAAGGGTCGCCGGCACCGGCGCGGCCGGGCGCTCGTAGTGCGGGTCAAGAGAGACACAGCCCGCGGTCAGGAGCGCGATAAACATTAAACTCAAACGAAACATAACTTACTCCTGAGAAGGACGTGGGCGGGTAAAGAGACGCTTCACCAGCACAAAGAACAGCGGGACGAAGAACACCGCCAGCAGCGTCGCCGTCAGGGTGCCGCCGATAATCCCGGTACCAATCGCCACGCGGCTGTTGGCCCCGGCGCCGGTAGCAATGGCCAGCGGCAGTACTCCGGCGATAAATGCCAGCGAGGTCATGACAATCGGGCGCAGACGGGTCTGCGCGGCGCGGATCGCCGCCCGCGAGAGCGAATAGCCCTCATCCACCGCGGATTCAGCGAATTCAACGATAAGGATGGCGTTCTTCGACGACAGGCCAATAGTCGTCAACAGCGCCACCTGGAAATAGACGTCGTTACTTAAGCCGCGCAGCGTGGCCGCCAGCGCCGCGCCAAGCAGGCCTAACGGGATGACCATGATCACCGAGAACGGCACCGACCAGCTTTCATACAGCGCCGCCAGGCACAGGAACACCACCAGAATCGAAATGGCGTACAGGCTCATCGCCTGGCCGCTGGCCAGTTTTTCCTGTAGCGAAATACCGCTCCATGCCCAGGTGGAACCCGCCGGCAGGCTATTGGCCAGTTTTTCCATTTTGTCCATTGCCGCACCTGAGCTGAAGCCCGCGGCGTTTTCCCCCTGGATCTCAAAGGCGGCCGAGCCGTTGTAACGTACCAGGCTTTCCGGGCCGTATTCCCAATGGGTGGTGGCGAACGCGGTGAACGGCGTCATGCTGTTATCGCTGCCGCGGACAAACCATTTACCAAGATCGGACGGCACGGCGCGCGCGTCGCTCTCGCCCTGGATGTAGACCTTTTTCACCCGGCCGCGATCGATAAAGTCGTTGACGTACGTGCCGCCCCAGGCGCTGGAGAGCGTATCGGTCACGTCGCTGAGCGACAGCCCCAGCGAGACGGCTTTATTGTTATCGATATCCACCTGCAGCTGTGGCATTTGTGGCAAATCGTTGGCGCGAACCGACTGCAGTTCGCCGCTCTGATTGGCTGCGGCCAGCAGTTGGCTGCGCAGCTTCATCAGGCTATCGCGATCGGTACCCCCGCTGGCCATCAGCTCGAAAGTGAAGCCGTTACTTTGCCCAAGGCCGTCCACCGATGGCGGCGTCATGGCGAACAGGGTGGCGTCGCGGATCGCGCCCAGCTCTTTGTTGGCGCGCAGCGCAATGGCTTGCGCGGTATTTTCGTCGCCTTTGCGCTGCGACCAGTTTTTCAATGAGACGAAGGCCATTCCGGCGTTCTGACCGCTGCCACTGAAACTGAAGCCGTCGACGGTGAAGATAACCTCGGTATTGGCTTTCTCTTTGGTGAGGAACCAGTTGGTCACCTGACGGCGCACCTCGGCGGTACGCACCGCGGTCGCCCCGGCAGGCAAGGTGTACTGGACCATGATTTCGCCCTGATCCTCCACCGGCAGGAAGCTGCCCGGCAGTTTCCACATCGCCAACGCCATCGCCCCGCAAATCAAGGCGTAAGCGCCCATCATCACCGCGCCGCGGCGTAGGCCGCCGAGTACGCGACGCTGGTAGCCATCTTCCGTACGCCCCCACAGGCGATTAAAGGCGCCGAAGAAACCTTTGTCATGAGGTTTGGAGTGGCTTAGCAGCGCGCCGCACAGCGCCGGAGTGAGGGTTAACGCTACGACCACCGACAGCATCATCGCCGAGATAATCGTCACCGAGAACTGGCGATAGATTACCCCGGTCGAACCGCCGAAAAAGGCCATTGGCAGGAATACCGCCGACAGCACCAGGGCGATCGCCACCAGCGCGCCGGAGATTTCGCCCATCGATTTTTCGGTGGCTTCGCGGGCGGGCAGCCCTTCGTCGCGCATAATCCGTTCGACGTTTTCCACCACCACAATGGCATCATCCACCAGCAGGCCGATCGCCAGCACCATGGCAAACAGCGTCAGGGTATTAATGGAGTAGCCGAACAGCGCCAGCACCCCAAAGGTGCCAAGTAACACGACCGGTACCGCTACCGCTGGAATGAGCGTCGCGCGGAAGTTCTGCAGGAACAGATACATTACGCAGACCACGAGAATAATCGCTTCAAACAGCGTCTGGATAACATCCTCGACCGAGATTTTGATGAACTCGGTGCTGTCTTTCGGGTAGGCGATATCGTAGCCCTGCGGCATCTGACGCTGGAATTCAGCGATTTTGCTTTTCACCAGCGTCGCGGTATCCAGCGCGTTGGCGCCGGGCGCCATCATCACCGCAATCCCGGCGGCGGGGTGGCCGTTCAGATTAGCGGTAGCGGTGTAATCCTCGCTGCCCATTTCCACCCGCGCGACATCGCTCAGGCGCACCACTGAACCGTCGGACTGGCTCTTTACAATGATCGCTTTGAACTGGTCAGGAGTTTGCAGCCGCGACTGCGCGCGCACGGTAGCAGTCAATTGCTGGGCATTGGACGACGGTAGCGCGCCGATTTTACCCGCGGAGACCTGCACGTTCTGCGCCTCAATCGCCGACTGTACGTCGGAAGGCATCAACGAGTAAGAGGCGAGTTTGGTCGGATCCATCCAGATGCGCATCGCGTATTCGGCGCCGAATACCTGCAGGCTGCCGACGCCCTCCACGCGCGCCAGCGGGTCCTGCATATTGCTGACCAGCCAGTCGGAGATATCGGAACTGGTGGCACGGTTGGTTTTGTCATACACCGCGAGGATTAACAGGAAGCTGCTTTGCGATTTTTCTACCGTTACGCCAGATTGCTGTACTTCACTCGGCAGACGCGATTCCGCCTGCTGCACTTTGTTTTGCACCTGTACCTGAGCGGTATCCGGATCGGTTCCCTGCTCAAAGGTGACGGTAATACTTACCGTACCATCCGAACTGCTGGTGGAGGTGAAATAAAGTAAGTTATCCAGCCCGGTGAGCTGCTGCTCGATAACCTGGGTGACGCTGTTTTCCAGGGTTTCTGCGGAAGCTCCAGTATAGGTCGCGGATATTTTTACTGCTGGCGGGGCGACGTCCGGATATTGTCCCACCGGCAGCGTGCGGATCGCCAGCGCCCCGGCAAGCATGATAAGGATAGCGATCACCCAGGCAAAGACCGGGCGACGCACGAAGAAACGGGAGAACATCAGGCATTGCCTCCGTTATTTTTGACGGCAACGGCCTTCACCGCTTGTCCGGGGGACACTTTACCGGTGCCTTCGACAATCAGCTTGTCGCCCGCTTTCAGACCGCTCAG
Source organism: Klebsiella sp. JN_Kp122 (assembly GCF_040062085.1). Lineage (NCBI taxonomy): Bacteria > Pseudomonadati > Pseudomonadota > Gammaproteobacteria > Enterobacterales > Enterobacteriaceae > Klebsiella > Klebsiella sp. JN_Kp122. Next base: position 34,603 of record NZ_JBEAHW010000014.1, read on the forward strand.
CACCAGCCATTTATCGCCGTAGATATCGCCGGTTTGCACGGTACGCTGCTCAACGTTGTTGTCGGCATCGACAACCAGCGCCGTGGCGTCGCCTTTGGCATCGCGGGTGATACCCTGCTGCGGCGCGAGGATCGCGTCGTTCATGATGCCTTCATCGATACGCGCGCGGACAAACATTCCCGGCAGCAGGACGTGCTGCGGGTTGGGGAAGATGGCGCGCAGAGTCACCGAGCCAGTGGATTCATCGACGGCGACTTCGGTGAGCGCCAGACGCCCTTTTTCGGGATAGGTACTGCCATCTTCAAGGGTTAACGTCACGCTGAGGGTATCGCTGTTGCTGGCCAGGCTCTGCCTGCGTAAACGCAGGAGATCGACACTGGATCGCGTCAGATCGACATACATGGTGTCGAGGCCGCGGATCGTCGCCAGCGCGGTATCCTGGTCGGCAGAGACCAGCGCTCCCGGCGTAACCGAGGAGATGCCGATGCGCCCGGCGATCGGCGCGGTGACGGTGGTCCAGTTCAGGTTGATGCGCGCGCTCTCGAGCGCCGCTTTTTTCGACTCCACGCTGGCCTTGTCCTGGGCGCAGGCGGAGGCGGCGTCGTCGGCATCCTGGCGAGAGACGCCGTTATCTCTGACCAACGACGCGTAGCGCTGGGCTTTCTGGCAATCAGAGACCACCAGCACCTGCGCCTGCTTCAACGCGGCCGCCGCTTCGTTCCAGGTGGCGCGATAACTGGAGGGATCGATCTGGTAAAGGGCCTGCCCGGCCTTCACCATATCGCCTTCGGTAAACAGGCGCTTCTGAATGATACCGCCGACCTGCGGGCGCACTTCGGCGCTGAGCGAGGCGGTAGTGCGGCCAGTCAGTTGGCTGACCACCGGCACCGGCTGGGCTTGCAGCGTAACAATTCCCACCTCCGGCGTGGGTTGTTGCGGCGCAGTTGTCTGCGCATTATCGCATCCGCTCAGGAGAAATAATGCTGTCGCGATGGGGGCTATGATGTGTTTCATTTTATTTTCTCAAGATGTAAGACGTCCCCCCGTGAATTAAATCGCGAGGAAAAGAGGGGCGCGGTGACATTTCGTCTCAATGGAAATATCGCAATAGAGCTCAGATGTTCCTTAACACTATTATTATTGTGGGGATTCTCAGCCCGCCCTTTCGAAAGTCATGGAAAGGTTATTTCGCTTACTTTGAAGGTCAAAATTAAGACAAAAAATAATGGAGAAAATAAGAATATTTTGTGAAAGTCAGGAGAGGAAAATATAACGATAGCCTGTGCAACTGGAGAAACTTAATGGCTCTAATAATTACAAAAAGCATTAATCCCGACGATCAACAAGAATTGTTTGCCGGCCTACGGCAGTATAATCAGCAGTATCTCGACGCAGATCAGTTTGGCGATCTGGGCATTTACTCCCGCGATGAGCAAGCGGTGATGCGCGGCGGGCTTATCGCCAAACGCAAAGGCAACTGGCTGTGTATCGAATACCTGTGGGTGAGCGAAGCGACGCGCGGCAACGGTCTGGGCCGCGAGCTTATGCAGGAAGCGGAACGGCAGGCGCAGGCGTTGGGCTGCAGTCATCTCCTGGTCGATACCTTCAGCTTCCAGGCGCTGCCGTTTTATCAGAAATTAGGCTATCAGTTGCAGATGTCGCTGCCCGATTTCCCGCACGCGGGTATGCAACGCCACTATTTATCGAAGACGCTGTAACGATAACCGTGGATAAGGAGCGACTTTTGCGCCGGATGGCGGCTACGCCTTATCCGGCCTACAGTTCTTTGGTAGCCCGGACAAGGCGCAACGCGCCGCCTCCGGGAAAATCCCTGCGCCAGGAGAGCCATAAGGCAGAAGCAGTATCAGCATCTGAATTAACACAAAATCACGCCTTAACCGCCGACCCCGTCTCCCATTAACGCCAGCGCGTGGCTAACAATGGTCTGCCGGGTTACCGCCTGTAAGCGCGGGTCGCTATGGATGCGCGAGAACGGCACCAGCACCAGGCTAATCACCGTGGTAAACAGCAGTTCCGGCGCCAGCGCCGGGTTAATTTTCCCCTCCTGCTGCCAGCGGCGAACCGTCTCCAGCATCACCTGAAAACGCTCCTCGCCGAAGCGCGCATCCATGTGCTGGCGCAGCATCGGCATCTCGCCGATGATCTCCTGCATCCACAGCGGCGCGAACCAGGCATTTTGCTCCGCCATGTCCGCCAGCGTCTCAACCATCATCGTCAACGCCGTTACCGGATCCTGCGGATGGTCGACGAAAATGCGGCTGATATCGTTGCGCAGCGGCATAAAGCGCTCTTCCAGCAAATTCTCAATCAGCGCTTCCCGCGACGTAAAATAGTAATTCAGCATCGCCGGCGTCACCCCGGCCTCTTTGGCAATGGCATTGAGCGACACGCGGGCCGCGCCGTGACGAGCAAACAGCGCCAGGGCGATATCTATCAACTGCTCGCGGTTAGCGGTTCCCGGTTTTTTACCGCGTGGCCGACCGGGGCGGCGCGACGCTTCATTAGCTTTTTGTGCTGGCATATGTTGGCGATCTCTTGACCCGATTCATCATTTCACTAAATATTAATTATGCATTTAATTAATTTCAAGCGAGTGATGCAATGACATCTGAAGTCGCAAACCAACCGGCGCCCTCAATCCGCCTGCTGTTCAGCGCCCTGCTGCTGGTGATGCTGCTGTCGGCGCTGGACCAGACCATTGTCTCCACCGCCTTGCCTACTATCGTTGGCGAGCTCGGCGGACTGGATAAACTCTCGTGGGTGGTTACCGCCTATATCCTCAGCTCGACCATCGTGGTGCCGCTGTACGGTAAATTCGGCGATCTGTTCGGGCGTAAAATCGTGCTGCAGGTGGCGATCGTGCTGTTTCTTGCCGGTTCCGCGCTCTGCGGGCTGGCGCAAAACATGACGCAATTGGTACTGATGCGCGCGCTACAGGGGCTCGGCGGCGGCGGCCTGATGGTGATCAGCATGGCGGCGGTCGCCGACGTTATCCCACCTGCCAACCGCGGACGCTATCAGGGACTGTTCGGCGGCGTCTTCGGCCTGGCGACGGTTATCGGCCCACTGATCGGCGGTTTCCTGGTACAGCACGCCTCATGGCGCTGGATTTTCTATATCAACCTACCGCTGGGCCTGTTCGCGTTGCTGGTCATCGGCGCGGTATTCCACAGTAGCAACAAACGTAGCCAGCATCAGATTGACTGGCTGGGGGCTATTTACCTCAGCATGGCGCTGTTATGCATCATCCTGTTTACCTCGGAAGGCGGCAGCGTCCATGCGTGGAATGACCCGCAGCTGTGGTGCATTCTGGCCTTCGGCATCGTGGGGATCATCGGTTTTATCTACGAAGAACGGATCGCCGCCGAGCCGATTATTCCGCTGTCGCTATTCCGCAACCGCAGCTTCCTGCTGTGTAGTCTGATTGGCTTTGTTATCGGCATGTCGCTGTTCGGTTCGGTCACTTTCCTGCCGCTCTATCTGCAGGTGGTGAAAGAGGCGACGCCAACCGAGGCCGGGTTACAGTTAATCCCGCTGATGGGCGGCCTGTTGCTGACCTCGATCATCAGCGGCCGGGTGATTAGCCACACCGGGAAATACCGGATTTTCCCGATTATCGGTACCCTGCTCGGCGTGACCGGCATGGTGCTGCTGACCCGCATCACCATACATTCGCCAATGTGGCAGTTATACCTGTTTACCGGCGTGCTCGGCGCGGGCCTGGGGCTGGTGATGCAGGTACTGGTGCTGGCGGTACAGAACGCGATGCCGGCGCAGATGTACGGCGTCGCCACTTCCGGCGTGACCCTGTTCCGCTCGATTGGCGGCTCCATCGGCGTGGCATTGTTCGGCGCGGTCTTTACCCATGTGCTGCAAAATAACCTGCAGAAACTGCTGCCGGAGGGCGCGGTGCTGCCGCCAGCCATGAACCCGGTGGCGGTACAGCATCTGCCAGCGGCGATCCGTCTCGATTATCTCGACGCCTTCGGCGCGGCGATCCATGCGGCATTCCTGATGGCGGCCTGCATTATGGCCGTCGCGTTTGTCCTTTCCTGGCTATTGAAGGAGGCGCCGCTGAAAACCGCGGCGCATTAAACGGCCCCGGCAATGCGTAGCAAGGACTGGCGCAGCGCCGGCGCGGCAAAATCGATAAATTTCCGCAGCTTAAGCGGAGCCAGCTCCCGCGCGGTATATAACAAATGAACCGGCGCGGGCTCCGGCTCGACGCTTTCCAGCAGCAGACGCAGTTCCCCGCAGCGCAGGCCATCCAGCGCCTGGTAGTGTAGCAAGCGGGCCACGCCAACGCCCAGCCGCGCGGCATCGGCGGCGCTCTCCGGCGTGGTGACGGCTAACACCGGCGGCAGATGAATGAGCTGGTCCTCGCGCTCAACGGCGCGAAAGCGCCAGCCGCGATAGGGCATCGGCGATTCAATACGGATGATCGGCAGCGCCGCCAGATCGCGCGGCCGCTGCGGTTCGCCGTATTTCGCCAACAGCGCGGGATGGGCGCAGGCGACAATGCGCATCGCGCCGAGCCGGGTCGCCACCATGCTGCTATCAGCCAGTTCGCCAATCCGTACCGCCAGATCGATATGGTCGTCGACCAGATCGGCATTACTGTCGCTAAGTAACAAACGTACGCGAATTTGCGGATAACGGGCAATAAATTCACTAATGACTGGCAGAACGTGCTGGCGACCAAACATCGTCGGCGCGGAGATCACCAGCTCGCCCTTCGGCTCCTGGTATTCACCCGTTGCCCGGCGTTCGGCGTTTTCCACCTCTTCGAGGATTCGCCGCGCGGCGGCGACATAATCGACGCCGGCATCGGTGAGGGTGAGTTTACGGGTGGTGCGCGTCAATAAACGGACTCCCAGCGCGCTCTCCAGCTCGCCGATATTACGGCTCACGGTAGTCAACGGCGTATTCAGCGCCCGCGCCGCCGCCGACATACTGCCCAGTTCAGTGACTTTCACCAGCAGCGCCATAGCGCTTAATCGGTCCATTATTCTCCCGCTTTCCGGAAAGATGATTACCAGATAAGCAGTATTATCATTTTTCACAGCACAGTCCATGATAGCCCCCTACCTTCAGGAGGCGTTATGGCAGCAACCTTTCTCGATATCGCTATCACCCCGGATGTCATGGATGTGCAACATGAAATGGGCAGCGACCAGCTGTGGCAAACGCCGCACAGCCGCCGTCAGGCGGATCGCTTCGGCGCCAGCGAAGAGGGGATGATCGCTACCCGCGACAGTTTTTATCTGGCGACGGTGTCGCAAAGCGGCTGGCCCTACATTCAGCATCGCGGCGGCCCGCCGGGTTTTCTGCGCCTGCTGGATGACACCACGCTGGCCATGGCCGATTTCGGCGGTAATCGCCAGTACATCACCACCGGCAACCTGCGCGGCAGCGACCGGGCCTGCCTCTTTTTGATGGATTACCCGCGCCGTGCCAGGCTGAAAATCTACGTCACCGTCGAGGTGCTGGCGGCGGAAGAGCAGCCTGAGCTGCTGGCATTAGTGACGCCGACAAACTATCGCGCCCGCATCGAACGCCTGTTTCGTTTTCATCTGCAGGCTTTTGACTGGAACTGCCCGCAGCACATTACGCCGCGCTACAGCGCACAGCAGGTCGCGGAATACAGCCAGAGCCTGCAAGAGCGTATTCATGAACTGGAGCAGGAGAATCAGCGCCTGCAGCAACAATTATCCCCAAAAGGAGAGTTTTGATGAGCGAACAACGTCCCCCGTTACCGCCGTTTACCCGCGACAGCGCCGTGCAGAAGGTGCGCGCCGCCGAAGATGGCTGGAACAGCCGCGATGCGCAAAAAGTCGCGCTGGCTTATACCGTGGATAGCGAATGGCGCAACCGCAGCGAATTTGTCCACGGACGGGGGCAAATCGTGGCGTTTCTGCAGCGAAAATGGCGTAAAGAGCTACAATACCGGCTGATTAAGGAGCTTTGGGCGTGGCAGGATAATCGCATCGCCGTACGCTTTGCCTACGAGTGGTGCGACGACAGCGGCAACTGGTTTCGTTCATACGGCAATGAAAACTGGCAGTTTGATGAGCACGGGCTAATGTCCACGCGCTACGCCTGCATCAACGATTTGCCGATCGCGGAAAGCGAGCGCCTGTTCCACTGGCCCCAGGGTCGCCGCCCTGACGATCATCCGGGGCTAAGCGAATTGGGACTGTAAACAGGCGCGCGACGACGGGTTAATCGGCTTTCGGGAAGTCCACTACCGTGTCGTTAACCCGGTTCACCATGTTGGTGAACAAGATGGCGCTGACGGCGCTGATGATCTCAATCACCTGCTGGTCGCTAAAACCGGCGTGACGCAGCGCGGCGACGTCCGCTTCCGGCAGCGTACCGGTGGTGGTCACCAGGGTTTGGGCGAATTTCACCAGCGCGTCCAGGCGCGCATCTTCCGTATACTCGCCGCGGCGCAGGGCGTGGATTTGCTCGCCGCTGAAGCCCGCTTTTTTGGCCATCAGGGTATGGGCGGCCAGGCAGTAATCACAGCCGGTCGCTTCGCTGACCGATAAATTAATCGCCTCCAGCTCCTGCGCGCTGAGGCTGCTTTTATGCAGCATCGCGTTGTGCGCCAGCGCCTGCTGCAGCGCCGCCGGCGAGTGGCCGCCGATGGTCAGATAGGCATTCGGCACTTTACCCATCGCTTTTTTAATTCCGGCGAAAATATCGGCGGCTTTACCGGTGGCATCTTGTTCACGGATATCGGCTAAACGGCTCATGGTGTACTCCTGTTATTTGAGGGTATGTTGTGGCAATGGAGACATCTTAGTGGTCGGCGACGTGCTAGACTGGCGCTCTTCGTCTCATTTTTTTGTCTTATCGTCTCAGGAGTCGCATGGATAGTTTGAGCCATCTGTTGACGCTGCTGGCCCCGCGTTGCGAAGTGAATCTGCATTGCCGTTTCGGCGGCCGCTGGCAGGCCGGACACGATCAAATGCGAGCGGGCGTGGTGCCGTGGCACTTTGTGTTGCGCGGCGAAGGGCGCCTAACCGTCGGTCATCAAACCCGCCACATGCGCGCCGGCGACGTGATCCTGCTGCCGCACGGTTCGCCGCATCTGATGGAGAGCCTGGTGGAGTGGGGTCAGGTACTGCCCGTCGCCCACCGCTTTAACGGCACGCTGACGGAAGTCCGCACCGCCGAAGAGAGCGATGCGCTGGAGATGCTGTGCGGCGAGTTTTACTTCGGCCCGCATGTCAACTGGCTGTTCGCCGAAGAGTCGGCGCTGATCCATTTACATACCGATGAGCGCGAAGATTGCCCGGAACTGGATATTTTGCTTAACGTGCTGGTACGCGAAAGCCTGGCGGAACATCCCGGCGGCAGCGCTATCGTACGCAGTCTTGGCGATACGCTGCTGGTACTGCTGTTACGTACCCTGCTCGGCGCGCAGGAGCCGCCGGGCGGCCTGTTGCGCCTGATGAGCGATGCGCGGCTGATGCCGGCCGTTCTCGCGGTGCTGGCCGCGCCGGAACAGCCTTGGACTATCGAGAGCATGGCGGCGCGGGCGTTTTTATCGCGCGCCACCTTCGCCCGCCATTTTGCCCGCGTCTATCATCTGACGCCACAGGCGTGGCTGTCGCAACTGCGGATGGCGATGGCCGCTCGCCTGCTGCATCTCGATCGCCAAGCGCGGCTGGAAGTGATTGCCGAACGCTGCGGTTTTCAATCACAGGCTTCGTTTGCGAAAACCTTTAAAAAACACTACGGCATGACGCCGGGCGAGTGGCGTCGGCAGTAAAGCGCGCGCCGCGTCGCGCCGTGCTATGATTCCTGCTTTGCGCTATTTCACGCGAGGGAAAAATGGGTTCCAGCAAAAGAGGGATGTTGAACGTATTGATCGCCGCCGTCCTGTGGGGCAGTTCCGGGGTCTGCGCGCAGTACATTATGCAGCAAAGTCAGATGTCATCGCCCTATCTGACCATGATCCGCCTGCTGTTCGCCGGGCTGATTTTGCTGATGCTCGCCTTCGTTCACGGCGACAAAATTTTCCGCGTTATGCAAAACCGCAAAGATGCCCTCAGCCTGCTGTTTTTCTCGCTGGTCGGCGCGTTAACCGTGCAGTACACCTTCCTGATGACTATCGAGAAGTCGAACGCCGCCACCGCCACGGTGCTACAGTTTTTGTCGCCGACGATTATCGTCGCCTGGTTCGCGCTGGCGCGTAAGGCGCGGCCCAGTCCCTTTGTGCTACTGGCGATTGGCACCTCGCTTGCCGGCACCTTCCTGCTGGTCACCCACGGCAACCCGACCTCGCTCTCCATCTCGCCGGCGGCGCTGTTCTGGGGGATCGCCTCAGCCTTCGCGGCGGCGTTTTATACCACCTATCCCTCAACGCTTATCGCCCGCTACGGCACGCTGCCGATCGTCGGCTGGAGCATGCTGATTGGCGGGGCGATGCTGTTGCCGTTTTATGGCAGCCAGAGCGCGAACTTTGTAGTGAACGGCCGTCTGCTGCTGGCGTTTTTCTATCTCGTGGTGATCGGTACCTCGCTGACCTTCAGCCTGTATCTCAACGGCGCCCAGCAGATTGGCGGCGCAAAGGCCGGGATTCTCAGCTGCGCAGAGCCGCTGAGCAGCGCCCTGCTCTCTCTATTGCTGTTGGGCATTACCTTTACCCTGCCGGACTGGCTGGGGACGCTGTTGATTCTCTCTTCGGTCATTCTCATCGCGGTGGATTCCCGGCGGCGGGTACGCGCGGCGTAATAGCAATCATCTGATTTTAAACAACAAAAAGTGTCTAACATTTGCGCAATTCACCTGCTGCGCATATAGTTGACTGAAGCGAAAAGTGAAGGAGAAGCGCCATGAAAGCGTGTTGGATGTTGTGTCTGGTTACTGCCCTTAGCGCCAGCGCGGCGTGGGCCGAATCGCCGCTGCAAAGCCTGCAGTTTGAGCAGCAAAAACAGCAGGTGTTGAAAGCGGTGAAGGAAAAATGCGCCCCGGCGAGCACCCTCAGCGATACCGATTTCGCCAATAAAATCCTCGCCTCGAAAGACAACCAGAGTTACGTTCGCGAAGCGACGCTGGCGAAAGAGCGCAATAATCAAAAAGGCTATCTGGCCGCCATTGATAAAATTCGCTGCCCGGGTAAATAACGGGCTGAATTATCAGGAAAACCGTTGCCTGCCGCGACGGTTTTTTTATTTCCCCCAACGCTCGGGAATAATTAAGTCGCCGCGCAGCAGGCTGCCGCCGGGCTGCGGGCTTTTGCCGATCAGCCAGTTGACGATCCGCGAAGCCATCGCATCCATCGAATACTCAATCGCTGGGATGGTCGGAATACCCGGCATCTGCAGCGAACCCGCGAGACTGAAGACCATTACTTTTTCCGGCACCGCGCGGTTAAACGCCTGCAGCTGCGGCACTACCCGCTGCGCCTGCAGTTCATCGCTCACCAACAGCGCATTAAAGTTCAGGGTAGTGGCGTTATTCATCAACTCCTGTACCGCCACCGACGACGAGGCGCAGTCCAGGAAGACCAGGTTGCGATTAAACGGCAGGAAGTTCTTCTCCAGCGCATGCTTATAGCCCAGCAGCACCTGATCGGCAAAGCCGCTCCCCTGCGGATGGATCAGCGCAATCTGCCGCCGCCCCTGATTAATCAGATAATGACAGGCGGTTTCCGCGGCGAAGGCGTGATCAAACTGAATACTGTTCTCGCCATCGCTTTCCAGACAATCAATCAGCACCACATCGGGGCGCTCGATCTGCAGCGGAAAGCGCGCGCCGATGATCAGCACGTCATCGCACAGGCCACAGGTGAGTTCATCCAGCGCGCTTAATACGTCGCCGCGGTTATTGGCGAAGCGCAGCAGTAGATGCTTCTGATGCTGGCTGAGCTGTTTTTCCAGGGCGTAGAGATAGCTGGTGGTCTGATTGATGTTGTCCTGCGCGCAAATCACGCCGATACAGCCCGTCGACTGGCTCAGTAAGGATTGGGCAATCATATTGGGCCGGTAGTTCAGCGTTTCCGCCGCCTGAAGCACCGCCTGGCGGCTGGCCTCTTTTACCCCGCGCGAACCGCTCAGCACGCGCGAAACCGTGGCTTTCGATACCCCGGCTAACCGTGATACATCATTGATTGTCGACATCTTTTTTCCCCTGGCAGGTGCGGCTTAGCCCCTGTAACGCTGTGTCCTGAATCGCTTCAATTATAACCAGCGGCAGTATAGCCGTTTCCTTTTTTATTTGGAAACCGATTTTCCATTTCGGCAAAAAACCACGCCAAATCGACATTATTTTGTGAGCGAAATCTAATTAGTAAGCCCGCTAACGGTGAGTTATTGACCGCGCTCACAGTTCTGTTTTTTATAAATGGAAACCGGTTTCCGTCTGATATCAAATCATCCTCGCAATAACTTTTTACATATGAGGAAAGCCGTCGATGTACAAGATTATGCTGTGTTGCTCCGCCGGGATGTCCACCAGCCTGCTGGTGAGGAAAATGGTGGATGCCGCAAAGGAACGCGACCTGCCGGTGCAGATTGACGCCTATGGCGTTGCCGAATTTGATATGCAGTTTCCACAATACCAGGTGGTGCTGCTTGGCCCCCAGGTCAAATACATGCTGAAAATGCTTAGCGAGAAAGCCGCTCCCCTGAATATTCCCGTCCAGCCTATCGATACGATGGATTACGGAATGCAGCGGGGAGATAACGTTCTGAATTATGCCCTGTCGCTGATCGCCGCGGCGCACTAAGAGGTGTTCAAATGAGTTCTCTGTATCAGTCGATGATTGCCGTGATCGAGCAATCTATTACTCCGCTGGCAGGACGCCTTGGGCAACAGAAATATGTTATCGCCATCCGCGATGGCTTTACCGCCGCATTGCCGTTCATGATCATCGGCTCTTTCATGCTGGTATTTATCTTTCCGCCTTTCTCGCCGGAGACCACTAACGGCTTTGCCCGCGGCTGGCTGGACTTTTCCCAGCAGTACCGTGAACAGCTGATGCTGCCGTTTAATCTCAGCATGGGCGTCATGACCTTCTTTATCTCGGTCGGCATCGGCGCCAGCCTCGGACGCCAGTTCCAGCTCGATCCGGTCATGTCCGGCCTGCTGGCGTTTATGGCCTTCCTGCTGGTCGCCGCGCCCTATGCCGATGGCAAAATTTCTACTCAGTATTTATCCGGCCAGGGCATTTTCACCGCGCTGATCACCGCCATCTACTCCACCCGCGTTTACGCCTGGCTGAAGCAAAACAACGTGACCATTCGCCTGCCGAAAGAGGTGCCGACCGGCGTCGCCCGTTCGTTTGAGATCCTCATTCCGGTACTGGTGGTCATCGGTACTCTGCATCCGCTCAACCTGTTCATTGAGGCGCAAACCGGCATGATCCTGCCGCAGGCGATTATGCATCTGCTGGAACCGCTGGTCTCCGCCTCCGATTCGCTGCCGGCGATTCTGCTGTCGGTGCTGATGTGCCAGATTTTCTGGTTCGCCGGTATTCACGGCTCGCTTATCGTTACCGGCATTATGAACCCGTTCTGGATGGCCAACCTGTCAGCAAACCAGGCGGCGCTGGCGGCCGGCGCGGCGCTGCCGCACGTCTACCTGCAGGGCTTCTGGGATCACTATTTGCTGATTGGCGGCGTCGGTTCGACCCTACCGCTGGCCTTCCTGCTGCTGCGTAGCCGGGTCACGCATCTGCGGACTATCGGCAAAATGGGTATCGTGCCGAGCTTCTTTAATATCAATGAACCGATTCTGTTCGGCGCGCCGATCATCATGAACCCAATGATGTTTATCCCCTTCGTCTGCGTGCCGATGGTCAACGCGGTGCTGGCTTACGGCGCAACCCGCCTTGGCTGGCTGAGCCAGGTGGTGTCGCTGACGCCGTGGACGACGCCCGCGCCGATTGGCGCCTCGTGGGCGGCTAACTGGACTTTAAGCCCGGTGGTGATGTGCGTTATCTGCATGGTGATGTCGGCAGTGATTTATCTGCCATTCCTGCGCGCCTATGAGCGTTCATTAATAAAGAATGAAGTCGAAAAGGCGAAAAGCGTTGCACCGGTCGCCGGGGCCGTTAGCCAGTAATTCCTGTATTACCTGAAAATATGTATTTATGCGGAAAAGGGATTTTCGCCAAATAATCTGATTATAAACGCAATAACCTCAGGAAATATATTTTGAGAAAAAATTAATACATCTGCATTTGTACTAGCCGTTAAATTTCGCCACTGAGAGTAAGATATTTATTCTCCGGCGTAGCTGTACCCTGAAAAAACAAATCAGCTTATTTTGGTTATTTTTATTTTAACCAGAATGGGGCGGTTATTGTCTGCATATATTAATTATTAAAGTGAGATAACCATGAATACAGTTAAAAAGCTGCCATTGGCCATGGCGGTTATCGCCGCGCTGTGCCCAATTTCCGTACTGGCGCAGGATTTTACTCAGGAACAGATCGACGCCATCGTCGCGAAAGCCGTCGATAAAGCGCTGGCCGACCGCCAGGCTAAAATCGACGCAGCGGCCGATAAAAAGGTCGACGTGATGACCAACCCGCAAACCACCGCCGCTTCGCCGGATCTGGCGATCCCTTTCGGCCTGAAATTTAGCGGTTACGCCCGCTATGGCGCCCACTTCCAGACCGGCGACCAGAAATATGTTGGCGTCGACGGCTCCTATAACGGCGCCTCGGCGATCGGCCGTCTCGGTAACGAAAGCAACGGCGGCGAATTCCAGATCAGCAAAGCGTTCAAAAGCGCGCAGGGGGCCATCTGGGATCTCAACGTCATGTTTGACCACTGGAGCGACGAGGTTAACCTGAAAAAAGCCTACGTCGGCGTCACCAACGTCCTCGAATCCAACCCCAACGCCTATATCTGGGCCGGCCGCGACTTCCATCAGCGCCCGCAACAGGGGATCAACGACTACTTCTGGATGAACCACGACGGTCAGGGCGCGGGGGTGAAGAACTTCGATATCGGCGGCGTGCAGTTCGACGTGGCGACAGTGTCGCAGGTGAAATCCTGTAGCCCGGAAGTGATGGCCGATGAGACCAACCCGTCGCGCATCACCTGTACCGGCAGCTCGGATACCGGCGATAACGGTCACTACGCGCTGACCACCAAAACCCACAATATCAAGGCCGGGCCGATCGACATCGAGGTGTACGCCAACTACGGCTTTGACTCAAAAGCGGTGGACAGCGACGCGCGCCTCGATGCCTGGCAAGGCGGGCTGGTGCTGAGCCATACCAACGACAGCGGAGTGAACAAGGTTATCCTGCGCTATTCCGATAACTCGGATAACAGCGTCTATAACAAAACCGACGACCTGACCACGGTTTACGCCAGCTTCGAGGGCAGCCATAAGTTCACTCAGCAGGCGCAGATCGAGTATCTGCTGGCCTTCCACGACTACGACAACGGCAAGGATAATACCGACAACCGTAAAAACTACGGCGCGATCGTCCGGCCAATGTACTTCTGGAACGATGTGCACTCGACCTGGCTGGAAGCGGGCTACCAGCGCGTTGACTACGACCAGGGCGGGGATAACCACGGCTGGAAGCTGACGCTGTCGCAGAACATCGCCATCGGTATGGGGCCGGAGTTCCGCCCGATGCTGCGCTTCTATGTGACCGGCGGCCAGGTGGATAACGAACACACCGCGAAAGTAGACGGCACCAGCGACGAGCGGCTGGATTCGCTGAACATCGGCGGCATGTTTGAGGCGTGGTTCTGAGGTAATAACCTGTGCCCGCATTTATGCCGGATGGCGGCATAAATGCCTTATCCGGCCTACGGTCCGTGCGACCTACCTTTAATTTATTCACTATGCTGGCTGAAACTGCCGGTGTTGGCGGCCTCAAAATCCCCGGTGGCGCTGCCGCTTACCGGGGCTACAGCGCTGTGCGATTTGGTAGCCCGGAGAAGGCGCAACGCGCCGCCTCCGGGAAAACCCCTGGCGGCGACTGGCCGCCCTCTGTGCGCTCCCTGTGCCATGAGAGTCATAACGCAGAAGAATATCTACGGAAAACCTCCTCCCCGTAGGCCCGCGCAAGCGTAGCGCCGCCGGGCAGTCAGACCCGTGCCCAGGTGGCGTCATCAATTCTTTATCTCTGGCTTAATCGGCGGGCGATGCGCTCAAGCTTCATCATCAACAGCAGCGTGACGCCCACCAGCACAATGGTCAGCGCCGAGCCATCGGCGATATTGCCGCGATCGGTGAGGCTGAAAATAGTCACCGGCAGCGTCGTCCAGCCCGGCGGATAGATCATCACCGTCGCGCCCAGTTCCCCCATCGACAGCGATAAGCTCAGCGCCAGCGCTGAAATCATCCACGGCGTCATCAGCGGCAGCGTCACATGACGCAGGCGATACCACGGCGAGGCGCCAAGACTGGAGGCGACGTTTTCAATATCGGCGGAAATCCGCGCCAGCCCGGTCGTTACGTTGCTGAAGGTAAAGGCGGAAATCAGTACAAAGTGCGCCGCCAGGACGATCCAAAAAGTACCATTCATCTGCAGCGGCCCCTGGCTGAACGCCACCAGAATGCCCAGTCCGACGGAAACCGAGGGGATAGCGCTGGGCAGATAAAACGCCAGACCAAGATATTTCTGTAACTTCGCACCATACTGGCGCAGCGCCAGCGCCGCCCACATCCCGCACAGCAGCGCCAGAAGGCTGGCGCAGAAGCCCACCATCAGGCTCGAAAACAGCGAATCCCACGCCGCGCCGCGAAAGGCGTTAACAAAGTGGGTAAAGGTAAAGCCGGTGGGCAGCAGGCCGTTCCATTGTTTACTCAGGCTGGAGAGTAAAATCACCGCCAGCGGCAGCAGGAAAATGCCGGCAAAAAGCGTCACCGCCAGCGCGCCCGCCGCCGCGCGGCCTTTACGCGACCAAATCAACATCGTTAACTCCTTACGCCAGTGCGCGCCGCCGCCAGCCGATAGAGCATAAACAGCCCCAGCGACAGCAGAATATTAATCAGCGCAATCATGCAGGCCACGCTGTAATCCGACTCCAGAATCGCCTTGCTGTAGACCATCATCGGCAGGGTATTAACTCCTTTGGCGCCAATAAACAGCACGATGCCAAACTCGTTGGTCGTCAACAGCAGGCACAGGCTGCCGCCCGCCATCAGCGCCGGTAGCGCCGCCGGGAAGATAACCTGGGTAATCACCCGTAGCGGATGGGCGCCGAGAATACTCGCCGCTTCCAGCTGGCTCTTATCTATCTGCCGCAGTCCCGCCATCAGCGGGCGCATCACCAGCGGCGTAAAGACGGTAATCTCCGCCAGAATCACGCCGTTAATCGAATAGAGAAAGTCTACCGGCGGCAGTTCAAAAGCAAACAATGCCATCAGGGTGCCGTTGAGCAGCCCCGCCGAGCCGTAAATAAAGGTGAACGCAAGAGTGATAAGAAAGGTCGGCAGCGCAATAAAAGTATCAATGACCCGGCTCACCAGTTGGCTGCCGGGGAACGGAATAAATACCAGAATCAGCGCCAGCACGCTGCCGAGCACCAGGCAGCCAAGGGTGGCGAACACTGCAATCTGTAAGGTATTGAGCAGCGCGCCAATAAAGCGTTTTGAGTCAATCACCTGCCAGAAAGTTTCGAGGCTTAGATTGCCGCTGGCGTCACGTAATGCCTGTTCGGCGATCAACAGTAGCGGATAGAAAAATAGCGTCGCCAGCACCAGCAGCGGCAATGCCAGCCACAGGTAAGGGCGTAAGTTTCGCGCCGGACGCGCAAGCGTGAGGGTTTGCGCCATCATTGCACCTCGATCAGAACCGCATCGCCAGGTTCGAAGTAGAGCGCCAGCTTGTCCCCCGCGCGCGGCAGCGGGTTCACGTGGGTCATCACAATCCGCACCGCTTCGCCGGCAACATCGCACAGCAGATGCGTCAGATCGCCCTGCCAGTGTACCGAGGTCAGGGTAGCATTGAGACGATTACTGGTTGCCGATCGCGGCGCCAGGCTCATGTGCTGCGGGCGAATGCATAACAGCTTGTTGTTGCCATGCAGGCCGCCCCGGCTGAAGGCGTTAATCAGGCCGCCGCCACAGCTCACGCTAACCAGCCCCGGCTCGGTGCTGTCTTTCAGCGCCGTCGCCTGCAGGATATTGGCGCGGCCGAGGAATTCGGCGCTAAAGCGGTTCGGTGGATAGTGATAGAGCTCGTGCGTTTCGCCGTGGGCGATCAGCGAACCGTCTTTCATGATGCCGATTTTGTCCGCCAGGGTCAGCGCTTCGGTCTGATCGTGGGTGACGTAGAGAATGGTCAGTTCCGGCAGTTCGCGGTGCAGACGGGCAATCTCTTCCACCATGTTATGACGAATTTGCGCATCCAGCGCCGACAGCGGTTCATCAAGCAACAGTACCCGAGGACGCACGGCAATCGCGCGGGCTATCGCGACGCGCTGCTGCTGGCCGCCGGAAAGCTGATGCGGGTAGCGGGTGGCGTAATCCGCCATACCGACGATTTTTAAGGCTTCAGCCACCCGCTCGGCGATAAGCGCCCTGGGCTGCTTTTGCGCCCGCAGGCCGAAGGCGACGTTATCTTCTACCTTCATATGCGGAAACAGCGCGTAGTTCTGCACCACCATCGCCAGCCCGCGTTGATACGGCGGCAGCTGGGTGACGTCAGTATCACCGATCACAATCCGACCGCCAGCCGGTTGCACAAAACCGGCAATCGCCCGCAGCACCGTGGTTTTCCCGGAACCGGAAGGGCCTATCAGCGCCAGCACCTCACCGGGTTCAATGGTCAATGACAGCGGTTTTAAGACCACGTTGCCGTGGTATGAAACACGCAGCGAGTCCAGGGTGATCCCGGAAGTCCCCGCCAGCGACGGGGAAGAAGTGACGGTGGTTTTCATCAACATCAGGCTTACTCGCTATCGGTCACTTTATGCCAGCGGGCAATGTCAGCCGACAGCGATACCGCGACATCATCCCAGTTCGGCTCCCAGCTCTTCACGCCGTCGAGCGCCGCTTTCGCCGCCTTAAAGTTAGCGTCATCCGGCGCCACATCGCTGCGTACCGGCAGGCCCCAGGAGCGCGCGCTGACGCTGGATTGCGCCGGTTTATCCAGCAGGAAATTGATCAGCTTCTTGCCGTTTTCGCTGTTCGGTCCGTTCTGTACCAACCCGATGGTGTAGGGCAGCGCCAGCGCGCTGCGCTCGCCTTTATCATCCGCCGGCCAAAAAATTTTAACGTTCGGGTTACGCGCCATCTGCGACAGGTTCATCTGCAAATCGCCGTTGGCGACGTACAGCTCGCCTTTATTGACCAGCGCAGTCAGCTTGCCGGTCGAGGCCGATGGGCCAACGTTATTGGCCTGCAGCTTACCCAGATACGCAAAACCGGCGTCTTTACCGCCGAGGCTGTGGAACGCCTGCAGCATCACCGCGGTACCGTCGCCCGCCTGCCCCGGCGTGGAGTACTGCAACTTGTTCTTAAAGCGGCTATCCAGCAGATCCTGCCAGCTGGCCGGCGCGGTTTTCAGCAACTGGCCGTTATAGATGAAGGTCAGATAGTTATTCACCAGCGGCGCGTAGCGGTCGTTAGCGCCGGGGATCTGCGCGCTACCTTGCGGGGTAAAGGTTGCCAGCAATTGCTCTTTCGCGGCGCGCTGGATAAACGGCGGCACCGTGACCAGCACGTCAGCCTGCGGATTGGTGCGCTCCTTCGCCAGACGTTCGACGATCGCGCCGGAGCCGCCTTCCACATACTGCACTTTGATGCCCGTCGCTTTGGTGAAGGCGTCGAACTGGCTCTGATACCAGCTGTTATCGCCATCATGCAGGCCGTCGGCGGAGTAAACCGTGACGACGCCGTCCGCCCAAACCGGAGAGCTGGTCAGCGCGAACAGGGACAGCAGAGCAAGTCGGGAGAGTTTCATCGTTTAAGCCTCATCGGATAGTCAGTTATTCTGGTGTAGACCAGATTTGCTTTCACGCTACCGAGGGTTTATGACAAAACGATGAAAGAAGTGTGTCGAAAGAGTTAAAACGAGGGGAAGTGCGTAGCCCCGGTAAGCGCTAGCGCCACCGGGGAGATCAAAAAATTTAACTAATAAAATCAATGGGTATCGACTTCGATCCGCAGGCTGTCATGCCGCCAGTATTCAATATCGTAATCGAGAATACGCCCGTGTTGATCGTAATTCAGCCGGCGCAACAGCAGCGCCGGGCGCCCTTCCATCACCCCCAACGCCTCTGCGGCCTGCGGCGGCATTGAGGTGGGATAAAACGACAAATGCATACTGGTATAGATCAGGTCGTACTGAGTTTGATAAATCTCGGTCAGACTGCCGTTGAGATCGTGGCGCAGCAGCTCAGGCACCCGCGCGGGCAGGCAGTGGTTTTCGCAGTAGCACACCGGCCGGCCGTCGGCATAGCGCAGACGCGTCAGCAGGTAAACCTGATCGAAGGGCTGCAGCGCCAGCGGGGCCATCACGTCCAGCGGCACGGCGGTTAAGCGCCCTTCAAGCAGCACCGTTTTCGGTTCGCGCCCCTGCTCGAGACATAGCTTGTGGAAATTGGTGTTCTGCGTCGGATCCAACCACAGACGCTCCGGCGTCACGAACCAGCCGCGGCGGTCGGCGCGGTAAATCACGCCGCTGGCCTCCAGCTGCGCCAGGCTCTCGCGTACCGTAATCCGGGTCGTGTTGAACAGCGCGCACAGTTCGCGCTCTGAAGGCAGCTTATCGCCGCTTTTCAACGCGCCGTTTTGAATACGCGCCTGCAGCTGCGCCTTAATCATCAGGTATTGCGGCATCTCGCCAGAGGGTGATTTCATGTTTACTCACTGCCACTTTTCGTGCGCTCATTATACATAGCCAGATGAATTTTTTGTTGCAGCGCCACATTTCCTTTGACCCTGCCCCGGCTTTGTCTCCATGATAAATATAAATCTGGTATAGACCAAATGGTGAGACAAATGACTTCACGGAACTACTTGCTGCTGACCCCCGGCCCGCTAACCACCTCCCGTACGGTAAAAGAGGCGATGTTGTTCGATAGCTGTACCTGGGATGATGATTACAATCTCGGCGTGGTACAGACCATTCGCCAGCAGCTGGTGCAGTTGGCTACCCCGGCCGACGGTTATACGGCGGTGCTGCTGCAGGGTAGCGGCAGCTACGCGGTCGAAGCGGTGCTCGGCAGCGTCATCGGCGAACAAGGCAAAGTGCTGATCGTCAGCAATGGCGCCTATGGCGCGCGTATGATTGAGATGGCGCAACTGATGGGCATCGCCTGCCACCCTTACGACTGCTGCGAAGTCTCCCGTCCAGATGCGGCCGCGATCGAACAGATCCTGCAGAACGACCCGGCGATCACCCATATCGCGATGGTACATAGCGAAACCACCACCGGCATGCTGAATCCGATCGAAGAGGTAGCCGAAGTGGCAAAACGGTACGATAAACGCTATATCGTCGATGCGATGAGCAGCTTTGGCGGCATTCCGTTGGATATCGCCGCGCTGAATATTGATTACCTGATAAGCTCCGCCAACAAATGCATTCAGGGCGTGCCGGGCTTTGCCTTCGTGATTGCCCGCGAATCGGAACTGGCCGCCTGCAAAGGCCGTTCGCGCTCGCTATCACTGGATCTGTACGCCCAGTGGCGCTGCATGGAAGATAACCACGGTAAGTGGCGCTTCACCTCGCCGACCCATACCGTGCTGGCCTTTGCCCAGGCGCTGAAAGAGCTGGCGCAGGAGGGCGGCGTTAGCGCCCGCTATCAGCGCTACCGCAACAATCAACGCCGTCTGGTGGCAGGGATGCGCGCGCTCGGCTTCCGGCCACTGCTCGACGATAGCCTGCACTCGCCGATCATTACCGCCTTTTATTCACCGGATGCGCCGCAGTATCGCTTTCACACCTTCTACCAGAAGCTGAAAGATCAGGGCTTCGTTATCTATCCGGGCAAAGTATCGCAAAGCGATTGCTTCCGCATCGGCAACATTGGCGAAGTCTACGACGCCGATATCACCGCCCTGCTGGCGGCTATCGACAACGCCATGTACTGGAAACAATAAGGAACCGCCATGAACCGTATTAGCGCACTGATCCTTGACTGGGCAGGCACCACCGTAGACTTCGGCTCTTTCGCCCCGACGCAAATTTTCGTCGAGGCCTTCCGCCAGGCCTTCGATATTGAGATCACCCTTGAAGAGGCCCGCGTGCCGATGGGGCTTGGCAAGTGGCAGCACATTGAGGCGCTGGGCAAACTCCCTGCTGTCGATAGCCGCTGGCAGGCCAAATTCGGCCGCGCGATGACTGCCGCCGATATCGATGCGATCTACGCCGCGTTTATGCCGCTGCAAATCGCTAAGGTTGTCGATTTTTCCGCACCGATTGCCGGCGTTGTCGATACTATCGCCGCGTTTCGCGCCGAGGGCCTGAAGATCGGCTCCTGCTCGGGTTATCCGCGCCCGGTGATGGAAAAGCTGGTACCAGCCGCTGCCGCCCAGGGCTACGCCCCGGACCACTGGGTCGCCACCGATGACCTTGCCGTCGGCGGTCGTCCGGGCCCGTGGATGGCGCTGCAGAACGTGATTACCCTGGGCATTGACGATGTGGCCCACTGCGTGAAGGTCGATGATGCCGCACCGGGCATCAGCGAAGGGTTACATGCCGGGATGTGGAGCGTCGGGCTGGCGGTGTCCGGTAACGAATTCGGCGCTACCTGGGAGGAGTACCAGGCGATGTCGAAAGAGGAAATCGCCACCCGTCGCGAGCGGGCGGCAGGCAAACTGTATGCCGCCGGGGCTCACTATGTGGTTGATACCCTGGCGGATCTGCCGGAAGTGATTGCCGACATCAACGCCCGGCTGGCAAAAGGCGAACGGCCGTAAGCGGGTTAATTCACCTTCACTTTGGTCGTCACCAGCAGGCCGGTAAACAGCATTAATATTCCTGACAACACCAGCGGCGACAGCAGTCCTAAGTGGTCGAGCGCAACACCGCCGACCGCGGCGCCGCAGGTATTGGCAAGCTGGATCACCGCCACCTGAATCGACCCGGCTTTTTCCGCCTGATCGGAGAGAGAACGGGTGATCCACGTTGACCACCCCACCGGGATCAGCGCAAACGCGAAGCCCCAGATAATCGCCACCGTCGAGGCGACGATTTTGCTTTCTCCCCACAGTACCAGCGCCGCCGCGCAGGCGGTCAGCACCAGCGGCGAAATCGCCAGCGCCGCTTTGACCGAGCGCTTCAGCACCACCGAGGAGAGCGAGGTGCCGATAAAGCTGGCGATACCAAAGCTCAGCAGCACCAGCGTCAGGCCGTCGACGTCAAAACCGGCGAGTGTCATGTATACCGGTCGAATATAGGTAAAGAAGGCGAACTGTCCGGCAAAGGCCATGAAAATGGCGCACATCCCAGCCATCACCCCCGGACGCTTCAGCAGACCAAACATATTTTGCTGCTGAGCCGCCGATTCACCCGGCAGCGACGGCAGCGCTTTCAGCACCCAGAGCGTACACAGCACGCCCATCACCGCCGCGCCGTTAAAGACGTTGCGCCAGCCGATAAGCCCGCCAAGGAAACTGCCCAACGGGGCGGCGATCACCAGCGCGATTGATACCGCGCCGAAGATAATCGATAGCGCTTTCGGCACCACGCGCATCGGCACCAGACGCATGGTCAGCGATGCCGACATCGCCCAGAAACCGCCGAGCGCCAGGCCCAGACAGGCGCGCCCCAGCAGTAGCAGGGTGAAGCTATCGGCAAACGATACCAGCAGGCAAGAAAGGGTCAGCAGCAGCGAAAACAGGATAACCACGTAGCGGCGATCGGTTTTACCTATCACCGTGGTGATAAACAGGCTGGAAAACATCGCGACGAATGCCGTCGTCGTCACCGACTGCCCGGCCATCCCTTCGGAGATGCCTAAATCCAGCGCCATCGGCGTTAACAGGCTGACCGGCAAAAACTCGACGGTAATCAGGCAGGCGACGCAGAAAGCAACCGCGAAGACCGCCGACCAGTTTGGCCGCGCGAGATCGCGTGCATGGGGTTTGGTTTCATTTGAATGACTCATGAGTGACCTGCGAAGAAAGTGGCGGAAAGCTGCGCAGTGTAACATTTTGTATGTGACGTACTTAACGTTTTCGCAACTCTTCTCGCTTTTCATAAGAGGATGCGTAGCTGCTCGCATGTTTAAAAAAACGATGCTTGCTATCGCTTTAACAAATCTCAGGAGAATTTAATATAGCACTATGTGCTATACTTTTAACGACAGGATGTCAGCAATGCGTATCTTTAAAACCAAATGGTTCGCCAGAGAGGCTAGCTCTCATGGCATTTCCGACGACGAGCTCTATCAGGCAATTCAATCTGCGCTTCAGGGCAAAGTGGTTGATTTAGGAGGGGGGGTTTATAAAAAGCGACTCAACAAGAATCGCGATCGCGCAATCATCCTTACCAAAAGCGCAGGGTATTGGTTTTATACCTTTCTATATGCCAAACAGGATATGGCCAATATCAACCATCGCGAATTAATGGGGTTTCGTGAGTTAGCAAAACACTATGCCAATCTCTCTGAAGAGAAAACGACGGCCTTAGTTAAAAGTAAAGAACTGGTGGAGATTTGCGATGACAGCAAAAAATAAATACAAAAGCCCGGCTTTCGAAGCGATCCATAGCGCTGCGTCGGGGCTATTCAGCGTTGGCGCAATCCCACAGGAAACAATGCGCCATTTTGATGAATCATGTCTCGGTAGCGTAGCCGCACTTCAACCCATTGAAATTAAAGCGCTACGTGAACAACTCAATGTTAGCCAACCCGTGTTCGCTCGTTATCTGAATACCAGCGTGTCTACCGTGCAAAAATGGGAGACTGGCGCTAAACGACCGAGCGGAATGTCATTAAAATTGCTTAGCGTCGTACAAAAACACGGCCTGAAAATCCTACTGTAGTCATTCTGCCGGATGGCGCTTACGCTTATCCGGCCTACAAAGAACGTAAGGGAGATATGGTTTTGAACCACAGGCCGGATAACAATGAGATCAGTGCAGCCAGTGCACGCCGTCTTCCGGGAGAAACAGGTCGTTATAGCGCTGCTGTAGGTTATGTAAATCGCTCACATCCGGGTCCAGCTCGCGCAGAAAACCTTGCGCCAGGCGGAGCTGCGCGTCGGTAATCGGCGCCGCTAAACGCGCTTTTTGCATCAGGCGATACCAGTAATGCAGGTTTTTTTCGCTGGCGTCGACAATCGCGACCTGCCAGATGAGCAGCACCTGCGCGGCGTTCTGCAAATGTGCTTCATTCGGCCGCTCCAGGTAACGCAAATACTCATTACCGGCGGTTTTTCCCAGCTGATCGATCATCGATTCCAACGGAACAGGCGTAATGCCAAGGCGTTCGCTCAGGCGACGAATCGCGCGGCGTGAATCAGAGGTAAGCACCCGAAATCCCACAACAAATACCACTACCAGGGTGGCCAGTCCTATCCAGATCATGCATCCTCTCATCCAATCGCAGCCTCACTATCATAATGGGAATTTGCCTGCTGTCGACTGTCGGACCTGGCATATTACGCAAGAAATAAAAAAGCCCGGCGCAATGGCCGGGCAAGGTTACCAAATACCTGGTGAATCAGGCGGTCTGCAAAATACGGTTCTTTTTCTCGCGGCGAATTTTACGCTCTTCAAAGATAGCCACGATGGCCATCAGGCAGATACAGCCGACGGCGGCGGCATCCAGCGCCGCAAAGGTGCCGGCCCAGCCGGTCAGGCCGAAGACCGGCGTGCCGTCGGCGATCATCCCAAGACCCAGCTTGGCGAAGCTATCGCCGATCAGATAGGCGAAGGTGCCCTTGATTCCATCGGCGGCGCCGATCGCTTTTTTCGGTACGAAACCGACGGCGGCGACGCCGATCAACAGCTGCGGACCAAACACCAGGAAGCCCAGCGCAAACAACGAGGCCAGATAGACGTACTGGTTGCTGGCATGTTGGTAAACCCCAAGGGTGGCGATAATCAGCGCCAGCGCGACGCAGGCCACCAGCGCGCGGCGGCCGTTGGCCAGATCCGACAACCAGCCCCACAGTAGCGTGCCAACCAGCGCGCCAACTTCAAACAGGGTAAAGCCCTGAATCGCCACCTCTTTAGACAGCTTCAGCTCCTGGAAGGCATACACGGTGGACCACTGATCGATACCGATACGCACCACATAGAGGAAGATGTTGGAGAAGCACAGCAGCCAGATCACTTTGTTTTTCAGCACGTACTCAACAAAGATCTGCCACTTGGTCATCGCATTTTCTTCGGTCTCTTTGTCCTCTTCGCTGATCGCTTCGCCAAACAGCTCTTCCGCCGTGCCAAGGCCGTAGGATTCCGGAGAGTCGCTACCGTAGCGCAGGCCAATAAAGCCAACGATCAGCGCAATAATCGACGGGAAGATAAACATGCCGATCACGTGGCCGTCGAACAGATAGTTGGCGCCAAACAGCGCCACGCCCGCCGCGCCCGCGCCGCCGAGGTTGTGGGAGATATTCCAGAAGCCGAGGAAGGTGCCGCGTTTGCGTCTGGGCGTCCACTTGGTGATGGTGGAATAGCTGCACGAACCGCCGGTGCTCTGGAAGAAACCACTCAGCGCATAGAAGGCGATCATCAGGAACAGGCTGGTTGAACCCGCCCCCATGCTGGCGCTAAAGCCCAGCATACAGATAGCGGAGAGGATCAGCATAAACGGCAGGAACTGCTTGGTATTTTTACCGTCGGCATAATAAGAGACGAGCGTCTTGCCCACGCCGTAGGTAATGGAAAAGCCCAGACCAATCATCCCCAGCTGCGTCATGCTCAACCCGTAAGTGGAGATCATGTCGTTCTGCGCGATGTTAAAGTTTTTGCGGATCAGGTACATGGTCAGGTAGCCGATGAAGACCACCAGATAGGACTGCATGAAAGGTTTGAACCACATTTTGCGCCGCACATCGAGCGGCAGATCCAGGGTCGGCTTGCGCACCTGATTCAGAAAGGCCAGCATGGGTATCTCCTGAGCTGATTTTTTATGCCTGCGTAATAACCAGGCATTGTAAAAACCCGCGCGCCGTCTGGCCTGAGACGGCTTCCAGGTAAAACCGGGAAAATTTCTTAGTTTTGCCCCGTTCGCGGCGAAAGGGTGAGCTACATCACGCTTCGCTGGCGGTACGCGGCGCCTGCGCGTTTAAAAACGGCAGCAGCAGCAGCGCGGAAATGCCGGCGGCAATCGCAATCACCACGAAGAATCCGGTCCAGTGCCAGATATCCATCACCTGCGCCAGCGGCCAGCCGGAAAGCGAGGCGCCAAGATAAGCGAACAGGCCGACAAACCCGGTGGCCGCCCCAGCGGCTTCTTTATGCGAACATTCTGCCGCCGCCATGCCGATCAGCATTTGCGGGCCGAAAACGAAGAACCCGGTGGTGAAGAAGCATGCCGCCTGCATGACGTAGCTGGCAAACGGCATCAGCCACAGCCCGCCAACCGACAACAAAATTCCGGCGGCGAAGATCAGATTCATCGGCCCGCGATTGCCGTTAAACAGCTTATCCGAGCCCCATCCCGCCACCAGCGCGCCGATAAAACCGCCCAGCTCAAACATGGTCACCGCCGAGTTAGCGGTCACCAGATCGACGCCAAGCGTCTCCGACATATACAGATTGCCCCAGTCGTTAATCGCCGCCCGCACCACGTACACCAGCACATAGCACAGCGACAGCAGCCAGATATAGGGATTGGCCAGCACGTAGCGGGTCAGAATCTCTTTGCGCGTCAGCCCTGCGCCTTCCTGCTGCTGGGCGATTTCCAGCGCATCGTGACGCCAGTCGCCCACGGCGGGTAACCCCACCGCCTGCGGGCGATCGCGAAGCCGCCAGCACAGATACAGTCCAGCAAGGATCGCCAGACAGCCGGCAATCGTCATCCCCATTCGCCAGCCGTAATGCAGCGCCGCCGCGCCCACGACCATTGGGATCAGCGCGCCGCCGACGTTATGCGCGGTATTCCATAGCGCCCACCAGCCGCCGCGCTCGGTTCGCGAATACCAGGCCGTCAGCAGCCGGGCGCACACCGGCGAGCCCCAGCCCTGGAAGAAGGCATTCAGCGCCCACAGCAGCGCGAAGGCCCATAGCGAAGTGGAAAAACCGAACAGAATATTCACCACCCCGGTGGCAATCAGCCCCAGCCCCATAAAATAGCGGGCGTCGGAGCGGTCGCTGACGATACCGGAGAAAAATTTCGACAGCCCGTAAGTGATGTAAAACAGCGTGGCCAGCAGGCCGATATCGCTGCGGGTCAGCACGTTACTGGCGAGGATCTCGGGAACCGCGGCATTAAAGCTTTTGCGGGTGAAATAAAACAGCGCGTAACCAAGCCAGATGGTAAGCAGAATATGGCGACGCCAGTAACGATAACGCTCGTCCAGCTCGCGTTTATCGCTAATTGGCGCGGCGTCCGGCGGCGCTTTTAAAAAGGCAAACATCGGCGCTCCTTTCAGGCGTAACGCAGCGGTAAATTGACGCACACGCGGGTACCGTGTGTGCAGGAGATAGTTAACGTACCACCCAGCGCTGTCACGCGCTCACGCATGCCGGTCAGGCCGAACCCCTGCAGATTCGACCCCGGCGGCAGGCCGCAGCCGTCATCTTCCAGCACCAGCATCAATTGCCCATCCTGTTGCCAGCCCTGGAGGGTGACGGCGCTGGCGTTGGCGTGCTTGACGATATTATTCAGTCCCTCCTGGCAAACGCGAAACAGCGTCACGCGCTGGTTTTCGCTCAGCCCCGCCTCGTTAATCCGCCATTCGAGATGACTGACGATACCGCGGTCTTCCAGTTCCATTTCACGCATCAACGAACGTACCGCCTGTTCAAGCGGCAGATCGTCAAGCTGGCGCGGACGCAGACGACCAAGCAGTCTTCGCACAGAGTCGTAAACCCCCAGCGACAGCTGTTCTATCAACTGGCCGCTCTGCCGTACGCTGGCGTTGTTTGGCGCCAGACGCTGCACGATCCCCGCCTGGGTGCGAATTGCCGTGATAGTCTGGCCAATATCATCGTGGAGCTCGCGCGCCACGTCACGCCGCACGCTCTCTTCCGTTTCCAGCAGGCGTTCCGCCAGCCGCCGATTGCGCGCCAGCTCGTTCTGTAGCGACAGGTTAAGCTCGCGCAATCGCTGGATCCCCGCCCCCAGCAGCAGTCCGGTCAGGCTCTGCGCCAGCAGTGAAAGCAATAAATCAACCGGGTGATCGTGCCAGGTCTGGCTGGCAATCAGCGCAATGGCGTTCATCAGGGTGGCGATCAGCGCCCCCTGCCAGCCGTAGTGCCAGGCGAGAGCGATAATCGGCAGCGCCAGACAAAAAGGGGTAAAGCGGGAGAGTTCGGCGGGCAACCCGAGCTGTAGCCACAGGCTGACGGTAAAGAGCAGCAGGTACCAGATCAGATGCCGGCCGCGCCAGTTAACCGGCTGCGACACCAGCGACGGTCCCAGCGGCCGCCAGACGGTACTGGTCAGATAATGCCAGATAACCAGGCAGGTCGGCGCCAGCGTCAGGCCGCCGGTCAGCGTCAACAACAGCGCGGTCAGTCCCTCACTGCCTTCTTGCGCCAGCCACGGCAGCGATTGCAGCAGCGAGGCGGCGATCAGTGCCCCGCCCTGGCGCAACAATGTCAGCCAGTCTCGCTGCTGGCGATAGCGTGAAATCAATGCCACCGGCAGCAGGGTCAGCAGACTTCCGGTCATCAATATTATCGGGTGCGCCAGCGCCACTTCCTGCGCCAGCCAGAAGATAAGCAGCCACTCGGCTCCCAGCAGCACCGGCCAGTAGCCACGCGGGCATTGCAGCATCAGCCCTAAACGCAGGCCAAAGGGAAACAGCAGCACCGCTAAATCCGCGCGTTCCACCAGATGCAGACTGATACTCCACAGGCAGAACCAGGCGGTTGAGAAGATAAAGGCGCAGCCGATCACCGACAGCAATCGTGAAACGACGGTGTTCATTGCCAGCTATCGAACATGCGGCGCGCCAGCTCAACGTCATTACTGACGCCCAGCTTTTCCAGCAGGTTGGCGCGATGAACGTGAACGGTTTTCGGCGACAGACCGAGCTCGGCGGCGATCTCTTTCACCGCCATACCCTGCGCCAGCTTTTCCGCCACCTGGCGTTCGCGTTTGGTGAGCGGATCCTGGCGCCCGGCGGCCAGCTTCATGGCGATATCCGGCGTGAGATAGCAACCGCCCGCCGCCACGGTGCGGACCGCGGCGATCAGTTCATCCGGACTGCAGCGTTTCGACAGGAAGCCGCGCGCGCCGGCGTTCAGCGCCTGCTCGATCAGCGCCGGGCTATCGTGCACCGACAGCATGATGGTCGCCATCCCCTTAGGCAGCTGGCTTAACAGCTCCAGCCCGGAAATATCCGGCATTGAGATATCGCAGATACAAACCTGTACACCGCGCCCCGGTAGCCCCGCCAGCGCCTCCCGTCCACAGCCGAATTCAGCGACAACCTGAAAATCAGCTTCCAGCCCCAGTAGCTGAGCAAAACCGGAGCGGACAATCAAATGATCGTCAATAAGGGCGATGGTAATCATGGTGTTTCCTGGTGCCTGAAAGCGCCGGATGGCGGCGTAAACGCCTTATCCGGCCTACGGATTCACTCCCTGTAGGCCGGATAAGCGCAGCGCCATCCGGCAAAGGCGCTTACCTTAGCGGTAAGCGCGTAGCTGTTCAAGCCTTGAGCGCTATTCGAAGAACACCGCAATTTTGTTAAACATGGTGGGATCGGACTGGTTACGCGCCACATTGGTGACATCTTCCAGCTTTTCAATCTGGCTAATCATCTGCCCCAGCCGCTGGTCATCATTTACCAGCAGCCAGATGCGGCTGTGCTCGCTGCCCTGAATCGGCAAGCAGAGAATACCTTCAACGTTAAACGCGCGGCGGGCAAATAGCCCGCAGACGTGGGTCATCACGCCAGGGTGGTTGCGGACGGTGAGTTCCAGAATGACGTTATCGTGTTGCTTTTGCATGGCTTATTCCCCCACCATCTCAGTATTGGCCGCACCCGGCGGTACCATCGGATACACTTTCTGCTGAGCGTCGATACGCACGTGGATCAACGCCGGACCAGGGCGGTCGATAATCGCCTGCAGCGCCGCCTGCGGATCGGATTCGTTATTTAAATCACAGGTTTGCAGACCAAAACCGGCAGCTATCTGCATAAAGTTAATCATCCCCGGATAGGTCGCGGCGAAGACGCCCTGCTGATAGAACAGGCTCTGCTGCTGATGCACCAGCCCCAGCGCTTCGTTGTTCATCAGGATAATTTTTACATCCAACTGATTTTCGGCGGCGGTGGCCATCTCCTGAATATTCATCATCAGGCTGCCGTCACCGGAGAAACAAATAACCTTACGTTGCGGATTCGCCAGCGCCGCGCCGATGGCCGCCGGCAGGCCGAAGCCCATGGTGCCGAGACCGCCGGAAGTCAGCCACTGGCGCGGACGGTTGAGCGGATAGGCCTGCGCCGTCCACATCTGATGCTGACCCACATCGGTGGTGAGGATCGCCTCATCATCAACGCAGGCGGCCACGGCGTTAATCAGGCCGTAATGGGAGAGCGGATCGCTTTCCTGCGGGATGGCGCAGGGGAATTCTCTTTGTAAATCAGCCACCAGTTGGCGCCACTCATCACGCGGCTGCGCCTCAATCTGCGGAATAAGCTGGGCTAAGACCTCCGCCACATCGCCCTGAATCGCTACGTGAGGTTGCTTAATTTTGCCAAGCTCAGAGCGGTCGATATCGACGTGAATAATCTTCGCGTTCGGGCAGAACTGCTCGGTCTTGCCAATCGCCCGGTCATCAAAACGCGCGCCTAAAACAATCAGTAAATCAGCTTCTTGCAGAATAAAGTTAGTGCTGCGCGCGCCGTGCATCCCCAGCATGCCCAGCGACAGCGGGTGCGCCTTCGGCAGCATACCCAGCGCCATTAAGGTCATGGTGGTCGGCAGGTTGGCTTTTTCCGCCAGGTCCCGAATCGGCTGCGGCGCATTAATCACGCCGCCGCCCAGATACAGTACCGGGCGTTTCGCCGCGTTGATCATTGCCGCCGCTTCACGCACGCTTTCAGGCGCGAATGCCGGTGCCGGGGCGCGCTCGCCTGGCTCCGGCAGCGTTTCCAGCTCAATGGTCGCCGCCTGTACGTCCTTAGGAATGTCTATCCACACCGGCCCGGGGCGCCCGGACTGGGCAATACGGAAGGCGTCACTCATCACCTGCGGCAGCTCGGCGATGTCGCGCACCAGGTAGTTATGCTTGGTGATGGGGATAGAAATGCCGTAGGTATCGACTTCCTGGAAGGCATCGGTGCCGATCATTGAGGCCGGAACCTGGCCGGTGATGCAGACCAGCGGAATAGAATCGAGGCGAGCATCGGCGATGGCGGTAATCAGGTTGGTGGCGCCAGGGCCGCTACAGGCCATGCAGACCGCGGGTTTACCTTCGGTACGCGCCATCCCCTGAGCGATAAAACCCGCCCCCTGCTCGTGGCGTGCCAGGATGTGGCGGATCTGCGTGCTTTGGCTCAAGGCATCATAGATAGGCAGGATGGAGCCGCCCGGAATGCCGCTGACCATAGTGATACCCTGGCGTTCCAGTAAATGAACAACCAGCTGCGCGCCGGTAAAGCGCATTGTGTTTGATGTGGTGCCCGAACTTGCCATGCTCCAGTCCTTTTATTCTGGGCCGACTTTACCGGGGGGCTCGCCAACAAAAAACCCCGCTCGGTTTGCGCCGGCGGGGTTTGGAATTCGTGTTGTTCCGGACCCTACGGCGCATTGCCGACGACGACCACCACAGACACGACGACCACCGCGGCAGGCGCGGTTTTTAGTAGGGTCGAAGTCATCATGGCAGCGTTCATTAGGGACCTGTTGTGTCGAAAAATAAGCTGAATTTATACAAACACAGGTTTTGCGTTTTCAC
This sequence comes from Klebsiella sp. JN_Kp122, assembly GCF_040062085.1. Taxonomy (NCBI): domain Bacteria; kingdom Pseudomonadati; phylum Pseudomonadota; class Gammaproteobacteria; order Enterobacterales; family Enterobacteriaceae; genus Klebsiella; species Klebsiella sp. JN_Kp122. Next base: position 65,595 of record NZ_JBEAHW010000014.1, read on the forward strand.
AATGGATTTATTTTCATCCACGAGAATTTGCGCGAAAGATCACAGTTCGCGACATCAGCGGCAGAAAACAAAAAACCCCGCCGGAGCGAGGTTTTTATCAGCATTTTTACGGGTGGTAGCCGCAAGCACACTGTATTACGTCAACGACAAAAGTATACGCGATCGCTGCAATTCGCGCAATTTAAGGTCGAAATTTCTCTGTCATAGAGTATGGATGGCGGGTGCGAATTTGTCCAAAAAATACTGTTCATACATACAGTATTTATCTATACTGGATGTGTTCACTTTGTGCCATTCGGGGGCCGCAAGTTTGACCGGCGCAACGAAGTCCTGGCTGAAACGGGTGGTGCCGTCAGTGCCTTAACCCCGAGAGAGCACACTGTGTTACGTCAACAATGCGTCGTGTCCGGCCCGTACGGCCACCACTGCGCAACCCCTGTGAGAACAGGGATAAGCTGGCAACAGGCAGCGGAAAGGTACGTCAGCTTATTGTGCTCCTTAACCACAGGAGACGCGCGTATGGGCGGAATGGATATTATTATTTTAATCCTGAAACTCATGGTTGCTGTGTTGCAACTACTTGATGCAGTCCTGAAACAGTTCCGCTGATTCAGGTTCAAGTCGCACCTGAGGGGGGCGGGAAACCGCCCCCCTACAGGCGTCCTGCGGGCGTTCCGGGAAGACTTGATGGAGGAACCATGCCACCGCTATTAATTGCCGCAACAACGCCGGAGGATCCGGGGTTCGTTGCGCTGCGCGCCGAAAGCCTTGAACAGCACTTCGATATGCTGCGCCGTCTGGCGGAAAACTGGCAAAGCGGCAAAAACCGCTTTAACGCCCCTGGTGAAAAGCTGCTGGGCGCGTTCGTCCGTGGCCAGTTAGTTGGGGTCTGCGGTCTGAACGTCGACCCCTTCAGCCAGCAGCCGCGGGCCGGGCGCATTCGCCATCTCTATATTCGCGATAGCCATCGCCGCCAGGGAATTGGCCAGCAGCTGCTGGTCTCGGTCATCACGCATTCCGGCGCCTGGTTCGATTTCCTTAACACTCATGCCCCGGCGCAGGCCTGGCCCTTTTATGAACGCTTTGGTTTCCGCCCGGTATACGATGAGCCGCGGGTCACGCATCGCCTGTTCTGCTCGCTGTAAGCGTGGCTGGCTGGCGGAACGGGGTCATGTTACAGTCCGCTGACCTTAACTGCTGAATCTGCCTGCGATGACCATCACCGTATTCTGCATTTTGCTTTTCGCCGCACTGCTCCACGCCAGCTGGAACGCTATCGTCAAAGCCAGCGGCGATAAAATGTACGCGGCGATAAGCGTCAGCGGGTCGGCCTCGCTGATCGCCCTGGTGATGCTCCCCTTCGCGCCACAGCCGACGCTGGCCAGCGCCCCCTATCTGGTGGTGTCATGTGCATTACAGGTGGTGTATACGGTACTGGTGGCGAAGACCTATCAGGTGTCGGATATGAGCCAGACCTATCCGCTAATGCGCGGCACCGCGCCGTTGCTGGTCGCGGCTATCAGCGTGATATTTCTCGGCGATCGCTTATCGCCGCTAGCCTGGTTGGGGATTGGCGTCATCTGCCTGGCGATTCTGGCGATGGCCTTTAACGGCCGCGTCAGTTCCCGCAAAGGCATCATGCTGGCGCTGATCAACGCCTGTTTTATTGCGGGTTATACGCTGGTGGACGGCACCGGGGTACGGCTGGCGGGATCGGCGCTCGGCTATACCCTGTGGACCTTTTTTATGAACGGTTGCTGCCTGCTGTGCTGGGCGATGGTGGCGCGGCGGCGCGAAGCCAGCCGTTATTTACGCCAGCACTGGAAAAAAGGCATCCTCGGCGGCGTCGGCACCATGGGATCCTACGGCCTGGCGCTATGGGCGATGACTCAGGCGCCGCTGGCGGTGGTCGCCGCGCTGCGTGAAACCTCCATTCTGTTCGGCGCGCTGATCGCGTTTATCGTCCTGAAAGAACAGGTGGTAGCGCTGCGCATCGTTGCCGCCTGCGGTATTGCCGCCGGAGCAATCCTGCTGCGCCTCTCATAGATTAAAATGGCAACATTAGTTGCCGATCCTGTTTACAAAACCTGCCTGAATTTTCCCCAACAATCGGTGCTATGTAGTTGTTCTGTCATTTTATTGTGGTAGATTCCTCCATCGTTTAAGGGGTGTGCCAGTCACATATTCTTCATTTCTCATTGCTCACGAAGTATTCATCGACATGAAACGGCATAAGAACTTCAATTTGTTGTTGATGCTGGTACTGCTGGTGGCCGTTGGCCAGATGGCGCAGACCATTTATATTCCGGCTATCGCCGACATGGCGGTATCGCTTAACGTCCGCGAAGGGGCGGTACAAAGCGTGATGGCGGCCTATCTCCTGACGTACGGCATTTCCCAGCTGTTCTACGGCCCGCTCTCCGACCGCGTGGGCCGCCGCCCGGTGATCCTCGTAGGGATGTCTATTTTTATGCTGGCGACGCTGGTTGCCATCACTACCCATAGCCTGCCGGTATTGATCGCCGCCAGCGCCATGCAGGGGATGGGCACCGGCGTCGGCGGCGTGATGGCGCGCACCCTGCCGCGAGACCTGTATGAAGGCGCGCAGCTGCGTCACGCTAATAGCCTGTTGAATATGGGAATATTGGTCAGCCCGCTGATTGCGCCGCTGCTCGGCGGCATCCTTGATACCCTGTGGAACTGGCGCGCCTGCTACGCTTTCCTGCTCATACTGTGCGCTGGCGTGACGATTAGTATGGCGAAATGGATGCCGGAAACGCGCCCACAAGGCGCGCCGCGGACGAAACTACTGGCCAGCTACAAAACGCTGTTCGGTACCGGCGCCTTTAACTGTTACCTGTTGATGCTGGTGGGCGGGCTGGCCGGGATTGCGGTGTTCGAAGCCTGTTCCGGCGTGCTGATGGGCGCGGTCCTTGGCCTGAGCAGTATGGCGGTCAGTATTCTGTTTATTCTGCCGATCCCGGCGGCGTTCTTCGGCGCGTGGTTCGCTGGCCGTCCGAATAAACGCTTTTCAACGCTGATGTGGCAGTCGGTTATCTGCTGCCTGCTGGCGGGAATTATGATGTGGTTGCCGGGGCTGTTCGGCATTATGACCGTCTGGACACTGCTGGTGCCTGCGGCGCTGTTCTTCTTCGGCGCGGGTATGTTGTTCCCGCTGGCTACCAGCGGCGCGATGGAACCATTCCCGTTCCTCGCCGGTACCGCTGGCGCGCTGGTTGGCGGCCTGCAGAATATCGGCTCCGGCGTGCTGGCCTGGCTGTCGGCAATGATGCCGCAAACCGGGCAAAGCAGCCTCGGCCTGCTGATGATGTTAATGGGGCTGTTGATTCTGCTGTGCTGGCTGCCGCTGGCCTCGCGCTTTACCAGCCACCAGCAGCCGGTCTAAGCGCCGCTGGCGCTCCCCGGATAGCGGCTTACGCCTTATCCGGGCTACCCCCCCGGCGGCTGCTTTTGCCTTATGTCAGGCTGTGCAACCATTCGATAAAGGCGTCGATTTTCGGCCACTGACGGCCCGGCAGGGTCGTCACATAGTAGTGCTGGTGACACTTCAGCGTCATGTCGCCGAACGGCGCGATAAGCTCCCCGCTATCTAACCGCTTCTGCACCAGCCGCTTACGCCCCATCGCTACCCCGACGTGATTCATCGCCGCAATCACCGCTAAATCAGAACGATCGAAGCCGATACCCGACGATTGCGGCAATTCAATCGCAAATTGCTGCGCCCAGCTGAACCACTCATCGGTACCGGAATCATTGCTCCATGCCTGGCGGTCATGGAGTAACGTGCAGTAGCGCAGATTGCCTGGATTGTGGATTAACTGCTGCTGTTGCGCGTATTTCGGCGTACATACCGGCACGATCGCTTCATCCATCAGAAAATGATGGCTGAGCTGTGTTGACGGCGCGTCATCAAAATAGATTGCCAGATCGATACCCGCCCGCTGTAGATTGACGTTATCGTTGCCGGTGAGCACAGTCAGCGAGATGGACGGATAGCGGCGAGTGAAATCGCCCAGCGCCGGTACCAGCCAGCACTGCGCGATCGACGGGCGCGAGTACACCGTCAGCGTGCCGGAGAGCTCCTGATTTTTAATATCCAGAATCTCCTGGTTAAGGCTATCCAGCGAGGATTTCAACGCCCAGAATACCCGCCGCCCCTCGCGGGTCAGCTCCACCTTGCGGTGAGAACGTATAAATAGCTGAATACCCAGCTCTTCTTCCAGCTGGTTGATGCGATGGCTAACGGCGCTCGGCGTCAGCGACAGCTCTTCCGCCGCCAGTGCAAAGGACTCATGGCGAGCCGCGACTTCAAAGGTGTACAGCTTTGACAACTGCCAGCCGTTCAGCAGCCGATTGCCTATCTCTTTCATCACATCCATCACAATTCCTCGCCTTTTCTTTGCCGGTAAGTGTAAAAAAAACGCAGCCGGAGCGCGCCTGAAAGATGAATAAAAGTGACCCAATACACATTTAACGGTCTATTTAAGAACCAAATCACGCTTTTGCATCAATCTGGCTCACCTGAAAGGCGATTTATATCGTTTGTCAGCCTATGTCGCTTTTCTGTTCAATAACCACACGTTATTTACGGCGAGGTGGGGTATGGAATCTCAAATCTGGGTGGTAGGCACGCTATTTATCAGTATCGTGTTAATCGTTTTAACGATCGTCAAACTGAAGTTTCATCCGTTTCTGGCGCTCCTGCTGGCGAGCTTTTTCGTCGGCGCGATGATGGGCATGGGGCCGCTGGATATGGTCAACGCCATTGAGAGCGGTATTGGCGGTACGCTTGGTTTCCTGGCGGCGGTGATCGGTCTCGGTACCATCCTCGGGAAGATGATGGAAGTCTCCGGCGCGGCGGAACGCATCGGCCTGGCGCTGCAGCGCTGTCGCTGGTTGTCGGCAGACGTAATTATGGTGCTGGTTGGCCTGATCTGCGGTATTACGCTGTTTGTTGAAGTCGGCGTGGTGCTGCTAATCCCGCTGGCGTTCTCCATTGCCAAAAAAACCAATACCTCGCTGCTGAAGCTGGCCATCCCCCTGTGTACCGCGCTGATGGCGGTGCATTGCGTGGTGCCGCCGCATCCGGCCGCGCTGTTCGTGGCGAATAAACTCGGCGCAGATATCGGTACGGTCATCGTCTATGGCCTGCTGGTGGGCCTGATTGCCTCGCTGGTTGGCGGCCCATTGTTCCTCAAGCTGCTCGGCAACCGCCTGCCGTTTAAACCGGTGCCGACCGAGTTTTCTAACCTTGAAGTACGCGAAGAATCGACGCTGCCCTCGCTCGGCGCTACGCTATTTACCGTGCTGCTGCCGATTGGGCTGATGCTGGTGAAAACCGTCGCTGAATTGAATATGACTAAAGGCGGCACGCTGTATATGTTGCTGGAATTTATCGGCAACCCGATCACCGCGATGTTTATTGCCGTTTTTGTCGCTTATTACATTCTTGGTATTCGTCGGCAAATGGGGATGGGCGTCCTGCTGACCCATACTGAAAACGGCTTCGGATCGATTGCTAATATTCTGCTGATTATTGGCGCGGGTGGCGCGTTCAACGCGATTTTGAAATCCAGCGGCCTGGCCGATAGCCTGGCGGTGATCCTCTCGAATCTGCATATGCATCCGATTCTGCTGGCCTGGCTGGTGGCCCTGATCCTTCACGCCGCCGTCGGTTCCGCTACCGTGGCCATGATGGGCGCCACCGCTATCGTCGCGCCGATGCTGCCGCTGTATCCCGGCGTAAGTCCGGAGATCATCGCTATTGCCATCGGTTCCGGCGCGATTGGCTGCACGATCGTAACGGATTCCCTGTTCTGGCTGGTGAAACAATACTGTGGCGCAAGCCTCAGCGAAACATTCAAGTATTATACGACGGCGACATTTATCGCTTCTTTACTTGCACTCGCCGCCACCTTCCTGCTTTCTTTCATCATCTAAGCGAACGAGACGTAATATGAAAAACGCTGACCTGACCCAATTAACCGCGACCTTCCCGCTTGTACAGGAGCTGATCGCGCTGAAAGAAACCACCTGGTTTAACCCGGCGACGACGACGCTGGCGCAAGGTTTGCCCTATGTCGGCCTGACCGCCGAAGATGTAAAAGACGCTCACGAACGCCTTCAGCGCTTCGCGCCGTATCTGGCGGAAGCCTTTCCGGAAACGGCCGCCACCGGCGGGATTATCGAATCAGAAGTGGTTGCCATTCCGGCAATGAAACGCCGCCTCGAGCAACAATTCAATCAGCCGATTAATGGCGATCTGTTACTGAAAAAAGATAGCCACCTGCCGATTTCGGGTTCCATTAAGGCGCGCGGCGGCATTTATGAAGTGCTGACCCATGCGGAAAAGCTGGCGCTGGAAGCCGGGCTGCTCACCATCGCAGATGATTATCGCAAATTGCTGACGCCGGAATTCAAACAGTTCTTCAGCCAGTACAGCATCGCCGTCGGTTCTACCGGCAACCTCGGTATGTCGATCGGCATCATGAGCGCGCGCATCGGTTTTAAGGTCACGGTGCATATGTCGGCGGATGCCCGCGCATGGAAAAAGGCCAAACTGCGCAGCCACGGCGTAACGGTCGTTGAGTATGAAGAAGATTACGGCGTGGCGGTCGAACAGGGGCGCAAGGCGGCGGAATCCGACCCAAACTGCTTTTTCATCGACGATGAAAACTCGCGCACGCTGTTCCTCGGCTATGCCGTGGCCGGCGAGCGCCTGAAAGCGCAGTTTGCCCAGGCAGGACGCGTGGTCGATGCCGATCACCCACTATTTGTCTATCTGCCATGCGGCGTTGGCGGCGGCCCCGGCGGCGTCGCATTCGGCCTGAAACTGGCGTTTGGCGACCACGTTCACTGTCTGTTCGCCGAACCGACCCATTCCCCATGCATGCTGCTCGGCATTTACACCGGGCTCCATGACCAGATTGCGGTGCAGGATTTGGGGATAGATAACCTGACCGCCGCCGATGGTCTGGCGGTCGGCCGCGCTTCCGGCTTCGTTGGCCGGGCGATGGAGCGCCTGCTCGACGGCCTGTATACCCTCGACGATCAAACGATGTACGACATGCTGGGCTGGCTGGCAACGGCGGAAAACATTCGCCTTGAGCCGTCCGCGCTGGCCGGGATGGCCGGGCCGCAGCGCGTCTGCGCCAGTAAAGCGTACCATCAGCTACAAGGACTGAGCGACGAACAGCTACGCCACTCCACTCACCTGATATGGGCGACCGGCGGCGGCATGGTGCCGGAAGAAGAGATGGCGCAGTATCTGGCGAAGGGGCGTTAAATCGCTCGCAGCAGCGGCATCAGTTCGCCCGGTGACCGCTGCTGTTTACGCAGATCGCGCATGACCCGCATACAGGGCGCGCTAGCGACATAGAACTGGCGGTAGCCTTCACAGAGCGGATCGTCGTCGCCTGCGCATAATCGCCGCCACGCACAGACAAAACAGGCGCTATTGGCGGCCAACTGCCGTTGTTCGCGCAGCGGTTCGCCGCACCAGATACGCAGGGTTTCCTCAAATAACGTAATCGTTATGCGGCCAATATCTTCCCGCGCCCAGATGTGGAAAATGGCGCAAAGGAAATTTCCCCATGCATTGGCATCTTCCGCTCTGAGCTGTGGAATAAAACGAACGGCGCGCACGCCCTGTGCGCGTAGCTCCCGATAGAACTGCAGCGGTTGCTGGCAATGGTGGCGATAAACTTTCACCTCCTGCACTGCCGGTTCGTTATGAGCGAGGGAGTGGCATTCTGTCCGACATCCTGTCATGTCACATCCTTAAGAAATAAAATGATCTGCCGTAGATGCGTTACAGCAAACAATAATGACAGCGAAAGCACTGCGAGGGAGATCAAAAATTTGTCACGAACTGCTCCCGGCTGCAAAAAATCGCTCTCGCCGACATCCATTAAATGGCGACTGCGGGTGTAGCGCCAGAGAATGATCGCCACCACTGCCAGTACGCCAATCGATATCCAGAACGCCAGCCCGGCGCTATGCCAGTTATGCTTAATCGCCAGCGCCATCAGCGCCCCGTAGCCCAATAGGGTGCGAAACCACGCCAGCGAGGTGCGCTCCGGCTGTAAACCGGGATCGTTCTCCCGCCGCGCCCGGCGTTTATCCGCCATACAGCACCAGCAGCATCACCGCCGCCACGACCGCCAGCAGCAGGACGCTAATCACCAGCAGCGTACGGGTATAGGGAAGATCCTGCTTCAGGCGCATCGCCTTTTCGTTACTCAACCAGCGCAGATAGCCATACACCGCCAGCCCGCCGGCAAACAGGCACAGCAGCAGCGCCAGCACTTCGCGAATAAGCGGAGTGGCAAAATCCGGCGCCAGCTGATCGAGCCCGACGCCCGCGGCGAGAAAGCCGAGCGCCGTACGGATCCACGCCAGAAAGGTGCGTTCATTGGCCAGCGAAAAGCGGTAATCCGGCGCTTCGCCAATGCGGGAAATTTTCATCAGCAGTCCTTGTTCGTCAGGCAAACAGGCCACAGCATAGCCTAAATCACGAACAGGAGAGAAGAACCGGCACCCGATGGATGCCGGTAAAACGAGGGTTAATGCAGCTCAGGCCAGTACGCTTTATTGGCGGCAATCAGGTCATCGAGGATCGCTTTCGCCACCGAGGCGCTCGGTACGGTTTTCGATAGCGTAATCGCCTGCCACAGCTTGTGATATGAACGCTGCTCCCACGCATCCACCACCAGTTTTTCCACCGCCACCTGCTGGCTCATCATCCCTTTCTGGAAATGCGGAATATCGCCCACCGTCAACGGCTCCGGTCCGTTATGCCCGACCAGACAAGGGATCTCTACCATCGCGTCGGCATCAAAGTTATGGATTGCGCCATTGTTCGGCACAATCAACAACATTCGTTCCTGAGTGTTAAAGGCGATAGCCGTCGCTAAATCGACGATATACGACGCGTGTTCATCGATCTCCAGATCGCCCGCGGAAGATTTACCGGCGGCAATAATCGCCCGGCAGGCGCTAAAGACGTTTTTCTCCCGATGATCCATTACCTCATTCGCGCGGGTACGCTCCGGGTTGGAGTGCGCGACCACGTAATCCGGGAACAGATAATATTTCAGGTAAGTGTTTGGCATCGTTTGCGGATCCAGCGCCTGTACATCTTTCGCTTTGGCAAACGTATCGTTCCAGCTGGCCTCTGTGTGCGGGTCGTTCGATGGCGGTACATAGCCGTATTTCGCCACATACTCGCGCAGTTTCGGCATCAAATCGTTGCCGTCGAGATCTTCAATCGAGGTCCACCAGCCGAAGTGATTAAGGCCGTAGTAACGCACGCGCATCTGTTTGCGGTCTTTCAGCCCGACGATTTGCGCCATCCGCCCTTCAATGCCGATCGGCATATCGCAAATATTGAGAATTTTAGCATTAGGCCGCAGGCGACGTGTGGCTTCAGCCACTATCGCCGCCGGGTTGGAGTAGTTGAGCATCCAGGCGTTTGGCGAATATTTCTCCATATAATCCACCAACTCCAGCACGCCGCCGATAGAGCGCATACCATAGGCAATCCCGCCCGGTCCGCAGGTTTCCTGACCCAACACGCCGTGGCGCAGCGGTATTTTTTCATCTTGCTCGCGCATCGGGTATTTGCCGACGCGGATGTGCGCCATCACGAAGTCGACATCGCTAAAGGCGGCCTGCGGGTCGGTGGTGTAGCTGAACTCAATCTCTGGCGCCTGTTCTTTGAGGATAATTTTACAGGCTTCGGCGATAGTCTCCTGACGCGCGCCGTCGTTGTCATAAAATTTTAGCGCCCGCAGCGGGAAACGATCGCGGTTTGCCAACAGCATTAAAACGATGCCAGGGGTAAAGGTACTGCCGCCGCCTGCGATAACAACTGAGAATTTTTTCATGATACTGCCTCCGTCATGGTGGTGTGTTCGGTCGATAAAGAATCTTTCATTAAGGTTTCCAGCTGGTCGCGAACCTGCGGGACATGCAGACCAACAATGACCTGAATGCCGTTGCCGCGGCGGACCACGCCGTGAGCGCCGAGTGCTTTAAACACCTCGTCGCTTTGCGTTTTCGCCATATCCACCAGCGCAATACGCAGTCGGGTGGCGCAGTTATTGATGCTTTCAATATTGCCGGCCCCGCCCAGCGCCTGCAGGAAGCCGGCGGCCTGACCCAGCTTGTTTTCCGCAGCTGCCGCCACGCTGGTTTTACCGCGCGCCTCCTGATAATCCGCTTTGCTGTAAAGCTTGATTTCGCTGTCTTCGCGACCCGGCGTTTTCAGGTTCAGGCGCAGAATCAGGGTGCGGAAGATGACGAAGTAGATGCCGGTAAAGCAGACGCCGATGCCTATCTGGATAAACATCATCGACGCGTGGTGATGGAACATCGGGATCCAGTTTTGCGGCAGGAACTGATCGAGCAGGCCACCGCCGAAGTTCCCCACGACGCCGCAGATATACATCACCGTCGCCATGGTGGCCGCCAGCAGCGCATGCACGGCAAATAGCAGCGGTGAGATAAACAAGAAGGTAAACTCGAGTGGCTCGGTAATGCCCACCAGCACCGCGGTCAGGGTGGCGGGGATCAGCAAACCCGCGACCTTCACCCGGTTTTGCGGCGCGGCGGTGAAGTAAAGCGCCAGCGCAATACCCACCGAACCAAAGACTTTCGAATTGCCATGCAGCGCAAAACCGCCCTCAGGGAACAGCGCTTTCAACGGTTCAACGCTCTGGCTAAATTCCTGCAGATGCTGCGCCCAGTAGACCTGGATGCCGCCTTCCACTACCGCCGGACCAAAGATAAATGGCCCATAGACAAAGTGATGCAGGCCGGTCGGGATCAAAATGCGCTCAAGAAAGATGTAAACCCACACCCCGAGCGCGCCGGCTGAGCGCAGGAAAGCCTGCAGCGACTCAATCCCCATCTGTACCTTCGGCCAGCCGAGCAGCGTTAGCCAGGCACAAGGGATCATCGCGAGAAAGGCAACTATCACCACGAACGACGATCCCTGAAAAATACCGAGGAACACCGGCAGCGGTTTATCGAAGTAACGATTGTGCAGCGCGGTGACGATGCCGGAGATAACGATGGCTCCGATAATGCTGGTATCCAGGGTTTTAATCCCGGCAATCATCGTCAGGCCGCTTCCCGCCGTGGGATCCAGGGTGAAATCAACGCCGAAGAAGTGGCCCCAGGTCATCCCCATGGCGTTGATGAAGTAGTTCCAGGTAAGAAAACTGACCAGTACCGCCAGGCAGGCCCGGCCCTGGGCCTGCTTCGCCAGGCCAATCGGCAGGCCGACGGCGAAAATCAGCGGCATATTACGAAAGACGGTCCAGCCGCCCTCTTCAATGATGTGAACAATTTGCGCGAACAGGCTATCGGGTGCGGTGAGCGCTTCGCCGACAAACATCGGATTACGCAGCATAATGGCGATACCCACCACAATCCCGGCGAATGGGAACAGCAAAACCGGGGTAAACATGGCGCCGCCAAAGCGTTGTATTTGACTGAGCATTTGAAAATCCTCATGTAACAACTCGTAGGGTAAGTGGCCTTTTTTTGTTCTTTACCGGCCTGCTTCGAGCATAGGAATTCGCCCCGTCGGCAACATGCTGCGCCGCTGCGATTCGTGATCGCATTCATGGTTTTAATTCGGTCAATGTTGTCTACTTTTTGCGTAAAACATAGACACGATGAATGGAGGTGACGAAATCAACGTCAGCAATAGTTTTTAATTTATTGTTTTTTATAATTTTATAATTCACGTCAGCTGGCCATCGCTGATTCATCAATGACGAATAGAGGTCTACTGGTGATCTACAAATCTATTGCTGACAAACTGCGTTTACGGCTCAACTCTTCCGATTTCAACATTGGCAGCCCGTTACCGGGCGAGAAAAAACTGGCGCAGGAGTTCGGCGTGGCGCGCATGACGATTCGCAAAGCCATTGACCTGCTGGTGGAAAGTGGATTAGTGGTGCGCCGCCGCGGCTCCGGCACCTATGTCGCGCGCAAAGATGTACACCATGAGACCAGCAACCTGACCGGGCTGGCGGAAGTTCTGCGCCAGCAGGGTAAAGAAGTGGTGAGTCAGGTGTTGATATTCGAAGTGATGCCCGCGCCGCCGGCTATCGCCAGTCAGCTGCGAATTAAAATGGATGAACGGATCTATTTCTCACGCCGGGTGCGCTACGTCGATGGTAAACCGCTAATGCTGGAGGACAGTTATATGCCGGTTAAACTGTTCCGCCATCTGTCGTTGGGTCATCTGGAGGGGTCGAAGTTCGACTATATCGAGAAAGAGTGCGGTATTACCATCAGCGGCAACTATGAAACCCTCACCCCGGTACTGGCGGATAAACAGCTGGCCCGCTCAATGAACGTGCCGGAGCAGACGCCGCTGCTGCGCATTACCTCACTTTCCTACAGCGATAGCGGCGAGTTTCTTAACTATTCCGTGATGTTCCGCAACGCCAGCGAGTATCAGGTGGATTATCACCTGCGCCGGGTCCAGGCACAGAGCCCGCTAACTCAGCCCCCAGAACAGCACGGCCAGTAGCTGAGGGGTGATTATCCGCAGGAACATCACCAACGGATAAACCGTGGCGTAGGAGAGCGCCGCCGCGCCGCTGGTGGCGTGCAGGTTGTTGGCGAAGGCCAGCGCCGGCGGGTCGGTCATTGAGCCCGCCAGCATCCCGCAGAGGGTCAGATAGTTCATCTTCGCCAGCATCCGCGCCAGTATGCCCACCGTCAGCAGCGGGATAGCGGTGATGAAAATACCGTAGGCGATCCAGCTGAGCCCCTCGCCGTGGAGCAGGGTGTCGACAAAATCGCCGCCGGACTTCAGCCCCACCACCGCCAGAAACAGCACAATACCGAGTTCGCGCAGCGCCAGGTTGGCGCTCGGCGGCATAAACCAGTACAACTTGCCGATGCTGCCGATACGCCCGAGGATCAGCGCCATAATCAGCGGCCCGCCGGCCAGCCCCAGTTTTAACGCTGCCGGGAAGCCAGGAATAAACAGCGGAATAGACCCCAGCAGCACCCCCAGGCCAATGCCGATAAACACCGGTAGCATTTGTACCTGTTGCAGTTTTTGCTGTGCGTTGCCGAGTTCATTGGCCACCGCGTCAATGGCCTGTGGACGCCCAACTAAGTTAAGAATGTCGCCAAACTGCAGGCTGGCATGGCTGCTGGCCACCAGCTCCACCCCGGCGCGATTAAGCCGCGAGATCACGACGTCATAGCGTTGTTTAAAGTGCAGATCGCGGATTTTCTTCCCTAAGACCTTCTCGTTAGTGACCACCACGCGTTCCACTTTGAGATCGGTTCCGCGCGTTGAGAGCGAAGTCGCCACCTCTTTACCAATCACCAGCTGCGCATTGTGTAAATCCTCCGGCCGCCCGACCAGGTGCAGCAGATCGCCATGCTGGATAAGCGTACCCGGCGCCGGCACCATCAATAGCTCATCGCGCTTCAACCGCGAGCAGATAATTTTGTCGCTGTTGAGCATTGGCACATCCTGAATCGCCATATTATTCAGGTTCGGGTTCTCCACCCGCACGTTAATGGTGTGCAGATGAGCGTGCCCGTTACCGCTGCTCTCATCAAACTGCTGCGCCTCTTTTTCCACATTGATGCGGAAGAACAGCCGCACCAGCCACATGGTCAGCAAAATGCCGCAGATACCAAACGGGTAGGCCATCGCGTAACTCATCCCCATCTGATCGACGACATCAAACGGCAGGCCAAGATCGCGCAGGATTTGCTGTCCGGCGCCAAGCGCCGGGGTATTGGTGACCGCACCGGAGAAGATACCAAGCACCACCGGCAGCGGAATATTGAACAGTTTATGCAGGATCGCAGTCACCAGCCCGCCAAGTACGACGATAAGGATCGCGAACAGATTGAGCTTAAGTCCGGCGACGCGTAACGAGGCAAAAAAGCCCGGCCCGACCTGAATACCGATGGTATAAACGAAGAGAATAAGGCCGAATTCCTGGATAAAATGCAGCATCGGGCTGCTCAGCGTAATCCCTGCCTGATCCACAAAGTGGCCCACGATAATGCCGCCAAACAGCACGCCGCCGATGCCAAAACCGACGCCGCGGATTTTGACATTACCGATCCACAATCCCACCACCGCAACCAGCGCCAACACGCTGACGGTCAATGCTATATCACTCATACTATTTTCCCTGTGAATAACATTATTATTAACAGGGATTATGACTGAAGGCGGGAATACTGTATGTAGTCCCGCGCACAAAAAAGCCCCGAGTTATCGGGGCTTGAAAGCGATGTGGCTTAATTAACTATTCAGTGCCGGGCGCTCGCTAATGGCGATACGCTGCGGGGCGGCGACTTCCGGCTCGTGGCGGGTTAAGTCGATATGCAATAAGCCATTGGTAAAGGTGGCGCCGGAGACTTCCATATTGTCCGCGAGGGTGAAACTCAGGCTGAAGGCCTGATTCACCAGCCCCTGGTGCAACCATTTGGTCTCTTTTTCAGCGGCCTGCGGCGTGCCTTTAACGGTCAGACGCGTACCTTCCAGCTGAATATCCAAATCTTCCTGACGGAACCCGGCTACCGCGAGGGTAATGCGGTAATGGTTATCGTCGCTTTTTTCGATGTTATAGGGCGGGAAGGTTTGGCTTTCACCGGCGGTTTGCAGGGCGTTAGCCAGTTTGTCAAAACCGATCCATTGACGCAGCAGTGGGGATAAATCGTAGTTACGCATAGTGTTTTCTCCTTCTGAGAAGCGAGTAGGTACCTGCGAATTCAGCGAATTCGCATTTGCTCCCTGACGGCGAGCAAGTTGTATATTCAGGCCGCCGTGCGGCCTGAAGAGGACGATTAGTTAATTTCGATACGGCGCGGTTTGTTCGCTTCCGGAATCACACGTTCCAGATCGATATACAGCAGGCCGTTGACCAGGTTCGCGCCGCGAATATGAATGTTATCGGCGAGCTGGAATTTACGCTCGAAGTTGCGCTCCGCGATACCCTGGTACAGGTAGGTGCGCTCTTTCTGCTCGGCGGCATGGGAGCCTTTCACCACCAGAAGATTGTCTTGCGCGGTTATCTCTAATTCGCTTTCCGCAAAACCGGCGACGGCAATCGCGATGCGGTAATTGTTTTCATCTACTAATTCAACGTTATACGGAGGGTAGCCGCCGTTGCCCTGGCTTTGATTATTTTCTAACAGGTTGAACAGACGGTCGAAACCAATAGCAGAACGATAAAGCGGGGAGAGATCGAAATTACGCATAGTAAATAGCTCCTGAAATCAGCGAGAATTCAATGGCTTTCCATCATGGACAAGCCGTTATGACCCGGAATACCCCTCAGGCGTATCCTCATTGGGTGACACTACTAAAATGGGTGTGCCCCGACGCTTTTCAAGGCCTTTTCGGCCAAATTTTTTTGCAGTTTGCTGGCGAATGCTTAGACTGGTTGCAAAGCACAAAAGGCAAAGTGCGATACTCGCCACAGTGCAGTGCAATAACGCTAGGCATTCACGGGACGGCTCGTTATAACCGAAGTAACCCCGATAAAATGACGGAAGAGTGATGAAAAGCGGATTGTTAAAGCTGGTCCTGTTCAGCGGGATGATTAGTGTGGGCGGTTGCTCCAGCGTGATGTCGCATACCGGCGGCAAGGAAGGAACCTACCCAGGCACGCGCTCCAGCGCCCATACGCTGGGCGATGACGACACTAACTGGGGCGTGAAATCGCTGGTGGCCCTCGATATGCCGTTCACCGCGGTCATGGACACGCTGCTGCTGCCGTGGGATATGTTCCGCACCGACAGCTCGGTAAAATCGCGCGTCGAGAAAAGCGAGCAGGAGACGCTGGCGACCAACTCCGTTATCCCGCCAGCGCCAATGCCTTCGCGCTAAGCTAGCGCTGCGTTTCGGTTATCCATAACTGGCGATAACCGTCGACGTCTTCCATCCACGCCAGGTATTTGCCATCCGGCGAAAATACGACGGCATCCGCGGACGGCGGATTTTCGCGATCGGTCGTCAAATAACTTACCGCGCCGCTGCGGGCATCGCAGAGCGCGATTTTGTTTTCCACCACGCATCCCAGCCACGCGCCCGATGGATGCCAGTTAAACGCCGACTGAATCCCCGTAGCAGTATGTGTTAACTGACGCGGCTCGCCGCCCGCAGGCGGGATAAGCCACAGCTGTACAACGCCTGCATCATCACGCATCAGAAAGGCGATCTCGGTGGCCTGCGGATTGGCGCGTACCCAATGGCGCGGCACATTCACCAGCCCCGGATAGCGGCGCTGGTGGGTAAAGGTCAAACGACGCTGGCTGACGCCTGCCGGCGGCGCGGGCATCGTCGTTGCACTTCCGGCCAGCGGCGCATCGCCCTGCCGCTTCCAGCCCGCCTCATCCCGCGGCAGCGTCACCATAAACAGTTCAGGCACTTTGTCGCCGTTTTCCGCCAACGTATCGCCAATGAACGCCAGGGCATGATTACCCACCCATCCCTCTTCATAGGCGCGATTGATCTCATCGCTGCCCGGTAATGGGTTCGCCGTGGTACGGCTCACCAGCACGCACCAGTGGCTGCCGGCATATTCACGGGGATGCGTGCCCTGCGGGCTCACCGGGCCATAGGGCGCGGCCACGCCAACGTTGCGCAGATCCAGCGCCGGATCGTACTCGTGCAGTACGTGGTCGTTATAGGTGAAGCTAACAAACTGGCCGTCAGGGCTGAAGACATGAACATGGCTGCCGCCGCGCAGCGCGCCGGGGGTATAAGGCGCGGTAATATCCAGCGCATCAAGATTGCGGGTTTCACCCTGCCAGCTCACCACCCCGCGGCGGTGATGAAAATCGTAATGCCAGTTGGCATCCGGGTGTTCAGGGCCGTGAATAAAAACGTATTTATCTTGCGTCGGGTGTACGGTGACCACGCCAACGCAGGCGCCGTCAGCGGCGCGATAGAGCGTCTCAACGGCGCCGCTATGGATATTCACCCGCTCAATGGTCTCGCCGGTGAAAGAGGCCCCCGACGGTCGGACGTCGAAAACCAGCCACTGGCTGTCCGGGGTCCAGGTATTGATATTGGTAAGCTGATGGTGACGGGGAGCAAAAGTGACTTGTTTCATGACGATACCCTGATGCGAGACTTACGCATCAGGGTAGCGTATCGCCAAAATTTAGCCTACACGTTTCACATCGCCGACCAGCAGGATATAAGACAGCGCGCCTATCAGCGCCACCACGGAGATATAAACCAGCGCCGGGCCAAAGCCGTAATCCTGCGCCAGATAGCCAATCACCAGCGGTACGGTGATACCGCCCAGTCCGCCAACAAAGTTAAACACCCCGCCGGTCAGGCCGATCAGGCGCATCGGCGCCAGGGAGGAGACCAGCGACCAGGTGATAGACGCAAAACCGTTGCCGAAGAATGCCAGCGCCATCAGCGCCATGATCCACACGGGGTCGTTGGTATAGTTTGCCCCCATGATGCAGGTGGAGATCAGCAGCCCGCAGATAATCGGCGTTTTGCGCGCTACGCCCAGCGAGTAACCTTTTTTCACCAGCTTATCCGCCAGCCAGCCGGAGAGCAGGACGCCAAAAAACGCGGCGAGGAAGGGCACCGTGGTCATAAAGCCGGCCTTCAGCGCGGTGATGCCTTTTTCCTGGGTTAAGTAGTTCGGGAACCAGGTCAGGAAGAACCACAGCGTAGAGGTAACCGCGAACTGCCCAAGGTAAACGCCAACCAGCTTACGGTGAAAGACGAGCTTCCAGTCCGCTCTGGATAATGGTTGACGCGCCTCTTTCTTCAGCGGCGCATCGCCATCCACCAGGCCGCCGCCGTCGCGGATATAGTCGAGTTCGGCTTTGCTGATGCTTTTAGTCAGGCGCGGCGGTTGATAAACCTTAAACCAGATTAACGACCAGATAATGCCGATCCCGCCGGTAACGATAAATACCCAATGCCAGCTTAATAGCTCCTGGATCCAGATCAGTAGCGGCGTGAGGAAGGCCAGGCCCACAAATTGCCCCGAGGTATAAAACCCGACGGCAGAGGCGCGTTCGTGCTCCGGGAACCAGCTGGTCACCATGCGGTTATTGGTCGGGAAGGCTGGCGCTTCGAAGATGCCGGTAATGGCGCGTAAACCAATCAGCGACATTAAGCCGGTGGCGAAGCCTTGTAACAACGTCGCCACGGACCAGCCAAATATAGCGATAAAGTAGGTAAGCCGGGATCCCACGCGGTCAAGGAACCAACCGCCAGGGATCTGACAGAGGGTATACAGCCAGGCAAAGGCGGAAAATACGTAGCCCATTTCCGCTTTGCTAATACCAAACTCCTCCTGAATATGCGCCGAGGCGACGGCGAGGTTGGCGCGGTCAACATAACAAATAACCACGGTAATAAAGATCATGATGAGCGTCAGATAACGGCGACGCCCGGGTTTTACAGCGGTAACTGAAATATCCATCGCAATCTGTCTCCAGATTTTGGGCATAGCGAAGCCGCTCACCATGCCCGGTAATTTACAGAGGGTGTTTTTGTTTTTTATTTTTTACTTACGAATGCTCTAAATAGTTCACGTCGCAGGAAGGCGGCAAGATTGCAAATCCCCAGGAGCTTACATTAGTAAGTGACTGGGGTGCGCAATCGCAGCCAACGCACCTGTGGCGTGAAATATGAAGAGCATTTACCATTCGGCGACAGAGCCATCCTCATACCGCCACAACGGATTTCGCCAGTCCGGCGCATTTTTACTTAACTCAATCACGCGGGCCTCATCGATTTCTACGCCCAGTCCCGGCTTCATCAGAGGTTTAAAGAAGCCGCCTTCCATATTGAAATCTTCTTTATTTTTCACAAAATCAAGCAGTTCGGCGCCTTTATTGTAGTGGATCCCCATGCTCTGTTCCTGGAAGACCGCATTATGTGAAACGAAATCGACGTGCAGACAAGCCGCCAGCGCGATCGGCCCCAGCGGGCAGTGCGGCGCCAGCCCAACGTCATAGGCTTCCGCCATTCCGGCAATTTTATAGCATTCGGTAATACCGCCTGCGTGCGACAAATCGGGCTGTAAAATAGCCACCCCGCCCGCTTCCAGTACCCGTTTAAATTCAAAGCGCGAGAACATACGTTCGCCGGCGGCAATTGGAATATGCGTTTGCGCCGCCAGCCGCGGATAATATTCCGCCTGCTCGGCTAATACCGGTTCCTCAATAAATAATGGGCGATATGGCTCCAGCTCTTTAATTAATACCTTAGCCATCGGCGCGCTAACGCGGCCATGAAAATCGAGACCAAACTCAATTTCATTGCCAAACGCTTCGCGGATTTGCGCCACGGTATTCACCGCCGCGTCAACCGCGCGGGAATTATCGATGAGCCCCATCTCTTCGCAGCCGTTTAATTTAAAGGTGTCGAAACCAATGCCGCGCAGCTTCTTAATCCCGTCAATTACTTCGGCGGGGCGGTCGCCGCCCACCCAGCTGTAGGCTTTAATTTTGTCACGCACCAGCCCGCCCATCAGTTGCCAGACCGGGGCATTCAGAACCTTACCTTTAATATCCCATAGCGCCTGGTCAATACCGGCGATGGCGCTCATCATAATCGGGCCGCCGCGATAAAAGCCGCCGCGGTACATCACCTGCCACAGGTCGTTAATCCGCGCCGGATCCTGGCCAATCAGGTAGTCGCCAAATTCATGAACGGCCGCCTCCACCGTGCGGGCGCGCCCTTCAATCACCGGTTCGCCCCAGCCGACAATGCCTTCATCGGTTTCAATCTTCAGGAACATCCAACGCGGAGGTAAACGGTACGTGGTGATATTGGTTATTTTCATTTCACTGCCTCTCGATACGCTTTTACGAATGCGGCTGCCTGTTGCGCGGTACGTTCAACCGGCTGGCCGGCGCGATAGAGATCGCTACCCAGCCCAGCCCCCACACAACCGGCATTAATCCACTGCGCCAGGTTTTCCGGCGTCACGCCGCCAACGGCAAAGACCGGAACCTCCGGCGGCAACACGGCTTTCAACGCTTTGATGTAATCCGGTCCAAAAGCCGATGACGGGAAGATTTTCAGCGCCTGCGCGCCGGCATCGAGCGCGCTAAAGGCTTCGCTGGCGGTGGCGCAGCCTGGGCACACGGTCATGCCGTAACCCACCGCTCGCCGGATCACTTCCGGTTGAATGTTTGGCGTCACAATCAGCCGACAGCCCATGGCCGCCAGCCTGTCGACCTGCTCCGGTTGCAGCACGGTGCCCGCGCCGATAAGCGCCTGCTCGCCGTAAGCATCGACGACCTGCGGAATACTTTTCTCCCACTGCGGCGAGTTCAGCGGGATTTCGACCGCGTCGAAACCGGCATCGATAACGGCGCCAACGTGAGCCAGCGCCTCGTCTGGCGTAATGCCGCGCAGGATAGCGATAAGCGGAAGGTTAGTTTGCCACTGCATAAGCGATGCTCCTTATTCCTGTCTGAAATGCCGTATCGCCCGCAACCGCGGTGACTTCGCGGCCAATGGCGGCGAATGCCTGCTGATAGCGGGACGTTAACGATGATCCGGCGACGAGGCCGATCGCCTGCTGTCCGGCGAACGTGTCGCTGAGGGTGGCAACTTCAGCGCCAATCAGCAGGCCGGAAAGAAATTCGCTAACCTGCTCGCGAGGCAGCGCGCCCAGCACGTGCGAAGCGCGAACTTCAAACAGCTGCGGCAGGACGGCGGGGTTGTTGATACCGCGCTGCAGACCGGCCGCGAATGCCTCGGCGGACATCTCCTGCGGCGGTAAGCCGGCGCCCACCAGCGAGTGCTGAAGCAACAGATGATGCAACTCACCGGTCAAAACGGTACGAAAATCGTGAATTTGCAGGCGATCGGCCAGTACCCATTTGCTGTGGGTTCCCGGCATCACGTAGACAGATGAAGGGGCTAAGGCGCGTGCGCCCAGCAGTTGCGTTTCTTCTCCGCGCATGACGTTATGGTTATCGTCACGGGAAACGCAAAGACCGGGAATTATCCAGATATTGTCGCCAACGGCAGTTAACTGCTGGCCAATGTCCGAGAAAGCGGCAGGAAGCGGCAAATAGGGGGCGATTTTCCAACCCACGTTGCTGCCGACCATCCCTGCCATCACCACCGGTGTGGCGCCATCGCGCCAGTGTTGGGTAATTTCCGCTAACACCGCAGCGGGAGAGCGACCGTTCAGGCGCGTTACGCCTGCTTCAGATTGCCTGCTTTCCAGGCATTCTTCGCCCTGATAAAGCCAGGCGCGTAAATTCGTCGATCCCCAATCTATTGCGATGTAGCGAGCCGTCATGTGATTTCCTTGAGCCTTCGTGTCGAGCTGGCGATCATCGTCAACGCCGCCTGCTCCGCCGCGTCGCTATCCTGATGCCGAATGGCGTCAAATAGCGCTTTATGTTCCTGCAGGGTTTTCGGCATGTTGCCTTCATCGCCCATCCAGGTCCGTTCAAATACCGCCCGCTGCAGCGAACTGATCGCCACGCTAAGCTGCTGTAAAACCGGGTTATGTACTGACTGCAGCACCGCTTCGTGGTAACGAATATCGGCCTCGTTAAAGGCATCCCGGTTTTGATTGTTGGCGATCATGTCATTGAGCGCCGACTCGATTTCCGCCAGATCGCTCGAGGTGGCGCGCTCTGCCGCCCAGCGGGCAATGGCGGGCTCGACCAGGTTGCGCACTTCACTCATCGCGCTGATAAGACGCGGGTCATAATCATTTTCCAGTACCCACTGCAGTACCTCGGTATCGAGGTAGTTCCACTGGTTTCTCGGAGCGACAAATGCGCCTCGGTAACGCTTCATTTCGATCAGCCGCTTCGCCATTAGCGAGCGAAATACTTCGCGGATGATGTTGCGCGAAGTTTCAAACTCTTCACACAGTTCCGCTTCGGCCGGTAGCGCTGAACCCGGTACGTACTTACCGCTGACAATCTGTTTGCCCAGCGTGATCACGATGCGATCGGTCTTATTGAGAGTCATGGAGAGTCCTTATGCTCTATGTGTACTGCTCTACTTTACCGTCGCTGTCGAATTTCGCCTCACTTTTGTACTACTAGCGTGATGTCAGGCATCGTCGCCACGAGCTCAATGTAGTACAACATCATTGTATTGTACTACAATTTAGATCACAAAAAGAACAATACATAAAAATAAAAATGTCTGTGGCCACGCCAGATGGCGCCGTCAAAGCAGGGAAGGAGGGTAAATAAGAGTTAGAACGCTTCGCCGACCTGGAAGTAAAAGCCGCTGCTGCCCTTGCCGACACCGTAGTCGAGGCGAATATTAACGCGAGGTTTGAATTCAAAGCGGTAGCCGACGCCCGCCGAAGGTAGCCAGCGTCCATCATTCAGTGAATCAATGGATGGCCCCATGGTGCCTGCACCGACCCAGGCAACAACGCCGTGTCGCCACGTCAACTGACGACGGTATTCCAGCTGGGAGCTGACCACGTTTTTATCGCGGTAGCGCCCCTGGTAGTAGCCGCGCATACGCTCATCGCTACCGAGCAGCGGCATCATGCTCCACGGCACATCGCCCTGAGTAAATGTGCCATCCGCTTCCCAGGCCAGCACGCTTTTATCGCTCAGGGCCTGATAGCGGCTGTAGTGCAGGCGAAACTCATCAAAACGCGTGTCGCTGCCGAGCCCCGGCGCATAGTGGGTATAGCGAAAATCGGCGTATTGGCCCTTGCGTGGGTTGGGGACAAAATCGCGATCGTCCCAGTTGATATCAATACTGGCGCCGGAGCTGAATACCGATGGCCCCTGCGGGGTGTTTTCTATTTTCGGCAGATCGTCATGGTCCATCTCATCGGCATTTTGCGCCGCCAGCGACCACCCCGCCCCCAGATAAACATTATCGATGAGCTGCCGGTAGAGCATCGGGCGCAATGTCAGCACCTGGGCGGTATATTTTTCTTTCTCATTGTCTTTGTCGCCGGCGTGAAAACCTTGTCCCCAGTAGTAAGTCGGTGTGTTGGCCATCGAGCCTTCAACAAATACCCGCCACAAATCATTGTCGAAAAAGGCATAGTTTTTAACGCTAAGGCCAAACGCGCCGGTGGAGCTGACGTAGCCGCTAAGCGTCAGCGTGGAGTTCTGGCTGATGGTGTCATGTGGGTCCGGGCGATACATGCCCACAACAGCCGTACCCAATCCAAGCCCCAGCTCCGGCGTATAAAATGGCCCGGGCATGACGCCCCAGTCGATGCCTTTGCTGGCGTCAAACTTGTCGCTGGCGCCAAGGTTTTGCAACCAGCCGTCGATTTTTTCGCGGCTAAGCGCCTGTGCCTGCGCCTGCCCAATAACAAGGCAGGTTAGCAACAGCAGGATAGGGTTAAACGGTCGGCTCAAAAGCGATACTCGCCGGCGATAAAGAAACTATTACGTTCGGCAAAACCAAACTCCGTAGTGATATTAAAGTTCCGGGTCATCTCATACTGCGCGCCCACCAGCACGTTCCACGGCGACTGCAGATGCTGTTTCACATCAAAGCGACCGTTGCCGTTCTTGTTGGCCAGATTGACCATGTTTTGCAGCATCGTCGACGGCATCGACAGATCGTTCAGGCTGCCCTTAAATTCTTGCTGCACATCCTGATACATGCTGCCGACCCAGACATTCAGCTTCCCGTTCGGCAGATGCAGCGCATCTACCGACGGCGTATTGAAACGATAGCCCAAACGCGGCGAAAAGGTGAAAGCATCAATGCTGCCGTCGAGGATATCAAAACGCGTCTGCGTATAGTTGGCATCTAATACCGTGAACCAGTTGCCGACGCCGCCCACCAGCGTGGTACCGACGCCGTAGGTAGTGCCTTTAAAATCAAGGCGAAAATCAAGATTCTGCATACCTGGCATAGGCATCACTTTGCCATTCGGCCCTTTCAGGCCAACGGCGATTTGCGAGATAGAATGGCCTTTAGTGTGTCCAACCAGGCCATAGACGTTCATAAACGGCAGCAGCCAGGCATCCAGCTTAAGGGTCTCGGTTTTGCTACTTTCTCGCGTATTACCGACGCCAATCTGGAAGGCGTTATCCAGTGAAAAATTACCTAACGATAAACCGGTAAAATTAATGCTATCGACATTAATATTCTGCCGCATATTCATATAGTTAACGCCGACACCAAAAGGTAGTGGCAGAACGTAGCCGCGCTTTCGGGCTTCATCGCCTAAAAAAGGCAATACCGATGTCGATTCCGGCGCCGCGGCCTGGCTATTGTCAGGCGCGGGCAGATCCGCCGGTTCGCTACCGTGCCAGGCGTATACGGGTTCAAGTGGAGTTGTTGGTTCTGCGGCCGCGCAGACCTGAAGAGAGGAAAAAGGCAGCGCAACCAACATCAAAAAGTGATTTTTATTCATAGGAATATGATGTTAGTTATTAACGTATTGTTAAAAGGGGGCTGGTAGCTTATAGAATCCCCTGCGCTGATTAAGGGATTTAAATGCGGATTAACATCTATTCATGAAAAAAGAGAAGACAGGCCGGAGAATTCCGGGCCTGAGATTGATGACAAACCTCATGCAACCGTTGCACTTACAGATTGCACCAGACAAAAAACATGGAAAATCAATTTATTGATTTTCGGCTGATAACCACAAAGAAGGAAAAACCACGCTTTTTCCTTCTTTGTCAGCAGTCTGAGGCCCGGAGAATTCCGGGCCCGAAATGCGCTTAGGCTAAGACGTATTTTTCAATGGCGAAGGCGACGCCATCTTCAAGGTTCGATTTGGTGACGAAATTCGCCGCTTCTTTAACGGTCGGGATGGCGTTATCCATCGCCACGCCGACGCCGGCAAATTCAATCATCGCAATATCATTTTCCTGATCGCCAATCGCCATAATTTCTTCCGGCTTAATACCCAGCGTATCGGCCAGCGACTTCACGCCGGTGCCTTTATTGACGCGTTTATCGAGGATTTCGAGGAAGTACGGCGCGCTTTTCAGCACGGTATACTTCTCTTTCACTTCCGCCGGAATACGAGCGATGGCCCGATCCAGAACGGCAGGCTCATCGATCATCATCACCTTCAGCAGCTGAATATTACGGTCCATCTTTTCTGCTTCGCAGAATACCAGCGGAATGGTCGCCACGTAGGATTCATGCACCGTGTAGTAGCTGATATCGCGGTTCGCGGTATAAAGCGTATTACGATCGAGCGCGTGGAAATGCGAGCCGACGTCGCGAGAGAGTTGCTCAAGGAAGCGATAATCATCGTAGCTTAACGCCGTTTGTGCCACGGTGCTGCCGTCGCTGGCTTTCTGAACCAGCGCACCGTTATAGGTGATGCAGTAGTCGCCCGGCTGTTCCATGTGCAACTCTTTCAGGTAGCTATGAACACCAGCGTAAGGGCGGCCAGTCGTCAGCACCACGTTAACGCCGCGGGCGCGCGCTGCCGCGATGGCGGTTTTCACCGCCGGAGAAATGGTATGGTCCGGCAGCAACAGCGTGCCGTCCATATCAATTGCAATCAGTTTAATAGCCATGGGATCCCCGGGTAAGATGAGTCTTCACTCATGCTAACGCGATTCCGCTCAAAAAACAGCTCTCGCAACGGGAGAAAACGAGGATGGATTGCGTGGGAGGATTCCTCTTTTGCCGCAAAAGAAAAACCCGGCAGCGCAACGCATACCGGGTTTAGCAAAGCCGTGGCCCCGGTAGACATTATGTCGCCGGGGAAATACAGGCTTAGATATCGATGTTCGCCGCTTTCAGGGCGTTCTCTTCGATAAAGGCGCGACGCGGTTCAACGGCATCGCCCATCAGGGTGGTGAACAGCTGGTCGGCGGCAATCGCATCCTTCACGGTGACGCGCAGCATGCGGCGGCTGTCCGGATCCATGGTGGTTTCCCACAGCTGATCCGGGTTCATCTCGCCCAGACCTTTATAACGCTGGATAGAGAGGCCGCGACGCGACTCTTTCACCAGCCAGTCGAGCGCCTGTTCGAAGCTAGCTACCGGCTGGCGGCGCTCGCCGCGTTCGATAAACGCGTCGTCTTCGATAAGCCCGCGCAGCTTCTCGCCGAGGGTGCAGATGCGGCGGTATTCCGCGCCGGTGATGAACTCGTTATCCAGCGGGTAGTCGGTATCGACGCCGTGGGTACGCACGCGCACGATAGGCTCGAACTGCTGCAACTCGCTGTTTTCACGAATATCAAACTTCCACTGGCTGCCGTGCTGCTCTTTTTCGTTCAGCTCGCTAATCAGCTGATTAACCCAGCGGGTGACGGTCTGCTCGTTGCTCAGATCGGCTTCGGCCAGCGTCGGCTGATAGATAAGCTCTTTGAGCATCGCTTTCGGGAAACGGCGCTCCATGCGGCCAATCATTTTCTGCGTCGCGTTGTACTCGGACACCAGTTTTTCCAGTGACTCGCCGGCTAAGGCCGGTGCGCTGGCGTTGGTGTGCAGGGTCGCGCCGTCGAGCGCGATGGAGATCTGGTACTGATCCATCGCTTCGTCGTCTTTAATGTACTGTTCCTGCTTGCCTTTCTTCACTTTGTACAGCGGCGGCTGAGCAATGTAAACGTGGCCGCGTTCAACGATTTCCGGCATCTGACGATAGAAGAAGGTCAACAGCAGGGTACGAATGTGCGAACCGTCGACGTCCGCATCGGTCATGATGATGATGCTGTGATAACGCAGTTTATCCGGGTTGTACTCATCGCGGCCGATGCCGCAGCCCAGCGCGGTAATCAGCGTGGCCACTTCCTGAGAAGAGAGCATTTTATCGAAGCGGGCTTTCTCAACGTTAAGGATTTTACCCTTCAGCGGCAGGATAGCCTGGTTCTTACGGTTACGGCCCTGTTTCGCAGAGCCGCCCGCGGAGTCCCCTTCCACGAGGTACAGTTCAGACAGCGCCGGGTCGCGTTCCTGGCAATCCGCCAGTTTGCCCGGCAGGCCTGCCAGGTCAAGCGCGCCTTTACGACGGGTCATTTCACGGGCGCGACGCGCGGCTTCACGCGCACGCGCGGCGTCGATAATTTTGCCGACCACGATTTTCGCATCAGACGGGTTTTCCAGCAGGTATTCGCTCAGCAGTTCGTTCATCTGCTGTTCAACCGCCGATTTCACCTCGGAGGAGACCAGCTTGTCTTTAGTCTGAGAGGAGAACTTCGGATCCGGCACCTTCACGGAAACCACGGCAATCAGGCCTTCACGCGCATCGTCGCCGGTAGCGCTGACTTTCGCCTTTTTGCTGTAGCCTTCTTTATCCATGTAGGCGTTCAGGGTACGGGTCATCGCCGCGCGGAAGCCCGCCAGGTGAGTACCGCCGTCGCGCTGCGGAATGTTGTTGGTAAAGCAGTAGATGTTTTCCTGGAAACCATCATTCCACTGCAGCGCCACTTCAACGCCAATACCGTCTTTTTCGGTGGAGAAATAGAAGATATTCGGGTGGATCGGCGTTTTGTTCTTGTTGAGATACTCAACAAACGCCTTGATGCCGCCTTCGTAGTGGAAATGGTCTTCTTTGCCGTCGCGCTTATCGCGCAGGCGGATAGAGACCCCGGAGTTGAGGAACGACAGCTCGCGCAGACGTTTCGCCAGGATTTCGTATTCGAATTCAGTGACGTTGGTAAAGGTTTCCAGGCTTGGCCAGAAACGCACCATGGTACCGGTGCTTTCGGTTTCACCGGTTACCGCCAGCGGCGCCTGCGGCACGCCGTGCTCATAAATTTGTTTGTGAACTTTGTTATCGCGTTGGATAACCAGCTCCAGCTTCTGCGACAGGGCGTTAACCACCGAGACGCCTACGCCGTGCAGACCGCCGGACACTTTATAGGAGTTATCATCGAATTTACCGCCGGCGTGCAGGACGGTCATGATAACTTCCGCCGCGGAGACGCCCTCTTCCGGGTGAATGCCGGTTGGGATGCCGCGGCCGTCATCCTGTACGGAGACGGAGTTATCGCTGTGGATAGTAACAACGATGTCTTTACAGTAACCTGCGAGCGCTTCGTCGATAGCGTTATCCACAACCTCGAATACCATGTGGTGCAGACCGGTGCCGTCATCCGTGTCGCCGATATACATACCCGGGCGCTTACGCACCGCATCCAGCCCTTTCAGGACTTTGATACTGGAGGAGTCATAAGAATTCGACATCAACGTTTCTCGCTCATTTAATCTTGGGTTAATCCGTTATTTTACCCTTTTCCACGGTGAACATCTTCGAATTTTTGTCCGACATGTCCATTACGTGTTCAGCGCTGATTGCGCTGACGAAAACCTGCGATTGCGTGGCTTTTAAGCGGCTGGCAAGCAACCCGCGCCGGGCATCGTCAAGCTCCGAGGCAAAATCATCTATCAGGTACAGGCAGCGCCGCCCGCTTTCGCGGGTCAGGAACTCGCCCTGCGCCAGTCGTAGGGCGCACATCAGCAGCTTAAGCTGCCCGCGCGACAAGGTGTCTTCCACCGGCGCCCCATCGGCGCGAATGCGAAAATCCGCTTTATGCGGACCGTGGGCGGTGTAGGTTAACATTCTGTCGCGTTCGAAATTCCGCTCCAGCACCTCGGCGTAGTCCGTTTCTTTTTCCCAGCCGCGCTGGAAAGAGAAGGTGAGGGTGAATTCCGGTAAAAATTGCTGACAGGTATCCGCCATGTCTTCGACAATAGCGGCGCTGTATTCGGCACGCCAGCGGCTGATTTGATCCGCCAGCGGGATTAATTCCAGGTCCCACGGCCGCAGTTGCGCATAGCGGCTCACCTGGCGCAGCGCGGCGTTGCGCTGTTTCAGCAGGCGCTTCAGGTTGCTCCAGGCGGTGAAGAATCCGGCTTCGTTATGAAAGCATCCCCAATCAAGGAACGCTCTTCTGTATTTGGGGCCGCCGTTGAGTAAAGTAAACCCCTCCGGCGTGATCAGCTGCATCGGCATCAGGTGCGCCAGTTCCGCCACCTTGTGGCCATCGGTGCCGTCGATACGCACTTTGCTGTCGCCCTGTTTGTCTTTGGTCAGGCCAATGGCGGTTTCCCGCTCTTCGCCCTGTAAACGCCCGTGCAGGACAAACGAATCCTGCTCGTGACGAATTACCCGGCCAATTTGCAAACTGCGAAACGCCCTGCCATGGCCGAGCGTATAGATAGCTTCCAGCACGCTGGTTTTGCCGCTGCCGTTTGCGCCAACCAGGAAGTTAAAGCTGGGGGATAAAGCGAGATCCGCATTTTCGATATTGCGGAAATCTTTGATTAGGAGTCGGGATAGCGACATATCAGCTCGTCATCATTCAAGGGGCGTGGGTGTCGCAGCCAGTTCGTCTACCGCCAGCGCGCAGAAAGCGGAGCGTACACGAAGTACGTGAGCATTTCGAGCACTGCCGGAAGGCGAAATGGCAAGTAAACCAGCCCCTTTGCAGATTCTACAATCTCATAGGCATGACAACATAGGCGGCGGACTGTGAAGCCGCATCCTCAATCTGCACGCTCGATACGGAATCCGTCAGCAGAATGCGCACATTCTCGCACTTCAGCGCATTGAGCACATCCAGCACGTAGCTAAC
The DNA here is from genome assembly GCF_040062085.1 of Klebsiella sp. JN_Kp122. NCBI lineage: Bacteria > Pseudomonadati > Pseudomonadota > Gammaproteobacteria > Enterobacterales > Enterobacteriaceae > Klebsiella > Klebsiella sp. JN_Kp122. Next base: position 95,127 of record NZ_JBEAHW010000014.1, read on the forward strand.
GTTAAAGCCGATTTCCATCTCGCTGCCCGAATAAGTGACATCGAGAATCTCTTCCGCCTCTTCCTGTTCCGGGTTATTCGCGGTGATTTTCAGCTGGTTCTCGCTGACGTATAACCTCACGCCGCGGAATTTCTCATTCGACAGAATTGCCGCGCGGGCAAAGGCCTGCTTGAGAATGTCGCAGCCGGCATCAAGGTGTTTATCCGGGTTTTTCGGCAATACGCGGCGATAGTCCGGGAAACGGCCGTCAACCAGCTTCGAGGTGAAGATAAAATCGCCGACGTGAGCGCGGATATTGTTGCTGCCGATCTGCACGCGCAGCGGCGTATCGCCGCCGTCAAGCATACGCATCAGCTCAATCACCCCTTTACGCGGCACGATCACCGAATGGTTCGGCAGCGACTCTTCCAGCGGCATTGAACAAACCGCCAGACGGTGGCCGTCGGTGGCGACAGTGCGCAGTTCGCTACCTTCGGTTTCAAACAGCATGCCGTTTAAGTAGTAACGAACGTCCTGGTGCGCCATCGAAAACTGGGTGGCTTCAATCAGGCGCTTCATCGTCGCCTGCGGCAGAGTAAATTCCACTTCGCTCTGCCAGTCGTCGAGATTCGGGAAATCGGCGGCAGGCAGGGTCGACAGCGAGAAGCGGCTGCGGCCGGAGCGCACCAGCATACGGTCGCCTTCAAGCTGCACGGCGATCTCCGCGCCTTCAGGCAGGCCGCGGCAGATATCAAAGAATTTACGCGCCGGAACGGTGGTGGCGCCCGCTTCATGCGGCTGAATCAGCGACACGCGCGCGACCATTTCCATTTCCAGATCGGTACCGGTTAGCGACAGCGTGCCGTCCGCGACCTGAAGCAGCAGGTTACCGAGAATTGGCAGTGTCGGACGACCACCTAACGGACCGCTCACCTGTTGCAGCGGTTTTAATAAATGTTCACGTTCTACGGTAAATTTCATAGCGTCACGAGGATAATGTTCTGATTAAATTGGAAAAATCTTCTTTAATATCGTGGCTTTCTTCACGCAACTGCTCAATCTTACGGCAGGCGTGCAGCACGGTGGTATGGTCGCGGCCGCCAAACGCATCGCCGATTTCCGGCAGGCTGTGGTTGGTCAGCTCTTTGGCCAGCGCCATCGCCATCTGGCGTGGGCGCGCCACCGAACGAGAGCGGCGTTTGGACAGCAGGTCCGCTACCTTAATCTTGTAATACTCCGCCACCGTCTTTTGAATATTGTCGATGGTGACTAATTTTTCCTGCAGCGCCAGTAAATCGCGCAGCGCTTCGCGCACGAAATCGATGGTGATCGCCCGGCCGGTAAAGTTGGCGTTAGCAATGACGCGGTTCAGCGCCCCTTCCAGCTCACGCACGTTCGAACGCAGACGCTTAGCGATAAAGAACGCGACTTCGCCCGGCAGGCGGATATCGTTCTCATCGGCTTTCTTCATCAGGATCGCGACGCGGGTTTCCAGTTCAGGCGGCTCGATCGCCACCGTCAGGCCCCAGCCAAAGCGCGATTTCAGACGATCCTCAACGCCGTTGATCTCTTTTGGATAACGATCCGAAGTGAGGATGATCTGCTGATTACCTTCCAGCAAGGCGTTGAAGGTATGGAAGAACTCTTCCTGCGAACGCTCTTTATTGGCGAAGAACTGAATATCATCGATCAGCAGGGCGTCAACGGAGCGGTAATAGCGTTTAAATTCTTCGATGGCGTTGTTTTGCAGGGCTTTAACCATGTCCTGCACGAAACGCTCGGAGTGCATATAAACCACTTTAGCATTTGGCTTACGCGCCACGATGCCGTTGCCGACGGCGTGCAACAGGTGGGTTTTACCCAGACCGGTGCCGCCATAAAGGAACAGCGGGTTATACGCGCCGCCCGGGTTATCGGCCACCTGACGCGCCGCCGCGCGTGCCAGCTGGTTAGATTTACCTTCGACGAAGTTATCAAACGTATGCTTGACGTTGACGTTGGAACGGTAGGTGGGCTCTGCCGGCGCCGGAACGTTATCCCAGCCCTGACGGGCGACAGTCGGCGCGACGCGCGCGGTTTGCACCTGAGCGGCCGGGATCGCCGTGGCGACGTTGGCCGTCCCCTGGTGGGACGGCGCCGCAGGCTTCGCGCCCACTTCAAAGCGCAGCTGTGGGGCGTCCGCACCACAAAAGTCATTGAGGAGCCCATTGATATTATTGAGGTATTTGTCCCTTACCCAATCGAGCACAAAACGGTTTGGCGCATACAGTGCCAGCGTGTTATCGCTCAGTTCCGCCTGCAATGGGCGGATCCACATGCTGAATTCTGTGGCTGGTAACTCATCCTGCAATCGGGCAAGACACTGCTGCCAAAGCGAAAGTGACACGGCGGACTCCACTCGAACATAAAATCGATATAAAAGAAAAACTGAAACAATCGTGATTGTTGGCACACGTCGCAAGACCCTGCATTAGCCGAAAAAGCCCCTGCGCAAAAGGGGTGACGTGCGAACCGCTATTTGCGGTTTTACCCGGGACGGATCCGTGGATCGCGATCGGGACCGGGGATCATAGCCTAAACTGAGAAAGAGATCTTGTGTTTCTCAACAGATTCTTCCCGATTTATCCACAGGAGGATCGAAACCGGGTAAGTGTAATCGATCCTGGCGAGAGTGCGGCACGATTTCGCCCGCATATTGGAAAAATTAATGAGCTATGCCGGTTTTGAACAGAATTGATCTAACAAAGATCCTTTACGATCCTTGCGCTTTACCCGCCAGGCCGTATAATCCCCCACCCGGCGCGTAACGCCCGTTTTCGCAACTCGTCTCAGCTTATTTTTTGTGCGGCAAGGTGCGAGAAATAAGGAAAGAGAATTGACTCCGGAGTGTACAATTATTACAATCCGGCCTCTTTAATCACCCACGCTGAGGCGTAAGTCGTTCGAAGTTCGTTCGGGTCTACGCAAAAGTCAGTGAATTTATTCAAGTTTAGGTAGAAATCGCCATGAAACGCACTTTTCAACCGTCTGTACTGAAGCGCAACCGTTCTCACGGCTTCCGTGCTCGTATGGCTAATAAAAATGGTCGTCAGGTTCTGGCACGTCGTCGTGCTAAAGGCCGCGCTCGTCTGACCGTTTCCAAGTAATAAAGCTAACCCTGCGTGGTTAAGCTAGCATTTCCCAGGGAGTTACGTTTGTTAACTCCCAGTCATTTCACTTTCGTCTTCCAGCAGCCACAACGGGCTGGCACGCCGCAAATCACCATCCTCGGCCGCCTGAATTCGCTGGGGCATCCCCGCATCGGTCTTACCGTCGCCAAGAAAAACGTTAAGCGCGCGCATGAACGCAATCGGATTAAACGTCTGACGCGTGAAAGCTTCCGTTTACGTCAACATGAACTCCCGCCAATGGATTTCGTGGTGGTGGCAAAGAAAGGGGTTGCCGACCTCGATAACCGTGCTCTCTCGGAAGCGTTGGAAAAATTATGGCGCCGCCATTGTCGCCTGGCTCGCGGGTCCTGATAGGCCTTATCAGGGTCTATCAGCGCCTGATTAGTCCGCTACTCGGGCCGCACTGTCGTTTCACGCCAACCTGTTCTCAATACGGAATTGAGGCATTGCGCAGGTTTGGAGTGATAAAAGGCAGTTGGTTGACGGTGAAACGCGTATTAAAATGCCACCCTTTACACCCTGGTGGTGACGACCCCGTCCCGCCTGGACCATTTGATACCAGAGAACACTAACGATGGATTCGCAACGCAATCTTCTTATCATCGCTTTGTTGTTCGTGTCTTTCATGATCTGGCAAGCCTGGGAGCAGGACAAAAATCCGCAAACCCAGCAGCAGACCACGCAGACTACGACCACAGCAGCGGGTAGCGCCGCAGACCAGGGCGTACCGGCCAGTGGCCAGGGGAAACTGATTACGGTTAAAACTGATGTGCTTGATCTGACCATCAACACCAGCGGTGGTGATGTTGAGCAAGCGCTGCTTCCGGCTTACCCGAAAGCGCTGAAATCTACTGAACCGTTCCAGTTACTGGAAACCACGCCACAGTTTATCTATCAGGCACAGAGCGGCTTAACTGGTCGTGACGGCCCGGATAACCCGGCTAACGGCCCGCGTCCGCTGTATAACGCTGATAAAGATGCGTATGTACTGGCTGACGGCCAGAACGAAATCGTTATTCCGCTGACCTACACCGACAAAGCGGGCAACGTCTTCACCAAAACCTTCACCCTGAAACGCGGTGATTATGCGGTGAACGTTGGCTACAACGTGAAAAACGTCGGCGAAAAACCGCTGGAGATCTCCTCCTTCGGTCAGCTGAAGCAAACAGCAGCGCTGCCATCAAGCCGCGATACGCAAACCGGCGGTCTGTCTACCATGCACACCTTCCGTGGCGCGGCGTACTCCACTGCTGATTCGAAATACGAAAAATATAAATTCGATACTATCGTCGACAACGAAAACCTGAACGTCAGCACCAAAGACGGTTGGGTAGCGATGTTGCAGCAGTACTTCACCACCGCGTGGGTTCCGCATAACAACGGCACCAACAACTTCTATACCGCTAACCTCGGTAATGGCGTTGTCGCTATCGGCTATAAATCACAGCCGGTACTGGTGCAGCCAGGTCAAACCGACAAGCTGGAAAGCGTGCTGTGGGTCGGCCCGGCTCTGCAGGATAAAATGGCTGCCGTCGCGCCGCACCTGGATCTGACCGTCGACTACGGCTGGCTGTGGTTCATCTCCCAACCGCTGTTTAAGCTGCTGAAATTCATCCACGGCTTCCTCGGCAACTGGGGCTTCTCGATTATCGTCATCACCTTTATCGTTCGTGGCATCATGTACCCGCTGACTAAAGCGCAGTACACCTCCATGGCGAAGATGCGTATGCTGCAGCCGAAGATTCAGGCAATGCGCGAGCGTCTGGGCGACGATAAACAACGTCAAAGCCAGGAAATGATGGCGCTGTATAAAGCAGAAAAAGTTAACCCGCTGGGTGGCTGCTTCCCGCTGATTATTCAGATGCCAATCTTCCTTGCGCTGTACTACATGCTGAGCGCCTCGGTTGAACTGCGTCATGCGCCGTTTATCCTGTGGATCCATGACCTGTCCGCGCAAGACCCGTACTACATCCTGCCGATCATCATGGGCGCGACCATGTTCTTCATCCAGAAGATGTCGCCGACCACCGTGACCGACCCGATGCAGCAGAAGATCATGACCTTTATGCCGGTCATCTTCACGGTGTTCTTCCTGTGGTTCCCGTCTGGTCTGGTGGTGTACTACATCGTCAGCAACCTGGTAACCATTATTCAGCAGCAGCTGATTTACCGTGGTCTGGAGAAGCGTGGCCTACATAGCCGCGAGAAGAAAAAATCCTGATTCGGTGTAGGCCGGATAAGGCGAAGCCGCCATCCGGCAATGCGCGCCGGGTTGCCTGATGGCGCTAACGCTTATCAGGCCTACAATCAAAAGGCGGTCTAATGACCGCCTTTTTTTATTGCGATTTGAAGAGACATATCATGAGCCATAACGACACTATCGTCGCCCAGGCAACCCCACCGGGACGCGGGGGTGTGGGCATCCTGCGTATCTCCGGCCTTAAGGCGCGCGACGTCGCGCAGGCGGTACTCGGCAAGCTGCCGAAGCCGCGCTATGCCGACTATCTGCCGTTCAAAGACGCCGACGGTACGCCGCTGGATCAGGGGATTGCGCTGTGGTTCCCGGGACCCAACTCCTTTACCGGCGAAGATGTCCTCGAACTACAGGGCCACGGCGGCCCGGTCATTCTGGATCTGCTGCTCAAACGTATTCTGACGTTGCCCGGCGTTCGCATCGCCAATCCGGGCGAGTTTTCCGAGCGCGCGTTCCTCAACGACAAGCTCGACCTGGCGCAGGCAGAGGCCATCGCCGACCTTATCGACGCCAGCTCAGAGCAGGCGGCCCGTTCGGCGTTGAACTCCTTGCAAGGGGCCTTCTCCGCGCGTGTGAACCATCTTGTGGAAGCGCTCACTCACCTGCGCATCTACGTGGAAGCGGCGATTGATTTCCCGGATGAAGAAATTGATTTCCTCTCCGATGGTAAAATTGAAGCCCAACTGAACGACGTGATCGCCGATCTCGATGCCGTCCGCGCCGAAGCCCGTCAGGGCAGCCTGCTGCGTGAAGGGATGAAAGTGGTGATCGCCGGACGGCCAAACGCCGGTAAATCCAGCCTGCTCAACGCGCTGGCCGGACGAGAAGCGGCGATCGTCACCGATATCGCCGGCACCACCCGCGACGTACTGCGCGAACATATTCACATCGACGGTATGCCGCTGCATATCATCGATACCGCAGGCCTGCGTGACGCCAGTGATGAAGTGGAGCGTATCGGCATTGAACGCGCCTGGCAGGAGATCGAGCAGGCGGATCGGGTGCTGTTTATGGTCGACGGCACCACCACCAGCGCCGTTGACCCGGCCGAGATCTGGCCGGACTTTATCGAGCGCCTGCCCGCTAAACTGCCGATTACCGTGGTGCGTAATAAAGCCGACGTCACCGGCGAAGCGCTGGGGCTCAGCGAAGTAAATGGCCACTCACTAATCCGCCTGTCGGCACGTACCGGTGAAGGGGTCGAGGTGCTGCGCAACCACCTTAAGCAGAGCATGGGCTTCGATACCAACATGGAAGGCGGCTTCCTCGCCCGTCGTCGCCACCTGCAAGCGCTGGAAACGGCTGCGGACCATCTGCAGCAGGGCAAAGCGCAGTTGCTGGGCGCCTGGGCCGGTGAATTACTGGCGGAGGAGCTGCGTCTGTCGCAACAGGCATTAAGTGAAATCACCGGCGAATTTACCTCTGACGATCTGCTGGGCCGCATCTTCTCCAGTTTCTGTATCGGTAAGTAAGTTTTAGTCCATCCTCGTCCGTGAACGTTCACTAACCCGCATTAATTGCCTGTTAATGCGGGTTTTTACTTTCCATACTCGTCCATAGTGGTGCGGGTTCATCCGCGATTTTTGTGTCCTGAATTGTGCCCATCTTTAAATTCCTCGTGTGTCATTGTTTATTTTTTGATCTAAAAATCACACCTCATGGGCACAGCAAAGAGGTGATAAATGGCGCTTTCAAATACTAAACTCCGCTCATTAGCTCCAAAAGATCATCCCTGGCAAATAGCTGATAGAGATGGTCTGATGATTGAAATACTTTCGATAGGAAGAAAAATTTAAACAAAATGACCCGACAACGGTAAAAGCGTTCGCCAAACACTGGCTGATAGATATCGTTGAAAAAAGTAACCGCGATCCGCGCAACGTTCCTCGCGTTATCGAGAAGGACGTCATTCCCACCATCGGAAAGCTGGAACTCGAAGAACTCACAACCTCCCACATTCAGGTCGTGCTCGACCGCATCAAGCAACGAGGTTCGAATCACGTCGCGCTACTGACGCGAAACGTGCTTAAACGCATGCTGGCCTATGCTATTTCCAGGGGAATCATATTCAACAACCCGGCAGCCGCTATCGAGGGCCGTTATATCGCACAAGCAACAAGCCCGACGTGGCGCTAACAGCAGAAGAGATCGGCATCCTGCGACGGGGGATCTACACCTCTAACATGAACCGACGCCACAAGCTAGCTTTGCACCTGCTGATCATCTGCATGGTTCGTAAATCGGAGATGATTGAAGCGACATGGAGCAAAGTTAACTTCAACGTGCTGGAATGGCGTATACCCGGCGAAAGAATGAAGATGGATAACCCGCATATTGTTCCGCTGTCAAAGCAGGCGCTGACGATGTTCGAAGAGCTAAAATTTCTGGCCGGAGATTCCCCTTACGTCTTCCCCAGCCGAAACGACCACCGACGCCCGATCTCCAAAACAACGCTTAACTGTGCGGTGCGTACACTGGAACTGAACGTCAGGGATTTTGTTATTCATGACTTCCGGCGTACTGCCAGCACATTGCTACATGAGCAAGGCTACAACTCCGACTGGGTAGAGAAATGCCTCGCGCTAAGATCGGCGGCGGGCGCGGCGTCTACAACCGTGCGCAGTACCTGAATCAGCGCCGGGAGATGCTTCAGTCCTGGGCAGACTTTGTTGATGCGCAGATTGAGGTAGGAAGGAAGGTGATCATCGGGAAGTTTGGGAAGGCTTATGAGGTCAAATAAGAAAAATGGGGCATTATTACAAATTGATTTAAATAGTTAAGTCCCCTACATTTGCTACTTCAACAAGCTGCATAAAGCCACAAAAATTGGAATAAACTATCTAATTCAATCAATTACAATAAGTTAGTTACAAATAAAAAGGAACAATAATGTGACAAAAGTTAGCTAATAAGTTATCATCATAATTGTTATATAACTCACTGAAAGTAACTAATAATATGAGAGATAGTTACCATTAAGTATAATCATTGTGAGGATAGATGTGCTAAATCCTACGCAACTCTCAGCGCTATCACGGATGTTTTCTTCGTCAGTAATTTCCGAGATAGCAAAAAAAGGTCAGTCACCTCTTTTTTCAAGGTTACTGTCTGAGGCATCTGTTTTCGAATTTGATGACGCAGATAATGTAACTATTGGTGATGCCTTTGATACAGCATTTTCTTTGCTCAGACGCTCAGGTTTGAGAAACGAGTATGTCTATCGTTCTGCGTTAATTCGAAATGTATTATTAGGCCGTCATTCTTTGCGTACCGCCAGCATGCTTACTGAATTTAGAATTGGCTCTAGCAAAGCAGACATGGTTATTCTTAACGGTTGTGGAACTGTATACGAAATAAAATCAGATAGAGATTCGCTTGCCAGACTTGAGAGCCAAGTTGAGAATTATAGAAAAGCATTCAGTAAGATCTACGTCATTGCAGGAACTGCACATATCCAAGATATCTTGGAAAAAACATCAGAAGACGTAGGGGTGATGAGTTTGGTTCGATGGAATAGAATTAGTATTGTACGAGAAGCAAAAGAGAATACTGATTATATTTGCACTGCAACTATTTTTGATTCACTAAGACTTAGCGAAGCTATTGATATCCTAAATGAGTTAAATATTGACATTCCCGATCTACCCAACACATTGATGCGTAATGCAATAAGAGGTATTTTTACCAAACTAAATCCAATTGATGTACAGAGCTGCATGATAAAAACTTTAAAAAGGACGCGTAATCTTGCTCCATTAAGTACTTTAATTGCAAACTTACCAAGTGCATTGCAAAGTATAGCCCTAATGGTTCAGTTACGTAGTAAGGATCGAGATCGCTTAGTTGAGACGTTGAATAAACCTCTTAATGAAGCATTTAAATGGGTTTAAAAACTTATGTACTATCCATATTTTAGAGGTAAGCAGTTTGAGTTAATAGCGATTCGTGAAACAGCAGAGACGATGGCTCAGGCTGGTTTCATTCCAATTATTGAACCAGTTAAAGAAACCCTGAATGGATTAGAAAAAACACTAAAAGCTATCTGTGAAGCTAAAGGTAAAGCTATTGTAATAGTAAATCCTTCATATGGTGACCATTCAACAAATGGGCATAATATCTCGCAATTATTGAAAGATAGTTTTCATGGACATGAAAACATTTTTGCAGGGATACTATTAAATGAAGGGATGGATGAAGAAGATATAATAGAGTTGCTGGATGAACATGCCGAACATCAACCTTGTTTCATCCACTCTGGATTTTCTGAGCCCCGCTCTTTATCAGAAAAAACAAATGGTCGAGTATCCAAACATATCTTCTTAGAACTTTACTGCGGTAAACTCTATAGGAAACATTTTAACGGCTGCGAAAGAATATTAATTCGCGATGGTTTTAAAAAGAGAAAAAATGCTGATTATCCTCCTATTGAAGAGTTTTCAGACCTTCATATAACCTTCGGGGAAGAAGGAATGGATGGATTTGGCGATTTTTTAATCGTTGGGGATGACTATACTGAAGGTGGTGGTCCGGCATATGCGGTAGCAATACATCTCACGTTCTTAGAATCTAAAAAAGAAAATGTTATGTATATTTATCACTTTGTTTCAACGACAAGAGATACACCAACAGACCCTGCGGGGAAATTCGGTCAGGCACTTGAAAAACTCATTACAACAATAAATGAGAATAATTCTCCTGTATTGGAGACCTCAGCTATTTTAGAATTTCGAGCGTTGCATGCAAAAGGCCATTTCCCTGGATTGGGAACCGTCAAAAAACTCTCAATGAGGCACCATGTTGAAACATTAGCTAATTATTTTAGGGGCTAGAAATGATTAGAATGTGTTGTGCTGAATGTTTCAATGATATCGGATTGCGAAATAATATAATCCCTACATTGATGCCACAAAAAGGAAACTGTTCTTTTTGTAATAGTCAAGATGTTGATATTATTGATCCTAAACTCTTGTTGGATTATTTTGAACTGCTGATAAATATTTATGAAATAAATCCTGAAGGGAAAAATCTTGTTGAATGGCTAAAAGAAGATTGGTGCTTATTTTCCCATCCAACAATGGACAATGCTCATGCAAAAGAGTTATTGGGAGAAATTCTCGATGACGGAGATGTAGTACGAAAGAACTTCTCTCCCTCCGAAAATTATAAAAGCACAGGCCTTGCGCAATGGGATACATTACGAGATGAAATTCTTCACAAAAACAGATACTTCCTTGATGAAAAAATTGACACTCAAAGATTACAGGAATTACTCAACCATTTAAAAGCATTTAATATCCCGCGAATATGGTTTAGAGCAAGGATAAATCAAACTGATACTCCATATAAAATTGAAGATATGGGGGCACCTCCAAGTCGGTATGCTAGTCATGGACGAGCGAACCCAACAGGAATTCCATATTTATATTTAGGATCAATGCCAGATACAGCGATCTCTGAGATTAGACCACATACAGGTGAAATAGCAACAGTAGCTGAGTTTGAAATACCAGAAGAACTAATTATTGTTGATTTAAGAGAGCCGAGAAAACATGTTTCTCCTTTTGTTCTATCTGATGCACAAGAAATAGGAAAAATGCGGGCAGACATACCTTTTTTAGAAAAATTAGGAGAAGAACTAACTCGTCCTGTGTTACCTCGAAGTGCTGCCATTGATTATATCCCCAGTCAATATTTATGTGAGTTCATAAAAAAAATTGGTTTTCATGGTGTAATTTACAGAAGTTCTGTAAGCGAGGGAATAAACTTAGCCTTATTCGACCCAACATTAGCAACCCCTATTTCAACATCACAATATGACGTTTCTCGCGTAAGTGTTGAAGTACAAGCAAAGCAGTTATAATGGATTTTCAAAAAAAATGATGCCAGTAATATTAATTTAACTTTATTATTGGCATTACAATTTTGCTGCCATTGTAACGATTAACTTTGTTGTAATTTATAATTTTCATTTCCAAAAAACAGTTTCCCGCAGCTTTCCCCCTCCCCCCGCTCTACCCTATCCCCAACTCATAGCAGTACCCCTAAAAGCTTCCTGTTCTAAGACGAACTGCGACCTGTAAGAAGCGCCTTTGGCGGTCAGCCCCCCGGTCAACCAGGGAAAGAAGCGTAGTCTGAAACTGACCTCCTGTCTCGATACAGGTGACCACACCCTATATCGCTACCCTGTTGCAAGCGTAGCGACAGACAGAACGCTGTAGAGAAGTCGGACGGCATTGCCGAAGGCTTTGCGTCCGTACTTCCTGCTGAATGTGCAAAACGCGGCGTCACTTTTAAGAGCATAAGCGAGTGAAAGTGACGCCAGCGCGCAGATCAGCTTCAACCCAGCTACTGCCTGCAAATCCACTGTAACAAACAGGCTGACACTCAAACAGATGTCAGAAATTCACTTACCAAGAGGAGAAACCAACACTACCGAACCGATACCGGAGGACAGGTCATTTTACCTGTGGGGATATACCTGCCTGAGCAGACGGCTGCATTCGTGCATCACCGTACCCCGTCATACCTCATCCGCGCATTCTCCGGCGCACCGGTATCGTTCAGCACAGCACGCTGTGCCCAACCGCGCGTCGGAGAATTGAGTGGAGAGTAGCTATGTCGAAACTTACAAAACACATGGAAAAACTCGCCCTGCTGGCTGGCGGCAGTTTTAAAACAGTCCATGATCGCCTCCGCATCGCCGGGCGTTTAAGCCAGCATCTGCACAAGCTGAATATCCAGATTCAGGATCTCCAGCATCTGAAATCGTCACATATCGAAAGCTACGTGATGGCGCGCCGGGAAGCAGGAATTACGCCACGCACGCTACAAAACGAGATGGCTGCCCTGCGCACCATCCTTGCTCAGTCTGGACGTCAAAAATTTGCCCAATCGGAGCGCATCAGCAATAAAGCGCTCGGGCTGGGTAACGTTGCCATCATGATCGAAGCTCTTGCAAAATCTTACGAGTATGAAGCGCAGATGCATGATGAAGATGGATTATGGAATCAAGAATCATGAAAATCCAAACTAAACAAATGATTGCTGAAAAAACACTGTCTATCAGTAGAACATCAGAATGGGATTAAAAAAGAGTATTACGTTGTGTAATAAGCGAACTTTCAGCAAGTAACACCTGGCAGTGGTACAGGTTGTTCATTATATACTTTTGTGTCCTTGAATGTGCCCATAGCCATGCTTTCAAGGCAACGTATCGCTGATAGATTAACGAGTTAGCTCGATTTTCCAGCTTCTGTATTGCATCTACTAACCCGCCATAACCATCTGTTATGGTGGGTTTTTTATTTGATTGCCTTAATCACATCAACTCTGTGAAGCAATCAACTGTTTTTCCCTGCAGGAAAAGAGTGTTGTCCAAATGGCAACTCGTACTCCCTGGCGTTAGCCACTATGCTGTACGCCATTCTTATTGCGAGGGTCCTATGGCACGCTTTCTTATCTGCAGTTTCGCATTGGTACTGCTCTATCCATCCGGCATTGATATGTATCTGGTCGGTCTACCGCGCATCGCCCAGGATCTTGGCGCCAGCGAGGCGCAACTGCATATCGCCTTTTCGGTCTATTTAGCCGGCATGGCTACCGCGATGCTTTTTGCCGGGCGAGCGGCGGATAAATCCGGGCGTAAACCGGTCGCGATTTTCGGCGCCATCACCTTCATACTGGCCTCGTTGTTGTGCTCGCAGGCGCATAACAGCACGCATTTTCTGATTGGCCGCTTTATCCAGGGGATCGGCGCGGGAAGCTGCTACGTCGTCGCTTTTGCCGTTCTGCGCGATACGCTGGACGAGCGCCGCCGCGCCAAGGTACTGTCGCTGCTTAATGGCATTACCTGCATCATTCCCGTCCTCGCGCCGGTACTTGGCCATCTGATCATGTTGAAATATCCGTGGCAGAGCCTGTTCTACACCATGACAGGCATGGGGGTGATGGTGGGGTTATTGTCGGTGTTTATCCTGCGTGAGACGCGCCCGACAACGCATCCGCAAGCAGACGCACAGCACAATGGCGCCGCTGAGTCGCTGCTAAACCGTTTTTTCCTCAGCCGCATAGTCATTACGACTCTCAGCGTCACCGCAATTTTGACTTACGTAAACGTCTCTCCGGTGCTGATGATGGAAGAGATGGGTTTCGACCGCGGAACTTATTCAATGGCGATGGCGCTGATGGCAATGGTCAGCATGGCCGTGTCGTTCTCCACGCCGTTCGCTCTGACGCTGTTTAAACCACGTACCCTGATGCTGACCTCGCAGACGTTGTTCCTTATCGCTGGCGTGGTATTGAGCCTCGCCGCCAGCCAGCCCCTCACCATGCTGGGATTAGGTATGATCTGCGCGGGTTTCTCGGTCGGCTTTGGCGTCGCGATGAGCCAGGCGCTAGGTCCTTTCACGCTGCGCGCGGGCGTCGCCAGTTCCGCTCTCGGTATCGCTCAGGTCTGTGGTTCTTCGCTGTGGATTTGGCTGGCGGCTATCATCGGGCTGAGCGCCATGAATATGCTGATCGGGATACTCATTGCCTGTAGCATAGTCAGTATTGTTCTGATACTGGTCGTCTCGCCGGCGCGCGCGACGCAAGATAATGAAGAAATCCCTGTCGAGTCTCGATCTTAATCTCCTGCTGTGCCTGCAGCTTCTGACCCAGGAGCGCAGCGTCACCCGCACGGCGAAACGGATGAACGTTTCGCCGTCGGCGGTGAGTAAATCATTGGCCAAGCTACGTGCCTGGTTTGACGATCCGCTATTTGTTAAAACCCCACTAGGGCTGGCGCCAACGCCGTTAATGAGCAGCATGGAGCAGGATCTCGCCGACTGGATGCAGATGGGCAATCAGATCCTCGATAAACCGCACCACACTATGCCAAGCGGCCTGAAGTTCGAGCTGGCGGCAGAATCACCGCTGCTGATGATCCTGTTCAACACCCTCTCCCAGCAAATTTATCAACGTTATCCACAAGCGCTGATCCGTTTACGCAACTGGGATTACGACTCGCTGGATGCCATCATTCGCGGTGAGGTTGATATCGGTTTTTGCGGCAAGGAAACCCATCCGCGTTCGCGCGAACAGCTGAGCCTGCTGCCGTGGTATATCGATTTTGATGTCCTGTTTAGCGACCTGCCGCAGGTGTGGCTGCGCGCCGATCATCCGGCGCTCAATGAAGAGTGGAACCTGGCGGCTTTCCTGCGCTATCCGCACATCAATATCTGCTGGGAACAAAGCGATACCTGGGCGCTGGATGATGTGCTGCATGACCTGGGCCACAAACGGACCGTTGCCCTGACCCTACCCGGCTTTGAGCAGTCGCTGTTTATGGCGGCGCAGCCAAATCACACCATGATAGCCACCGCGCCGCGCTATTGTCAGCACTATAATCAGCAGCATCATCTGCCGCTGGTATCGCGCCCGCTGCCGCTGGAGCCGCAGCTACTGGAAAAAATGCGCGTGCCGTTCACCCTGCTGTGGCATAAGCGTAATAGCTATAATCCAAAGATCGTATGGCTCAGAGAAACCCTTAAACAGCTCTATTCCAATACGCTGTAGGGAAATTGCCCATCATCCTCACGTTGTTGCGCAAGAAATTGTAAAAGTCAGACATTATCCCTTCTCAAGGAAGAATTTCCGCATTAAAACCTGCTCATTGTGAGCGATAATATCATTCACAATTTTTATCTCTGACCATTAATCACGGAGCGACGAATGGCAACGCATTTTGCAAGAGGGATACTCAACACCAGGGAGCCGCTATCGACGCGTTTGTCGGCGGCATGTCATCAATCCGCACGTAACCTACCCGAATACCGACAGAGCCGCTATCGCGCCTCGCGTTCGCTGCTCGCAGAACTGCTTTTCATGCTTTATGGTATCGGCGAGCTGCCGGAAATCATCAGCGAACCCAATGGACGGCCCGTATTTCGCGATCCCCACCTTCCCCGCTTTTCCATCTCTTATGCCGGGAATATCGTCGGCGTAGCGCTGACGACCGAAGGTGACTGCGGTCTCGATATGGAACTGCAGCATGCCTCGCGTGGCGTCCATCCGCTACATGCCGCCGATCGCTATGTCTTCAATAGCAATGAGAATTTATGGATTAACATCCAGCACGATCCGGATGAAGCCCGCGCCCAACTGATGGCGCTGCGCCGCAGCGTGCTGAAGCTCACCGGTGAAGCCCCCGTGCGAGTACAACTGCTGCCGGGGTCTGGTCGCCTGCGTACCGCTGGCACCCAATCGATTGAAGCCATCTGTGATGCTGAAACGTTGCTGGTGTGGTCAATCGCCGTCACCCCGAATATCGGGCCGCTGAAGGTCTGGGAATTTGATAGTAAAGAGGGCTGGCGCTGCCTGCCTGATGCGCAAACGCGCGCCAAAGAGACTGACGCGCGCCTGATGCGCTTTACCAGCTTACCGGTAGAAAAAGTATTCTCCCTCAACTGACCGGTTTAGCCGGCCATCATGATGCAAAGGAGCACTCATGTCTGATACGTTGAAAGTTGTTACGTTACTCGGAAGTCTGCGCAAAGGTTCTTTTAATGCCATGGTTGCGCGTACGCTGCCAGGCATTGCGCCTGCGGGCATGGAAATCTCCGCGCTGCCGTCGATCGGCGATATCCCGCTGTACGATGCCGATATCCAACAGGAAGAGGGGTTCCCGCAGAGCGTGCAGGCGATCGCGAAACAAATCCGCGAAGCGGACGGCGTGGTGATCGTTACCCCGGAATATAACTACTCGGTACCCGGCGGCCTGAAGAACGCCATCGACTGGCTCTCGCGTCTGCCGGAACAGCCGCTGGCCGGTAAGCCGGTGCTGATCCAGACCAGCTCAATGGGCGCTATCGGCGGGGCTCGCTGCCAGTATCATCTACGCCAGATTCTGGTCTTCCTTGATGCGATGGTCATGAACAAGCCGGAATTTATGGGCGGCGTGATTCAGAACAAAGTCGATCCGCAGGCGGGTGAAGTGGTCGATCAGAGCACGCTGGACCATCTGCGCGGCCAGCTGACCGCCTTTGGCGATTATATTCAGCGGGTTAAAGCATAAAAAAAGCCCGGCAGCGATGCCGGGCCATTTCATCATGCGTGCAGATCAATGCGCATCGATAAAGACAATTTTCAGCACGAACAGCAGCGAAACGATGATCACGCACGGGCTGAGTTCACGCAGACGGCCGGTACCAATCTTCATCACGCAGTAGGAAATAAAGCCCAGGGCGATACCTTCGGTGATCGAGAAGCTGAACGGCATCATCACCGCGGTGATAAACGCCGGTACCGCTTCCGTCAGGTCATCCCACTTCACGCGCGCCAGGCTTGAGGTCATCAGCACGCCAACGTAAATCAGCGCCCCAGCGGCGGCATAGGCCGGAACCATCCCCGCCAGCGGCGACAGGAAGATGACCAGCAGGAACAGGATACCTACGACAACGGCGGTCAGGCCAGTACGCCCGCCAACCGAAACGCCGGAGGAGGATTCGATATAGGCCGTAACCGAAGAGGTGCCAATAAAGGAGCCGGCAACAGACGACACGCTATCGACGAACAACGCCTGCTTCATGCGTGGGAATTTACCCTGCGCATCTGCCAGCCCGGCTTTATCGGTGACGCCAATCAGGGTGCCGGAGGAGTCGAACAGGTTAACCAGCATGAACGAGAAGATCACGCCCGCCAGGCCAAGGTTCAGCGAACCAGCCAGATCGACCTGACCCACAACCGAGGTTACGCTCGGCGGCGCGGAGACGATGCCGGTATAGTGCACATCGCCGAGCATCCAGCCCAACAGGGTGGTGACGACGATGGAGACCAGCACGGCGGCATGAATATTACGCGATGCCAGGATAGCGATAATAAAGAATCCGAGCACGCCCAGCAGCACGCTGTGGGAAGTCAGGTTGCCGATGCTGACCAACGTGTCCTGGTTCGCCACGATAACGCCGGCGTTCTTCAGGCCCATCATGCCGATAAACAGCCCGATACCGCTGGTGATACCCACGCGCAGGCTCACCGGGATATTGGCAATCATCCAGTAGCGTACGCGGAAGAGGGTCAGCAGCAGCAGGCCAACGGCGCCCCAGAAAATCGCGCCCATACCCACCTGCCACGGCAGGCCCATCGCCTGAACTACCACGAAGGCAAAGAAGGCATTCAGACCCATCGCTGGCGCCAGCGCCACCGGCAGATTCGCGAACAGACCCATCAGAATGCTGCCGAAGGCCGCGATCAGACAGGTGGTCACAAAGACAGCGCTGGTATCCATACCCGCCACGCCAAGAATTTGTGGGTTCACGAAGACGATGTAGACCATCGTCAGGAACGTGGTGAAACCGGCGATCGCTTCAGTGCGCACCGTGGTGCCGTGCTCGCGCAGTTTAAATACGCGCTCCAGCAGACCCTGGCCAGAAGACTGGCTGGTTGGTTGTTGACTCATTATCGGTTTCCGAACGTAAAGGAGGGAAAATTCGAGGCTATCCTATACCAAATTACGGCACCAGGCGCGGTTGTATGGTAATTTTTTTCATTTATTTTGCTTATACGGCAACGATTGCGTCGCGGCATTGAGCATTACGAAAACGTTAAACTTGTTAAACTGGAAAGAGTATGACCCAACCACAAGCAGTATTTTTCGATTGTGACGGCACGCTGGTCGATAGCGAGGTGATTTGCTCACGCGCCTATGTTCACATGTTTCAGGAATTCGGTATTACGCTGGATTTAGCCGAAATTTTTAAGCGCTTCAAGGGCGTTAAGCTGTACGAGATTATCGACACCATCAACGCTGAATATGGCGTTAACCTGCAGAAAGAGACTCTGGAGCCGGTGTATCGCGCCGAAGTCGCCCGTCTGTTCGATAGCGAGCTGGAGGTCATCCCCGGCGCCGCTGCGCTGCTGGACGCGGTGAAGATCCCCATGTGCGTGGTGTCGAATGGCCCGGTCAGTAAAATGCAGCATTCGCTCGGTAGAACGCAGATGCTGCACCACTTCCCAGACCGGCTGTACAGCGGTTACGACATTCAGCGCTGGAAACCCGACCCGGCGCTGATGTTCCATGCGGCAGAGGCCATGCAGGTACAAGTCGAAAACTGTATTCTGGTCGATGATTCCAGCGCGGGAGCCCAATCAGGAATTGCCGCGGGTATGGAAGTCTTTTACTTCTGCGCCGACCCGCACAACCAACCGATCGATCATCCGAAAGTAACGACCTTTACCGATTTAGCTGAGCTGCCGGCATTGTGGAGAGCGCGTGGCTGGGATATTACTCGTTAAGACCCGACGTCACTACGCTCGGTCGGGCTACGGTTGGTCACAACGGTAGCCCCGCTGGCCAGCGGCTTTTTAGTGCTGCAATTCCGCCGCAGCCGCTTTATCCGCAATAATCACCAACGAAGGGTGCAACTTGAGTACAGAGGCCGGCACCAGTTCGCTGACCGGGCCTTCCACCACCTGCTTTAGCGCTTGCGCCTTTGCCGCACCGCTGACAATCAGCAGCAGGTTTTTTGCCGCCATCACGCTTTTCGGCCCCATGGTGACATAGCTATCCGGCACCACATTGAAATCGCCCCCCATTTCGCCGTTCGCGACAATGCCAATCAGCTCCCCCTGAATCGGTACTTCGATCGTCTCATCATGAAAACGTGTAGTGTTCGGCAGGTTGCCGCAAAAATGGCCGTCGGCGCCCAGCCCCAGCACGACCAGGTCAAGACCGCCGGCCTCTTCGAGGCGGCGATCGTGTTGAGCCGCGTTCTCCAGCGTCAATTTATGGATGTTCTCTTCTTTGATTTGCGCTGGAGTAAAAAACAGCTGGCGCAGGTTGGAAATCGTCACCCCTTCACGCTGCTGGCCGCGAAAAGGAATCTCATCAAAGTTGTAATAGTGAACCCGATCATAGAATGATTTCCCTTTGATGGCGGCGGTCAAATGCTCATACATGCGCTTTGGCGTACTCCCCGCCGTCACCGCCAGATTCATCCGTCGCGGCACCGTGATATAGCCTAAAAGATGATGGCAGGCGACCAGGCTCATCTCTTCATAATCTTCCGTCACAATCAATTTCATCTCATCTTCCTTTACTGGTTGAGACAGGGGGCGCCATGCCCCCTGACGGTTATTTAAAGAGCTTTTGCACAAACTCGGCATAGGCCGGACGCCAGACGTCCATTTCATGATTCAGGCCAGGATAAGAGTGGTAATCAAATTTGATCTTCTGCTTTTCCAGTTCGCTTTTCAGGCCGGCAATATCTTTGCCAGTGACGGAGTCTTTTTCGCCAACCACCAGCGTAAAGTTACGCAGTTGCTTATTGATAGCGTCAGGGTTATTCAATTGCGCCTCCACGCCAGCATCGGGAACCGTGGTTGTCGTAACCCCGCTAAAGGTGGCAAGCCACCCGAAGCTCTCAAGATGGTTCATCCCGGACACCAGCGCCTGATAACCGCCCTGCGACAGCCCCGCCAGCGCCCGGCCGTTGGCATCTTTACGCACGTTAAATCGGGAATCGATCAGCGGAATGATGTCGTGCATCAATTCGTTGTCTGCGGCTTTCGCATTGAGTGGATAGAAGTTTTTACGCCGCTCCTGCGGCGGGAAGTTTTCCGCGATCGCTTGTGGAATATCGGTTTCGGTATCCGGCACCACCACCAGCATCGGCTTGATTTTGCCCTCCGCCAGCAGGTTATCCATCATTTGCGGAATGCGTCCCTGATCGATGGCCGACAGGCCGCTATCGCCAAAACCGTGGTAGAAATAGAGCACCGGCAACGGTTCGCCGCTGCCGTTATAGCCCGGCGGCGTCCAGACATAGACGCGGCGTTCTGACTTAAGCGCCGTCGAATGGTAGGTGGCGGTACGCAGATCGCCGTGCGGGACTGCCCGATCGTCAAGAATGCTGCCGGGCACCAGGATCAGGCTGGTATTCACCTGGCGCTGCGGCTTCTGATAACGGCTGCCGGTATCGACAGAACGAAAACCGTCCACGTCGAAGTAGTACTCATAAAGATTGGCGGCCAGGCGATCGCTCTTCCACGTCCATATGCCCTGGGTATCTTTGGTCATGTCATGAGAGACAAAGGTATCCGGCGTCGACCCCGTGACGACGGAAACGCGCCTGGCATCGGGGGCAAATAACCGGAAAGTCACACTGTTATCCGTATTCACCTGAGTAATATATTGGCTGACAGGAATGGCGGCATCAGGCATCGTCGGCAGCGGCGCGGCGTGCGCCGTAAATGTGGCGCCAGCCAGCGCCAGGGTGAAGTAGATTGCATGTCGTTTCATCTTGATTCCTTTTACGTTTTTATGAGCAGGCGCTTGCGGCCTTACCACCAAATTTCGGCCTGCGCGCCGAGTGCGAATTGGTCGTTCTTGCCATCTTCAAAAACCGCGGTGGTATTGTTAGCGGCCTTATCCAGGTCGATATCTTCGGCTTTAATATAAGTCGCATAAAAACGGATTTCCGGGCGCGAGGTCAGCATACTGGTATTAACTTTGAAGGTATGGAATAAGGTGGTCTTATAACCGGATTCGTTATATTTCTTTCCCGTCACATCTTTGTTCTGCTGTTTGAAGTAGCCCAACTCAACGCCGGTCTGATTATATTTATTCCAGATATATGCCGGGCGAACCACGGCGCGAATAGATTCAAAATCCGAATGGGCGCCGGTTTCGTAGCTATAGACGTCATTACCAAATGAGTAGACGATCGCATTCGCCATAATGACATCATCACGCAAATAGGTTTCCCCCTGCGAGGTTAAGCGCACGGCGGTGCCGTTGGTATGATCGCCATAATAGCGCCCATTGTTGGTGGTATACGGGCTCGAACCGGCATAGCGCGAGAAGCTGCTGGCAATGGAGTTGTTCGCCAGTAATAATGAAAATTCGTTAAAGCCGCCGTTATCAAATTTCTGCGTTAACGAGGTTCCCACCATCCAGGTATCTTTCCATTGGTAGTAACCTTCATTCCCCTCTTTATATTTCTCTGATGAGCTTTGATTGGCGGCGACATAGCGCCCGCTGACCATCAGCGAGGCTTTGTCCCACAGCGGAATATCTTTGTAACGCACATCCAGGGTATTGGTATTAATTTGCTGCTTATTAGTCAAAGAGCGGTCGTAATCATCAATATCTTCGCGCACCAGCGCGATATCAAATTTACCGGCGCCCACTTTCCAGTTTTCAAGCCCTACGCCAGCTGCCGCATCGGTTCTTTGTGTTTTCCAGTCCAGCATCTGGATCTCGATTTTCGGCGCACCGTGCTTACCGACCCAAAAATCCGCTTCCGGGGCAAACGGCAAAAAGCCTTTAGTGTTGACGTACATATCCGAGAACTGAAGGTAGTTTTCGCCGCCGGCGTTGTCGCCAAACCAGCCGGCAGAATATTGCTGACCCACGTTGCCATCGAGCATCACGATGGCGTCCACACGTTTGTCGCCTTCCTGAAAAACACGCTGTTTAAGCTGTAAATCAAACCAGCCGGAATACTCGTTCCCCAAACGGCCAAGCGAGCCGATGGCCCACGATTTTGGCGAGCCGTGCGAGGCAGTTCCCCAGCCAGAACGGTAATAGCCGTTATAGCTAAAGCCAATTTCATCTTTTACAAACTTGCTAAAATCTTTCAGCGTCATGGCGCTATAGGCTGGCTCACCGCCCTGCGCCGGCTGTTCATTTTTGACCAGTACCGCGTCTGGCTTAACGGCCGCTTGGGTCGCCGTAGGCGCTTTCGCACTCTGGCTCTTCTGGCTATTTACCGGTTGCGACCAGGCGGCCCAAACCTGGTTTCTTTTTTTCTCCTGATCCTGATATTTCTTGAGTTCTTTTTGCGTGTCCTGAAGCGCTTTTTCCAGAAGCTCCAATCGTTGTTCAACCGTAAGCTGTCCGGCAATAAGATTTGTTGAATAACAAAGCGGCGCCAGCAAAACCATCGCCGAAGCGATCATATTTCTTCTAATCATAATAATCCCTTATATAAGCATTGGCGTAAATAAAACACGTAACGAATAAATAGCGTTATGTTTTTAATAAACTGCATTAATACCATTCCACGTAACTGCAGCTTTTATTTTCATGCCGAATAAGTGGCAAAAAAAACCTGAAGGAGACCATCTGCATTAACAGATAATCCTCTTCAGGTTTTGCCCGCTCATTGCGGTAGCAACCCTTATCAGCAAACCATTCAGCGTCTAAAACAAAAAAAAACCTGACATCGCCGTCTGGGGCAATATCAGGTTTTGCCTGCTGTCGCAGTAACAATCCATTTTAACCATCTGAGCTTCAGCGCTCAGTCAGTGAGAAGGATTGTTACGCGAGAAAATTTAAAACTCAAATAGCCAGAGTATTAATTGTGACGAAAATCGCAGCAATATTTCAGAGATGCGCAAAATCATAGTCGATTCTGATAATTTCCTTTACCAGAATCGGCCACCATGATTTTTACTCTTTCGGATCTTTACCCGCGAGTAGTTTATCCAGTTCGTCGCCGCCTACGTGACGGAAATCCTGGCCTTTAACGAAGTAGAAAATATATTCGCAGATATTCTGGCAGCGATCGCCGATACGCTCGATGGAGCGCGCGCAGAATAATGCGGTCAGGACGCTCGGAATAGTACGTGAATCTTCCATCATATAGGTCATCAGTTGACGCACGATGCCTTCATATTCCTGATCGACTTTCTTGTCTTCGCGATAGATACGTACCGCTTCATCAAGATCCATACGCGCAAAGGCATCCAGCACATCATGCAGCATCTGCACGGTATGGCGGCCTAGCGACTCCAGGCTCACCAGCAGCGGTTGGTGCTGCTGGGAAAACTTCTCCAGCGCGGTGCGGCAGATTTTATCCGCCACGTCGCCAATACGTTCCAGCTCGGCGATAGTCTTGATGATCGCCATCACCAGCCGCAGGTCGCTGGCGGTCGGCTGACGTTTAGCGATGATGCGCACGCAGGCCTCGTCGATCGCCACTTCCATCATATTGACCTGCTTGTCGCCATCGATTACGCGCTTCGCCAGATCGCTGTCCTGATTGTGCATCGCGGTGATCGCATCAGAAAGCTGTTGCTCCACCAGCCCACCCATGGTCATTACCTGGGTGCGAATGTACTCCAGTTCGGCGTTGAACTGGCCGGAAATATGTTTATTAAGATTTAAGTTATCCATGATGTCTCCTGATTGCCCATCGGGTTAGCACCTGAAAGCAGAAGGGCAATCAACCGTAGCGGCCAGTAATATAATCTTCAGTTTGCTTCTTAGCGGGCTTGGTAAACAGATCGTCCGTGTTGCTGAATTCAATCAGCTCGCCGAGATACATAAATGCCGTATGGTCGGAACAACGCGCAGCCTGCTGCATGTTGTGGGTAACGATAACGACGGTGTAATCCTGCTTCAGCTCGGTGATAAGTTCCTCGATGCGCCCGGTGGAGATCGGGTCCAGCGCTGAGCAAGGTTCATCGAGCAGCAGCACTTCCGGGCGAATCGCGATACCGCGGGCGATACACAGACGCTGCTGCTGACCACCGGAGAGAGAATACCCGCTCTGGTGCAGTTTATCTTTGGTTTCATTCCATAATGCGGCTTTGGTCAACGCCCACTGTACGCGCTCGTCCATATCGGCGCGCGACAGCTTCTCGAACAGACGCACGCCGAAGGCGATGTTGTCGTAGATAGACATCGGGAACGGCGTCGGCTTCTGGAATACCATCCCCACCTTCGCGCGCAGCAGCGCGATATCCTGGGTATTGGTGAGAATATTGTCGCCATCGAGCAGAATTTCGCCTTCCGCACGCTGCTCCGGGTACAGCTCAAACATCTTGTTGAACGTACGCAGCAGAGTGGATTTACCGCAGCCTGACGGGCCGATAAACGCCGTCACCTGGTTCTTAGCGATATCCAGGTTGATGTTCTTCAGGGCATGGAATTTGCCGTAGTAGAAGTTCAGGTCACGAACTGAAATTTTACCCGGATTCGCGTTCACCATACTCATCTCAATCTCTTCCTCATTCGGCGCCGCTTAGGCCGCGCCGCAAAATTAACCGTGTTTCTTCTTCGCGAAGACAACGCGCGCCAGAATATTCAGCAGCAAGACGCACAGGGTAATAATCAATACCCCGGCCCATGCCAGTTGCTGCCATTCCGCGAACGGACTCATGGCAAATTTAAAAATGGTCACCGGCAGGTTGGCGATCGGCTGCATCATATCGGTGCTCCAGAACTGGTTGGAGAGCGCGGTGAACAGCAGCGGCGCCGTCTCCCCGGCGATACGGGCAATGGCCAGCAGGATACCGGTCATAATGCCGGATACCGACGCCTTAAGGGTGATCGCGGAAATCATCTTCCACTTCGGCGTCCCCAGCGCATAGGCTGCTTCACGCAGGCTATCCGGCACCAGCTTCAGCATGTTTTCAGTGGTACGAATCACGATTGGCACCTGCAGCAGCGCCAGCGCGATAACGCCCGCCCAGCCGGAGAAGTGCTGCATCTGCGCCACCACGATGGTGTAGACGAACAGCCCCACGACGATAGATGGCGCGGAAAGCAGAATATCGTTAATAAAGCGGATGATTTCCGCCAGTACCGACTTTCTGCCGTACTCCGCCAGATAGATACCGGCCATGATACCCAGCGGCGTACCAAAAACGGTCGCCCACAGGATCAGCAGGCCGCTGCCCGCCAGGGCGTTCGCCAGACCGCCGCCCGCGGTATTCGGCGGCGGCGTCATTTCGGTAAACAGCGCCAGACTCATGCCGTCGATGCCACGCGTAATGGTCGACATCAGGATCCAGATAAGCCAGAAGAGGCCAAACGCCATGGTCGCCATTGACAGGGTCAGGGCGATGCGGTTCTTCAGGCGGCGCTTAGCCTGCATCTTGCGACGGGATTCCGCCAGCGCGGCGGTGGTTTGCAATTCGATCGTTGCCATTAGCGTGCCCCCTCGTTCTTAGCGAGACGCATAATCATGAACTTCGACGCGGCCAGAACGATAAAGGTGATAACGAACAGGATCAGACCCAGTTCCATCAGCGCCGCTACGTGCAGGCCGCTTTCCGCTTCCGCGAATTCATTGGCCAGCGCCGAGGTAATACTGTTGCCCGGCATATACAGTGAAGCGCTGTCGAGCTGATAGGTGTTACCGATAATAAAGGTGACGGCCATGGTTTCACCCAGCGCGCGGCCCAGGCCGAGCATGACGCCGCCAATCACCCCGTTTTTGGTGAACGGCAGCACGATGCGCCAAATTACCTCCCACGTGGTGCAGCCGATCCCATATGCGGACTCTTTCATCATCACCGGCGTCTGCTCGAAGACGTCACGCATTACGGCGGCGATATAAGGAATGATCATGATGGCCAGAATGACGCCGGCCGCCAGGATGCCGATACCGAACGCCGGGCCGGCAAACAGCGCGCCGACAAACGGGATCGTCGAAAGGACGTTGCCGACTGGTTCCTGGAAGTAAGTCGCAAACAGCGGAGCAAAAATAAACAGGCCCCACATGCCGTATACGATACTCGGGATTGCCGCCAGCAGCTCAATAGCGATACCCAGCGGGCGTTTTAGCCAGGCCGGGGAGAGTTCAGTCAGGAACAGCGCGATGCCGAAGCTCACCGGAACGGCGATCAACAACGCGATAATTGAGGTAACCAGAGTCCCGTAAATCGGTACCAGCGCACCGAAGATTTCATTCGGCGCATCCCACTCTTTGGTCCACAAAAAGGAAAAGCCAAATTTCTGAATACTTGGCCATGAAGAGATGATGAGGGAAACGATGATGCCACCCAGCATCAATAGCACAATCAGCGCAGCCAGTTTCACCAGCGCGCTGAAGATCATGTCACCCTTTTTCCCCGGAGGGTTGAATGCCGGCTTGGTTGCAGCCATAGGTTACTCTTTAAGTTCGGGCCCAAAAAGCCAGCATTTTACTGAGCTTACGGGCAAAGGTAATGCTATACCCGAAATAATTCGAGCTGCAGGAAGCTAGCCGGCAGCTCGACATTCCGCGGGTATTAGTACAGCGCTTTACCGCTGCTGTCTTTCACGTTAGTTTTCCATGCGGCGCGAACCTGCTCAACCACGCTGTCCGGCAGGCTGGCGTAATCCAGCGCATTCGCTTCTTTGCCGCCGTTTTTATATGCCCAGTCGAAGAACTTCAGCACTTCCGCGGTATTCTCCGGCTTATTGGAGGCCTTGTGGACGAGGATGAAAGTGGTTGAGGTGATCGGCCATGCATTTTCACCTTTCTGGTTAGTCAGGTCCTGAGCGAAGGACTTGCTCCAGTCGATACCTTTCGCCGCATTAGCGAAGTTATCTTCCGTCGGGCTGACCGGTTTGCCGTCAGCGGACAGCAGTTTGGTGTAGGCCAGGTTATTCTGCTTAGCGTAAGCATACTCGACGTAGCCGATAGCGCCCGGCAGACGCTGAACGAAGGCTGCGATACCGTCGTTGCCTTTACCGCCCAGGCCGGTTGGCCAGTTTACGGTAGAGCCTGAGCCAATTTTAGATTTCCACTCTTCGTTCACTTTCGCCAGATAGCTGGTGAAGACGAAGGAAGTACCGGAACCATCCGCGCGGCGAACCACTGCGATGTTCTGAGCCGGCAGCTTCAGGCCAGGGTTGAGTTTAGCGATCGCTTCGTCATCCCATTTTTTGATTTTGCCCAGATAGATGTCGCCGAGGGTTTTACCATCGAGCACCAGCTCGCCGGATTTAACGCCCGGCAGGTTAACCGCCAGTACCACGCCGCCGATAACGGTCGGGAACTGGAACAGGCCTTCCTGCGCCAGTTTGTCATCAGCCAGAGGAGCATCAGAAGCACCGAAATCCACGGTGTTGGCAATAATCTGTTTAACGCCGCCAGAGGAACCGATACCCTGGTAGTTAACTTTATTGCCCGTTTCTTTCTGATAGGTATCAGCCCATTTGGCATACACCGGAGCAGGGAAAGTTGCACCTGCGCCAGTCAGGCTTGCTGCTGCGAAAGCAGAGAAAGCGCTCATCGATAAGGTCGCGGCGACAACTGTTGCGACGGTGGTACGCATAACGTTCATAATGTCTCCTGCTGGGATTCGTAAACCGTTGTTTCGAAGCTATGGTGAGCAAAATAGGACAAACAGGTGACAGTAAAATGTACGAATTATGACAGTTTTATGACATACCAGGGCAAAGTAAGACAAGCCAAAATAAAATAAATTATATCAATGAATTACGATTTTATCTTTTGGTCATATGACAGGAAGATTTGGCTTTTATTACATGATTATGGATAGCGTAAAATCATCTGGCAACATTGAGATGTTGGGCAACTCACTCCTATAAAGATGGTTTTTTTATAAGCAATGGCGGTAACTCTATCCGCAAACACACAATCAACAGTTAATAGCTTAATAGCTGATAAAAAAAATCCGGCATCCCTTTGCAGAAATACCGGATTATAGCGTCACTCAAAAGAGTGTCGGTCCGTACAGCCTGATTACTCTACGGTCACCGATTTCGCCAGGTTACGCGGCTGGTCAACGTCGGTACCTTTGATCAGCGCAACGTGATAAGCCAGCAGCTGCAGCGGCACGGTGTAGAAGATCGGCGCAATCACCTCTTCGACATGCGGCATCTCGATGATGTGCATGTTGTCGCTGCCGCTGAAACCGGCGTCTCCATCGGCGAAGACGTACAGTTCACCGCCGCGGGCGCGAACTTCTTCAATATTGGATTTCAGTTTTTCCAACAGTTCGTTGTTCGGCGCCACAACGATGACCGGCATTTCGGCATCAATCAGCGCCAGCGGGCCGTGTTTCAGCTCGCCCGCCGCATAAGCTTCAGCATGAATGTAGGAGATCTCTTTCAGCTTCAGCGCCCCTTCCAGCGCGATCGGGTACTGATCGCCGCGGCCAAGGAACAGCGCGTGATGCTTATCGGAGAAACGTTCCGCCAGCTGTTCGATGCGCTTATCCTGCGACAGCATCTGCTCGATACGGTTCGGCAGCGCCTGCAGGCCATGCACGATATCCTGCTCGATAGCCGCATCCTGGCCCTTGAGACGCGCCAGTTTCGCCACCAGCATCAACAGCACGGTCAGCTGAGTGGTAAAGGCTTTGGTCGATGCCACGCCGATTTCGGTACCGGCTTTGGTCATCAACGCCAGGTCAGACTCGCGCACCAGCGAGGAGCCCGGAACGTTGCAGATAGCCAACGACCCCAGATAGCCAAGCTCTTTAGAGAGACGCAGCGCCGCCAGGGTATCCGCCGTCTCACCGGACTGGGAGAGGGTGATCATCAGGCTGTTGCGACGCACCGCGGATTTGCGGTAGCGGAATTCCGAAGCAATCTCGACATCACACGGCACACCGGCTAACGCTTCGAACCAGTAACGGGAGACCATCCCGGAGTTATACGAGGTTCCGCAGGCAACAATCTGGATATGCTCAACCTGCGACAGCAGCGCGTTGGCATTCGGCCCCAGCTCGCTGAGATCGACCTCGCCATGGCTGATGCGCCCGGTCAGGGTGTTCTTAATCGCGTTCGGCTGCTCGTAAATCTCTTTCTGCATATAGTGGCGATAAATCCCCTTATCACCGGCGTCATACTGCAGATTAGATTCGATCTCCTGGCGATTCACTTCCGCGCCGGATTTATCGAAAATCACCACCGTACGACGGGTAACTTCGGCAATATCGCCCTCTTCGAGGAAGATAAAGCGGCGGGTCACCGGCAGCAGCGCCAGCTGGTCAGAAGCGATAAAGTTTTCGCCCATGCCCAGGCCAATAACCAGCGGGCTGCCTGAGCGTGCCGCCAGCAGCGTCCCCGGATCGCGGGTATCCATGATCACCGTACCATAGGCGCCACGCAGCTGCGGGATTGCACGCAGTACGGCTTCACGCAAGGTACCGCCCTGTTCCAGCTCCCAGTGCACCAGATGCGCGATAACTTCGGTATCGGTCTCAGAGACGAAGACATAGCCGCGAGACTGCAGCAGGGCGCGCAGCGGCTCATGGTTCTCGATGATCCCGTTATGGACCACCGCAATATGTTCAGAAACATGCGGATGCGCATTGCTCTCAGACGGCTCGCCGTGCGTCGCCCAGCGGGTATGGGCAATCCCGGTACCGCCGTGTAACGGTTGCTCTTCTACCGCCTGAGCCAGCATCTGAACTTTACCGAGACGACGAACGCGGGTCATATGACCTTCGTTATCGACCACAGCCAGACCGGCAGAGTCATAGCCACGGTATTCCAGACGACGTAAACCTTCGAGAAGGATTTCAGCAATATCACGCTGCGCGACTGCGCCAACAATTCCACACATAGTTAAATTTCCTGATAATGGCGATATGCCATGCGTTGTCGCTGACCTGTATTTGCCCTTTACGGGCGCCCCGAGCCTTGTAGAGAGTGGGGTTATTTTTATGGTACTGCCTGCGGACGGGGACCTATATTGATCCTCTCATCCTGGTTTGCCGGGCGATCTCTCACCCGGCGACAATCTAATCACTACTTTTTCTTCACCGGTCGCTGCCAGCCCTGTTTGTGGACCTGCGGCACGCGACTTAGCACCAGTTCGTTGTCAGCTATATTACGCGTGACGGTGGTGCCCGCGGCAATCGTCACGCCATTACCGACGCTGACCGGCGCGACCAGTTGCGTATCAGAACCGACAAACACATCATCGCCGATGATCGTTTTATGCTTATTTGCGCCATCATAGTTACAGGTGATAGTACCCGCGCCGATATTAACGTTGTCGCCAATTTCAGCATCGCCGAGGTAGGAGAGGTGTCCTGCCTTCGAACCTTTGCCCAGACGCGCTTTCTTCATTTCGACAAAGTTGCCGACGTGAGCGCCTTCCAACAGCTCAGCCCCCGGACGCAGACGCGCAAACGGGCCGATGGTGCAGGCGGCCTGCAGCTGCGCATCTTCAACCATGCTATACGGGCTGATTTCGCAGTCATCACCGATGACGCTGTCTTTGATGACGCAGCCGGCGCCGATCTTCACGCGATCGCCCAGCACGACATGACCTTGCAGAATAACGTTAGTATCAATTTCGACATCGCGCCCGTGTTTCAGCACGCCGCGCAGATCGAAACGCGCCGGATCGCGCAGCATCACGCCCGCCAACAGCAGTTTTTCCGCCTGCTCTGACTGATACACTCTTTCCAGACGCGCAAGTTGCAGGCGATTGTTCACCCCTTCAACTTCGCTCAGGCGCTGAGGATGCACCGCAACGATCTCATGACCTTCCTGATGGGCCATCGCGATAATATCGGTGATGTAGTATTCGCCCTGGGCGTTATTGTTGGTGAGCTTCGCCAGCCAGCGTTTCAGGTCCGCGCCGTTAGCAACCAGAATCCCGGTATTGATTTCCTGAATCTGGCGCTGCGCTTCGCTGGCGTCTTTATGCTCAACGATACCTGTCACCTGGCCATTTTCACGCGTGATACGCCCATAACCGGTTGGATCATCCAGCTTCACCGTCAACAGGCCAATACCGCCCTGCGGTTTTGCGGCGCGCAGGCGCTGTAGGGTTTCAACCGAAATCAGCGGCACATCGCCATAGAGCATCAAGATATCTTCATCATCATTGAAGAACGGCGCCGCCTGCTGCATCGCATGGCCGGTACCGAGCTGCTCTGCTTGCAGCACCCAGTTGAGGTTATCTTCATGCAACGTTTGACGCAGCAGATCGCCGCCGTGGCCGTACACCAGGTGTACCGCGGCAGCGCCTAAATCTTTAGCCGCATCAATGACGTGTTGCACCATTGGCTTCCCGGCCAGAGTATGCAGCACCTTAGGAAGATCGGAATACATGCGGGTCCCTTTGCCTGCGGCAAGGATAACCACGCTCATCGCACTGTTTGACATACGCATCCTGACAGCTGTTAGAACGAAAAGTAAAAGCCTTTCACGTTGAAATTGCTACATATTTTTCATCATGAAACGAGACGCGGAGAAAACGTCCAGGCTCAATGCTATACACCATTTTAGGGCGCTATTTTTAACCATCGTAAAACAGTTTAACGCTGAAAAACGATGATAGTGAGGGGAATGACCTTCTATCTCACTGCTTTTGCTGTTTTTTTGTCACCTGAATAAAGCAGTGTTTACCGTTATCGCTGATAAACCGTAAGTTTATAACCTGACAGAATTTTAGCCTGTCCCGGGCGGGAAAGGTCAATGAGTTTGGGCTGGAAAGTGGTTAAAGAGAGGCATAAAAAGCAAAGAGGCCACCCTCGGGTGACCTATTTTCCGTTGTTTCACATCGCATGTGTTGTCGTTTTGATGAGCGATAGTGCGTGAAAGCAGGACGGTAGCGCGGCGATCAGAAGCTCAGGGCGCTAAATTTGGCGATGATTTTGTGGAACAGTTTCATGATGATTTCCAGATTACAGGTGCGGTTTGACAGTATTTTTTGTGATTTGCATCACAAAAATCAGTCTACGCTTCATCATTTAACTAATCAATAACAATTAAGGGGGAGTGTGTTTTGTCCGACGTCACCGCTGTCGTATTAAGCATAAAAAAAGCCAGTCTGTTTCCAGACTGGCTTTTAGCTTTCAAGCCGGTGTTACATCGCTTTTTTGGTCAATTCGATAACGCGCAGTTTAGCGATCGCTTTGGCCAGTTCCGCGGACGCCTGAGCGTAATCCACGTCGCCGTGAGAGCTCTTGATGTGCTCTTCCGCTTTACGTTTCGCTTCCAGGGCTCGCGCTTCGTCGAGATCCTGACCACGAATTGCCGTATCGGCCAGAACGATCACGTTGCCCGGTTGCACTTCAAGAATGCCGCCGGACAGATAGATAAACTCTTCGTGACCGAACTGTTTAACGATGCGAATCATACCAGGCTTAATGGCGGTGAGCAGCGGCGCGTGACCCGGGAAAATACCCAGCTCACCTTCGCTACCCGTTACCTGGATTTTCTCGACCAGGCCAGAGAACATCTGTTTCTCTGCGCTGACGACATCCAGGTGGTAAGTCATTGCCATATCACCCTCCGATTAAGGCGTTAAAGTTTTTTGGCTTTTTCCACGGCTTCTTCGATGGAACCGACCATGTAGAACGCCTGCTCCGGCA
The DNA here is from genome assembly GCF_040062085.1 of Klebsiella sp. JN_Kp122. Classification (NCBI taxonomy): domain Bacteria; kingdom Pseudomonadati; phylum Pseudomonadota; class Gammaproteobacteria; order Enterobacterales; family Enterobacteriaceae; genus Klebsiella; species Klebsiella sp. JN_Kp122. The sequence goes on from NZ_JBEAHW010000014.1 coordinate 127,590, forward strand.
GGTGATCGTATTCGCCTTCCATGATGCCTTTAAAGCCACGGATGGTGTCTTTCAGCGAAACGTATTTGCCCGGGGAACCGGTAAATACTTCTGCTACGAAGAACGGCTGGGACAGGAAGCGCTGGATCTTACGAGCGCGAGCTACCACCAGTTTATCTTCTTCAGACAGTTCATCCATACCCAGGATGGCGATGATGTCTTTCAGTTCCTGATAACGCTGCAGCAGGGACTGTACGCCACGCGCGGTGTCGTAGTGTTCCTGACCAACAACCAGCGGATCCAGCTGACGGCTGGTGGAATCCAGCGGGTCAACGGCCGGGTAGATACCCAGAGACGCGATCTGACGGCTCAGTACCACGGTTGCGTCAAGGTGCGCAAAGGTGGTTGCTGGGGATGGGTCAGTCAAGTCATCCGCAGGTACGTATACCGCCTGAACGGAGGTGATAGAACCGGTTTTGGTGGAGGTGATACGTTCCTGCAGAACGCCCATCTCTTCCGCCAGAGTCGGCTGATAACCTACCGCTGAAGGCATACGGCCCAGCAGTGCAGATACTTCAGTACCGGCCAGGGTGTAACGATAGATGTTATCGACGAACAGCAGAACGTCACGACCTTCGTCACGGAATTTCTCAGCCATGGTCAGGCCGGTCAGCGCAACGCGCAGACGGTTTCCCGGCGGCTCGTTCATCTGGCCGTAAACCAGGGATACTTTATCCAGAACGTTGGAGTCGGTCATTTCGTGATAGAAGTCGTTACCCTCACGAGTACGCTCACCAACGCCCGCAAACACGGAGTAACCGGAGTGCTCGATCGCGATGTTACGAATCAGCTCCATCATGTTTACGGTTTTACCTACACCCGCACCACCGAACAGACCAACTTTACCGCCCTTAGCGAACGGACACATCAAGTCGATAACTTTGATGCCGGTTTCCAGCAGTTCCTGAGAGCTGGACAGCTCTTCATAGGAAGGCGCCGCGCGGTGGATAGCCCAACGTTCTTCTTCACCGATGTCGCCTTTCATGTCGATCGGCTGACCCAGGACGTTCATGATACGGCCCAGAGTCGCTTTACCTACCGGGACTTCGATCGGGTGCTCGAGGTCTTTAACTTCCAGACCACGACGCAGACCGTCGGAAGAACCCATGGCGATAGCACGGACTACGCCACCGCCGAGCTGCTGCTGAACTTCCAGCACCAGGCTCTCATTACCATTCTGTACCTCAAGGGCATCGTACACGCGTGGTACGGCATCCTGAGGGAACTCGACGTCGACCACGGCGCCGATTACCTGGACAATCTTTCCAGTAGCCATCTTAAATCCTCTACGAAATAACCTGGTTAAACCGCGGCGGCCCCCGAGACGATCTCGGTGAGTTCCTGAGTAATGCTGGCCTGACGAGCTTTGTTGTATACCAACTGCAGCTCTTTAATCAGGCTGCCGCCATTATCGGTCGCGGCTTTCATCGCCACCATACGGGCGGCCTGCTCGCTGGCCAGGTTTTCTACCACGCCCTGATAAACCTGAGACTCCACATAACGACGCAGGAGGGTATCCAGCAGCGCTTTCGGATCGGGCTCATACAGGTAATCCCAGGACTTACGTTTCAGATCATCATCTTCTGAAGCCGGTAACGGCAGCAGCTGAGTGATGGTCGGAGCCTGAGACATGGTGTTAATAAATTTGTTGCTGACAACGTAAAGCTTGTCCAGACGGCCTTCATCGTAGGCCTGCAACATCACTTTTACCGGGCCGATCAGTTCGGACAGGGACGGGTTATCACCCATACCGGTCACCTGGGCCACAATATTGCCGCCCACGGAGTTAAAGAAAGACACGCCTTTAGAGCCGATCATTGCGAGGTCGCACTGAACGCCTTTATCGGACCATGCTTTCATATCCGCCAGCAGTTTTTTGAACAGGTTAATGTTCAAGCCACCGCACAGACCACGGTCGGTCGACACCACCAGGTAGCCCACGCGTTTAACGTCGCGTTCTTCCAGGTACGGGTGCTTATATTCCAGATTACCGTTCGCAAGGTGACCAATCACTTTGCGCATAGTATCTGCATATGGACGGCTGGCCGCCATGCGATCCTGCGTTTTACGCATTTTGGAGGCGGCGACCATCTCCATCGCTTTGGTGATCTTTTGCGTGTTCTGGACGCTTGCGATCTTACTACGTATCTCTTTTGCGCCGGCCATGAGCTTCTCCTCAATGCCTTGCGGCCTGCCCTAAGGCAAGCCGCCAGACTTTACCAGGACTGGGTTGCTTTGAAGGAGTCGAGGATGCCTTTCAGCTTGCCTTCGATCTCGTCGTTATAGCCACCGGTCTGGTTAATCTCTTGCATCAGCGGAGCGTGGTCACGGTCAACGTAAGCCAGCAGAGCGGCTTCGAAGCTACCGATTTTCGCCAGTTCCACATCTTCGAGGTAACCGCGTTCAGCAGCGAACAGTACCAGACCCTGCTGTGCTACAGACATAGGTGCATACTGTTTCTGTTTCAGCAGTTCGGTCACTTTCTGACCGTGGCTCAGCTGCTTACGAGTCGCTTCGTCCAGATCGGATGCGAACTGAGAGAACGCAGCCAGTTCACGATACTGCGCCAGCGCGGTACGGATACCACCGGACAGTTTCTTGATGATCTTGGTCTGAGCAGCACCACCAACACGGGATACGGAGATACCCGGGTTAACCGCCGGACGAATACCGGAGTTGAACAGGTTGGTTTCCAGGAAGATCTGACCATCGGTAATGGAAATTACGTTGGTCGGAACGAATGCGGAAACGTCACCCGCTTGCGTCTCGATAATCGGCAGCGCAGTCAGGGAGCCGGTTTTACCTTTAACTTCACCATTGGTGAACTTCTCAACGTATTCCGCGTTAACGCGGGATGCGCGCTCCAGCAGACGGGAGTGGAGGTAGAACACGTCGCCCGGGAATGCTTCACGTCCTGGCGGACGACGGAGCAGCAGGGAAACCTGACGGTAAGCAACAGCCTGTTTAGACAGGTCATCGTAAACGATCAGCGCATCTTCACCGCGGTCGCGGAAGTATTCGCCCATTGCGCAACCGGCATACGGCGCCAGGTATTGCAGTGCAGCAGATTCAGAAGCGGTCGCCACAACAACGATAGTGTTGGACAGCGCGCCGTGCTCTTCCAGTTTACGCACCACGTTAGAGATGGTGGAGGCTTTCTGGCCGATAGCTACGTATACGCATTTGATGCCGGAATCACGCTGGTTGATGATCGCATCGATTGCCATCGCGGTTTTACCGGTCTGACGGTCACCGATGATCAGCTCACGCTGGCCACGGCCGATTGGAATCATGGCATCAACAGATTTGTAACCGGTCTGTACCGGCTGGTCTACGGATTGACGATCGATAACGCCCGGAGCGATAACTTCGATTGGCGAGAAGCCATCGTGCTCAACAGGACCTTTACCGTCAATTGGCGCACCCAGGGTGTTCACCACGCGGCCTAACAGACCACGACCGACCGGAACTTCCAGAATACGGCCAGTACACTTAACCTTCATGCCTTCGGCGAGGTCAGCATACGGACCCATCACAACCGCACCAACGGAGTCGCGCTCCAGGTTCAGTGCGATAGCGTAACGGTTACCCGGCAGGGAGATCATTTCACCCTGCATACAATCGGCCAGGCCGTGGATGCGGATAACACCGTCACTTACAGAAACAATAGTACCTTCGTTGTGAGCTTCACTCACAACATTGAACTGAGCAATGCGCTGCTTGATCAGTTCGCTGATTTCGGTGGAATTCAGTTGCATGCTCCAGTCCCCTTAAGACTGCAAGACGTCTGCCAGGCGATCAAGACGGCCGCGTACGCTACCATCAATGACCATATCACCCGAGCGGATGATAACTCCTGCCATAACAGACTTATCGATTTTGCAATTCAGCTTAACTTTGCGTGACAGACGCTTTTCCATCGCGCCGGAGATCTTCGCAAGCTGTTCTTCACTCAGTTGGTTGGCAGAAATAACATCTACCTCTGCGATGGCCTCGCTGGCCGCACGCAGGTGAATGAACTGCTCAAGAACATCCGGGAGCACCTTCAGACGACCATTTTCAGCCATCACCCGAATCAGGTTCTGACCATTTTCGTCGAGTTGCTCGCCGCAGATAGCGATAAACGCATCTGAGAGCGTTTCCGGCGCCAGGGCACCGGAGAGAAGCTCTGCCATTTGTTCGTTTTTAGTCACTTCAGCGGCAAACGCCAGCATATCCTGCCAGCGCTCAACACTTTTGTGTTCGACGGCAAAGTCAAAAGCTGCTTTGGCGTAGGGGCGAGCTACCGTTACAAATTCAGACATCAGCCCCTCCCTCCTTACAGTTCAGCGACAAGTTTATCCACGATGTCGCTGTTAGCAGCTTCATCCACGGAACGTTCGATGATCTTCTCGGCGCCAGCAACAGCCAGGATAGCAACCTGCTTACGCAGTTCTTCGCGAGCACGTTTACGTTCGGCATCGATTTCAGCCTGCGCCTGTGCGACGATTTTGGTGCGTTCCTGTTCTGCTTCAGCTTTAGCTTCGTCCAGAATCTGAGAGCGACGCTTGTTCGCTTGCTCGATGATTACCTGGGCTTCCGCTTTCGCTTTTTTCAGCTGGTCGGTCGCGTTGGCCTGTGCAAGGTCCAAATCTTTCTTAGCGCGTTCTGCAGAAGCTAAACCGTCAGAAATTTCTTTCTGGCGCTTTTCGAGGGCAGCCATTAACGGCGGCCATACGTACTTCATGCAGAACCATACGAAGATAACAAACGCGATGGCCTGGCCGAGGATTGTTGCGTTCATGTTCACAGCACAATACCTCTTAAATTAACTCTGTGGCTTAGGTTTCTTTCGAACAACTTACTACGCGACAGCAAACATCACGTACAGACCCAGACCTACAGCGATCATCGGGATAGCATCCACCAGACCCATAACGATAAAGAACTGAGTACGCAGCAGAGGAATCAGATCCGGTTGACGCGCTGCGCCTTCCAGGAATTTACCCCCGAGGATGCCGATACCGATCGCAGCACCGATTGCCGCCAGACCCATCATCACAGCGGCAGCCATGTACAGCAGATCCATATTCAGGTTTTCCATGACAGTCTCCAGTTTGTTTCAGTTAAAACGTAGTAGTGTTGGTAAAAATCAATGCTCTTCGGATGCCATCGACAGATAGACAATCGTCAGAACCATGAAGATGAAGGCTTGCAGCGTAATAATCAGGATGTGGAAAATGGCCCAAGGCACATTCAGAATCCACTGTGACCACCACGGCAACAGACCAGCAATCAGAATGAAAATCAGCTCACCGGCATACATGTTGCCGAACAGTCGCAGACCGAGAGAAACCGGTTTGGACAGCAGGCTTACCCCTTCAAGGATTAAGTTGACAGGAATGAACGCCCAGTGATTGAACGGCTGCATGGTCAGTTCTTTAACGAACCCACCAACGCCTTTCATTTTGATGCTGTAGAAAATAATCAGGATGAACACGCCAAGCGCCATTGACAGGGTGATGTTCACGTCAGCAGACGGAACCACGCGCAGTGCAGGCAGGCCGAAAATGTGTTCGCCGATATAAGGAATCAGGTCGATTGGCAGCAGGTCCATCAGGTTCATCAGGAATACCCAGACGAACACGGTAAGCGCCAGCGGCGCGATGACCTTGCTCTTGCCATGGTACATGTCTTTGACGCTGCCATGGACGAAGCCGATGATCATTTCGATGAAGGTTTGGAATTTCCCTGGTACGCCGCTGGTCGCTCTCTTAGCAACGCTACGGAACATGGCAAGGAACAGCAGACCGAGAACCACCGAGAAAAACATGGAGTCAATATTGAGCGTCCAGAAGGTGGCTGGGGGGTTGTGCGGATCCACCAGCGAGAATGTACGTAGGTCCAACTGAAGGTTGTTCAGATGGTGTCCTATGTAATCCTGCGGCGTCATATTTTCTGAAGCCATGATGCCTTTTACCCTTTGTTGTTAATTACAGCTGGAGCCAGAATTTGTACCACCAGCACCAAAACCCACGTCACTATCAGCGGCAAAAATACCACTTCAAAAACCGCCAGCGCCATCGCCAGTAGGGCGAAGGTCAGCAACACCTTGAATGCTTCACCGAAGGCGAAGGTCCAGGCCACTCGGCCTTGTGCTGGTGTATGCGCCTGATGGCGCCAGGCAAAAATCATAAACAACGCGTTTGGCAAAACAACTGCCAAACCTCCGCATATGGCGGAGATGCCCCAGAAGGGGTCTTTGAGGCTGAACAGCAGTCCACTTGCTATTACTGCCAGTAACTGAATAAACAGAAGCTTTCGAGCAACGTTTCGACTCACGAGCGACATAGACATCACGTTTTTACTCCTGCTCCCTTCGAGGTATGCCGCGTGTCGTATAAAACGTTCTTTAAGACCAAGAGTCAAGCGTCAAAAAGCGGACAAATTATACGGTGACAACACGTGATTTCAAACATTAAGTAGCAAAATAGTGAATAAATGTTTAATTATTTTCTGAGCGGCAATTTTTCATGCATTTCGTCAATCAGTGAGGGATCAACCAGAAGTGCAAATAATGAGAAAACGCGGCCATTAAAGCGTGCATCAGATCACATAATAAACATTTTCGGCGCAATCGAATTAAATCTGTACAGAATCAGTAAGTTTTCATCTTTTTGATATTCAAGATAAAAAGTGAGGTCTTTTTGTAAAACAACCCCACATACAATAAAAACCTTTTATTGACATTTATAATAAAAATTTAACATCAATATGAACTGACAGTTCATCGATTTTTAGCACCCTGATATTTTCAAAGTTGACTATTCTGCCAGTAAACCACCACGCTAAAGTTAAACACTAGAAAAGCCATAGTAAAAACAAGGTTAAAAGTGGCCAGATAATACCCGCAGGTAACTTTGATTTTTGTAACATGCGCAGGCCACATTTTTTCCACATTTTTTGATAAAAATTATAAGGCGTTTGGCTTAATGACCACCAAATGTCTCTCCCCTTCCAACTGGGGTACATGCAGTTTAATCACGTCGCAAACCTGGTAACCTTCTGGCAGGTCTGCCATTTCACTTTCCTGCGCCTGCCCTTTCAACGCGTAGAAATGCCCATCTGCCGCCGGCAGGTGGTGGCACCAGCTCACCATGTCGTTCAGCGAAGCAAAAGCGCGGCTAATGACGCCATCAAACGGCGGCTCGGCGGGAAACGCTTCCACACGGCTCTGCACGGGGGTGATGTTATCCAGTTTTAGCTCATGCTGGACCTGGCGCAGGAAGCGCACACGCTTGCCAAGGCTATCCAGTAATGTGAAATGAGATTCCGGGCGCACGATAGCCAGCGGAATACCCGGCAGGCCCGGGCCGGTTCCCACATCGATAAAGCGGGAGCCCTGTAGATATGGCGCAACGATAATGCTATCGAGGATATGGCGAACCAGCATCTCGTTAGGATCGCGAACAGAGGTCAGGTTATAGGCTTTGTTCCACTTATCCAGCAGCCCGACATACGCCACCAGCTGGTTTTTCTGGTGATCGGTGAGCGAAATACCCGCTTCATCCAGCAGACGAGAAAGTTTGTTGAGCACGGTGAGTACCTTCTAAAAATAATGAGCCCGGAGGCGCTAACGCTTACCGGGCTGTGAATTATAAAGGCGAACGCTGATTTTGCATCCGCCAAATTAACGCGCTCTGACGATTATCAGGCGCTGCGGCGCAGCATCCCCTGCTTTTTCAGCCACACCAGCAAAATAGAAATTGCCGCCGGGGTAATCCCGGAAATACGCGATGCCTGGCCGATCGATGACGGTTTATGGTCGTTCAGCTTGGCAATAACCTCGTTGGACAGGCCGGATACCTGACGGTAATCGAGCGTTGCCGGCAGCAAAGTATTCTCGTTGCGCTGCTGCTTTTCGATTTCGTCCTGCTGACGAGCGATATAGCCTTCGTACTTAACCTGAATCTCAACCTGCTCTGCCGCCTGTTGATCCTGCAGGCCCGGCGCGAACGGAGAAAGCTGAACCAGCTGTTCGTAGGTCATTTCCGGACGACGCAGCAGATCTTCGCCGCTGGCTTCACGCGATAGCGGCGCGGTCAGGTGAGCGTTCACTTCGGCAGCGCTTTCCGCCAGCGGGTTGACCCAGCTGGTTTTCAGGCGTTGGCGTTCACGCTCAATGCTTTCCAGTTTCTCGTTGAAACGCGCCCAGCGCTCATCGTCCACCAGCCCCAGCTCACGCCCCTGTTCGGTCAGGCGCAGATCGGCATTGTCTTCACGCAGCATCAAGCGATATTCCGCACGGGAGGTAAACATGCGGTACGGTTCCTTGGTGCCAAGTGTGCACAGATCGTCCACCAACACGCCAAGGTAGGCCTGATCGCGACGCGGCGCCCAACCCTCTTTTTCCGCTGAGAAGCGGGCGGCATTAAGACCGGCAAGCAAACCCTGCGCGGCGGCTTCTTCATAGCCGGTAGTGCCGTTAATCTGGCCGGCGAAGAACAAACCCTGAATGTATTTGCTCTCCAGCGTCGGCTTCAGGTCACGCGGGTCAAAGAAATCGTACTCAATGGCATAGCCAGGGCGAACGATCTTCGCGTTTTCCATCCCCTGCATTGAGCGGACGATTTGCATTTGCACATCAAACGGCAGGCTGGTGGAGATACCGTTTGGATAAATTTCGTTTGAAGTCAGCCCTTCTGGTTCAAGGAAGATCTGATGCTGGTTGCGATCGGCAAAGCGCATGACTTTGTCTTCGATCGACGGGCAGTAACGTGGGCCGATACCTTCAATCACCCCGGCGTACATGGGGCTGCGATCGAGGTTGCTGCGGATCACATCATGGGTTTTCTCGTTGGTGTGCGTGATATAGCACGGTACCTGGCGCGGATGTTGATCCGCGGATCCCATAAACGAGAAGACCGGCATCGGGTTATCGCCGTGCTGTTGCGCCAGCACGCTAAAATCGATGGTGCGTGCGTCAATACGCGGTGGAGTACCCGTTTTCAGGCGGCTTACGCGCAGCGGCAGTTCACGCAGACGGCGAGACAGTGGGATCGACGGCGGATCGCCAGCGCGACCGCCGCTGTAGTTGTCCAGCCCAATGTGGATTTTGCCATCCAGGAAGGTGCCGACGGTTAGTACCACCGACTTAGCGCGGAACTTGAGGCCCATTTGGGTCACCGCGCCGACGACACGATCGTTTTCGACAATCAGATCTTCTACCGCCTGCTGGAAGATCATCAGGTTCGGCTGGTTCTCCAGCGCGGTGCGTACCGCCTGGCGATACAGCACGCGGTCGGCCTGGGCGCGGGTAGCGCGGACAGCTGGGCCTTTGCTACCGTTTAGTATCCTAAACTGAATTCCTGCCTGATCGATCGCTTTCGCCATCAGACCACCGAGCGCGTCCACTTCTTTTACCAGGTGTCCCTTCCCAATGCCGCCAATCGCCGGGTTGCAGCTCATCTGCCCCAGCGTGTCGATATTGTGTGTCAAAAGCAGGGTTTGTTGGCCCATTCGCGCTGCTGCCATCGCGGCCTCAGTGCCTGCATGACCCCCGCCAATGATGATGACGTCAAAAGGATCCTGATAAAACATGGTGATCTGCCTCGCATAACGCGGTTTGAAAATGGATTGAAGCCCGGGCCGTGGATTCTACTCAACTTTGCTCTTTCGAGAAAGGGGCCGGGATCCTGAGTATTAAAAAGAAGATCTTTTATTTAGAGATCTGTTCTATTGTGATCTCTTATTAGGATCGACTCTCTTTGTGGATAAGTCGGATCCCCTGTTTAAGATCAAACGCTTAAGAAGGATCGCAATCTGTGAATGATCGGTGATCCTGTTCCGTATAAGCTGGGATCAGAATGAAGGGTTATGCACAGCTCAAAAAGCGTACTCCGGTTATTCTTTGGATAACTACCGGTTGATCCAAGCTTTTGAGCAGGGTTATCCACAGAAGAAGCTGCGGATCTTTACAAAACTCAGAGTAAATCTTTCCAGGATCCCACCCAAACCTCGGCCGGATCTTCAGGAATCTCGTGTTCGAGGACATTAATTTTCAGCGTTTCACCGATCTGTTTTGCCCCGTTGGCCTTTAATGCCGCTTCGAGTTTGTCGATTGCGCCACAAAAAGTGTCATATTCGCGGCTACCGATACCCACCGCGCCAAAGCGAACGGCAGAAAGATCGGCCTGCTTCTCCAGCAACGCTTCATAAAAGGGGACCAGGTTGTCCGGAATATCGCCGGCGCCATGGGTAGAAGAGATAACTAACCAGATCCCTTCAGCCTGCAGATCGTCAACCAGCGGACCGTGCTGGATATCAGTGCTGTAGCCCGCTTCTTCCAGCTTTTCTGCCAGATGTTCTGCTACATATTCCGCACTGCCCAGGGTGCTGCCGCTGATAAGTGTAATGTCTGCCATGATCGCCGATCGCTCGCTCAACTATTCTGAGTGGCGTATTGTACGCTGTGAGCGAGCTGGGATCTACCTGTGGAAAAATGTGGGATTAAAAAAAACGATCAGGGCTTGATAGTACGCATGATCGGGTTTTGCAGCACGATCAGGGTTTCAGTGGACTGAATTTCATCGATTGTTTGGATCTTGTTGATAAGTACCTGCTGCAGGGCATCGATAGATTTACACATCACCTTAATAAAGATGCTGTAGTGGCCGGTGGTGTAGTAAGCCTCTGTCACCTCTTCCAGGCTCTCCAGCCGGGCGAGGGCGGAAGGATAGTCTTTAGCGCTCTTAAGAATGATGCCGATAAAACAGCCGACGTCATAACCGAGCTGTTTCGGGCTAACGTCAATTCGCGCGCCGGTAATAATGCCCGCCTGTTTCATTTTCTCTACGCGTACGTGAATCGTACCTGGACTCACGCCGAACTGTTTGGCCAGTTCGGCGTAAGCGGTGCGCGCATTCGCCATTAGGGCATCAAGAATGCCGCGGTCCAGATTGTCGATCTGATAATTTTCCATTGTTTTTTCTTATGATGTTTGATGATTCTTTCTATTTTAGCTTTTTAATTTAATGAATCAAAACTCAAGGCGTCTTTTTATTGATTGATTATTGAATTCAGTGCCATTTCTGTTGCTTAATCAATATCAACAGGACGCAGGAGTAATAAAAAATGAAAACCGCATACATCGCAAAACAACGCCAGATTAGTTTCGTTAAATCCCATTTTTCCCGTCAGCTGGAAGAGAAGCTTGGCCTGATTGAAGTGCAGGCGCCGATCTTAAGCCGCGTAGGAGATGGGACGCAGGACAACTTGTCCGGCTGCGAGAAAGCGGTTCAGGTAAAAGTGAAAACACTGCCAGACGCCCAATTCGAAGTGGTTCATTCACTGGCGAAGTGGAAGCGTCAAACCCTGGGACAACACGACTTCAGCGCGGGCGAAGGGCTGTACACGCACATGAAGGCCCTTCGCCCCGATGAAGACCGCCTCACCCCAATTCACTCCGTTTACGTTGACCAGTGGGACTGGGAACGCGTCATGGGCGACGGCGAACGCCATACTGGCACGTTGAAAGCGACGGTTGAGGCGATCTACGACGGGATCAAAGCCACCGAGCTGGCGGTAAGTCAGGAATTTGGTCTGACGCCATTCCTGCCGGAACAGATCCACTTTATTCACAGTCAGGAGCTGCTGAGCCGTTATCCGGGTCTGGATGCCAAAGGCCGCGAGCGGGCGATCGCTAAAGAGCTTGGCGCCGTCTTCTTAATCGGTATCGGCGGTAAACTGTCTGACGGCAAGCGCCACGATGTTCGCGCGCCGGATTATGACGACTGGAGCTCGCCATCGGCGGAGGGTTTTGCCGGCCTGAACGGCGATATCCTGGTGTGGAACCCGGTGCTGGAAGACGCTTTTGAGCTTTCCTCTATGGGGATCCGCGTTGACGCCGAGGCGCTGAAGCGCCAGTTGGCGGTGACCGGCGATGAAGACCGTCTGCAGCTGGAATGGCACCAGGCGCTGCTGCGCGGCGAAATGCCGCAGACCATTGGCGGCGGTATTGGCCAGTCGCGTTTAACCATGCTGTTGCTGCAGCTTGACCATATCGGCCAGGTACAGTGCGGCGTATGGCCCACGCAGGTGCGTGAAAGCGTCGCCGCTCTGTTGTAAAGATTAACGCCGCCAGCGACGCAGCAGGCGGCTACGCAATCCGGTATCAAAGCGCCAGATATGATCGAAGATGCGCATGATGCCGGGTTTGCCGTGTACCGACATCGCCACCGCGTGAAAACGGTGCTGATGTTTGTGCTGCAACTCCCCCACCTTATTGACCACCTCATCCGGCAACCGCTGGGCGATAAAATCGGAAATCACCACTGCATCGGCATCGACCCATTGCGGGCTTTGCAAACGTTCAACGATCGCGCGAAAACAGCTGGCCAGATCGGTGCCGCCGCGAAAACGCTGGCTTAAAAAACGGATCGCCTGTTCAAGCCCCTGCGGGCCGGTTAGCTCGTAGTGCACCACTTCGCTGGAGAACAGCATGATGTAGCAGCGACGGTTATCCGCCAGCGCGACGCGCATCAGCGCCAGACAAAAGGCTTTAGCGCATTGCTCGTTAAAGCCGCCCATCGAACCTGAGGTATCTACGCAGACAATAAATGGCCCCCGCGGCTGCTCATCAAAATCCTGCCGGGTTACCGGGCGTTCGGTTATTTTCTCCCGCCATGCGTCGCCGTGCAGGCGATAGGTTAACAACTGTTTTTCCACCAGCTTACGGTAGAACTCGAACTCGAGTTCGGTGATGCCGAGCGTTGCCAACTCTGGCGGCAACAGACGTAGAATATCGTCGCTTTGCTGCAGGCCATCGACCTGCTCTGGTACCGTTGCCGGTTCACGAACCATCGCGCGGAAGGTCTCCATCGGCGCATCTTTCTTCGGCACCAGTTTGGCTTCCCGCGATCTGCCCAACTGCTCAGCCAGTTGCATCAGTTCCGGTTGTTGGCTGAGAAAATCGCCATAGCGCACGATCAGCTGATAATCGCCACGTTTAAGCTCGCCGGCGCTCATATCCCACAGGCGGCCAGCGGCGTTGTCGTTTTCCACCAGCACCGGCTCTAGCTGCCCGCTGAGCGTCATTCGTTCCTGCACCTCGCTGAGCAGTTGATCGCGCTCATCGTCTAATAGGTGCTGGTTGAGGGTGGTGGTCTGTACCACGAGGCTTAAGCGCCAGCGTTGTAAGAACAGAGTATGTAGCGCTGGGGTGAAGGTCGCGTTATCGTCCACCAGCTGCTGCGCCTGAGCGGCAAAGGGTGACTGTAGCTTATGCAGCTTGCCGAGGATCTGCGGCAGTTGCACAATAAATTGCGACGTTGAAAGCAGCTGAGCCTGCTGATAGATCTGCACTTCGGCGTCCAGTTCGGGAGGGATTTGCGTCTCTTTGAGCCGGGCGCGAACCGCTTCTCGCCAGCGCGGAATATCGGCGGCGATGATATTTTTCAGCCGCGGAAATTTTTCAAAGAACACCGCCAGTTGAGGAGAGGCCAGCAGCGCCAGCAGCATCTCCTCGATCATCCCTTCTTCGCTGACCGCCAGCATGACATTCAGCATGTCGAGCGTCATGGCTGGCGCGCCTGTTTAATTTGCGCGCCGACGTCCTGCAGGCTGGCTTCGATACGCCCCAGCCAGTCGCCGGGAATAAACAGGCATTTTTGCTGTTCGCTAAAGCGGTTATGTTGCTGGTGCCACTCGTCATCCAGCGCTTCCAGCTGCTGGCGGATCTCGGCAGGCATATTTTCCTGAGATTCGCTGCCTGGCAGCGACAGGCGCGAGCCTTGCAGGCTGACGTCGCGCACCACCAAGTGCTGGCTGGCATCGACATCCATCGTCAATGGCTGGGCAAAACCGATGCCGTTGAGCTTGCCGCGGATCTCGCCGCCTTTTTCCAGCCAGTTGACCAGCGCTTCGCGTTCGAAGGCGATATGAATGACTTCGAGATCGTGCAATTTCAGCGGTTGCTGGAGAAGCAGCGTCAACGTCTCGCCTTCAATTCCGTCCGGCAGTTCATAATGCGGCTTACGGCTGAACATGCCGCCCACGCGCGTGACTTTAAGCGCGGTTTTATCGCTGTGCTGCTGCTGGATTTGGATGCGGCGTTGGATGATAGCGCCCAGTTTAGTCAGCATCGCCTGCTGGCCCCAGGCATGGCTGGTCATCAGGGATTCCAACTGCTGCGACATCAGATTCATGCTTTCGATGTTATGCCACAGGCAATCTTTCAGCAGGATCAGGTCGATAGGCGCAATGGCGTCGCGGCCGCTAAAGAAGGCGCTGGCCTGCAGCAGACGGATGGCTTTTTTCCAGCGGCGATCGGAAACGTAAGGCGCATTAGGCAAGGCATCTAATTGTTGGCGCAGTTGGAAAACCAGCTCGAAGACATTGTCCGGCAACTTCACGGTACCAATGTCATGCTGCCACTGGGTGAACTCTTCGGTGCTGATTTGCAGGTTTTCGGGAACCGGATTGCTGTTTTCATCCTGTTGGCTCACCAGCATCGAGCGGAAGTTAGTTTTATCCTGCACTTTATCCAGCCACAGGCGGATCAGCATGCGGTCATATAAGGCTTCGAGGCTGTTATCCGCTTCGGGAAGTTCGTTCGACGCCGCAACCAGCAGGCGCATCGGGATTTTCTCTTCATGGGCGCCGTTGCGGAAGTGGCGTTCGTTGATGGCCGTCAGCAGGGTATTAAGGATAGCCGGGCCGGCTTTCCAGATTTCATCCAGGAAGACGATTTCCGCCTCTGGCAGATAGCCTGCCGTTAAACGCTCATAGCGCCCTTCATCTTTGAGCGCCTGAATAGACAGCGGGCCGAAAACTTCTTCCGGGGTGGAGAAGCGGGTCATCAGATATTCGAAAGCGCGCGCCTGCTTGAAAGCGAACTTAAGCCGGCGGGCGATCAGGCTTTTCGCGATGCCGGGTGGACCCAGCAGGAATACGCTCTCGCCGCTGAGCGCAGCCAGCAGGCACAGACGTATTGCGTGGCTGCGTTCAAAGAGTCCTTTTTCCAGGGCGGCGCTAAGTCGGGAAATTCTTTCTGCCAGTAAATGTGATTGAGCCATAATAGAGTTGCGTGCTTTGTCGTGTGTCGTTATTGCGTCGAGTATAGATGTTTGATTAGGGGTGGTAATAGCCTGAAGAATCGATTTATTTTCTTTGAGCTAAGTTAATATGGTGTCAGTTAGGGGTACGATTCAGCAAATAATCGTGCATACTGTGCGCTTTTTGTGGGCCAAGGGACTAGGCACACATTTGTTTTATAAACGAAAAGACTAGTCTATGAGCACTGATAATAAACAATCGTTGCCGGCAATAACGCTGGCGGCAATCGGCGTGGTTTACGGCGATATCGGTACCAGTCCACTGTATACTCTTCGCGAATGTCTGTCAGGCCAGTTTGGCTTTGGCGTTGAACGCGATGCGGTGTTTGGCTTTCTGTCGCTGATTTTCTGGCTGTTGATCTTTACCGTATCAATTAAATACATCACCTTCGTGATGCGGGCGGATAACGCCGGCGAGGGCGGGATCTTAACGCTGATGTCGCTGGCGGGGCGCAACACCTCGGCAAAGATGACCTCCGTGTTGGTGATCCTCGGCCTGATTGGCGGTAGCTTCTTCTATGGTGAAGTAGTAATAACCCCGGCAATATCGGTGATGTCGGCGATAGAGGGGTTGGAAATTATCGCCCCACAGCTGGATACCTGGATTGTCCCCATCTCCATTATTGTGCTGACCCTGCTATTTGCTATTCAAAAACACGGTACCGGGATGGTCGGCAAGCTGTTCGCGCCAATTATGCTGATCTGGTTCCTGTTGCTGGCGGTGCTTGGCGCTCGCAGTATCCTCGATAACCCGGAAGTTCTGCAGGCGCTGAACCCTTACTGGGCGGTACATTTCTTCCTGCAGTACAAAACGGTATCCTTTATTGCGCTTGGCGCGGTGGTGCTGTCGATTACCGGTGTGGAAGCGCTGTATGCTGATATGGGCCACTTCGGCAAACTACCGATTCGCGTGGCGTGGTTCTCGGTGGTGCTGCCATCACTGGTGCTTAACTATTTTGGCCAGGGTGCGCTGCTGCTGAAGCACCCGGAAGCCATTAAAAACCCGTTCTTCCTGCTGGCGCCGGAATGGGCGCTGATCCCGATGCTGATTATCGCGACCCTGGCGACGGTTATCGCCTCGCAGGCGGTGATTTCCGGGGTCTTCTCGCTGACTCGCCAGGCCGTGCGTCTGGGCTATCTGTCACCAATGCGCATTATCCATACTTCGGAAATGGAGTCCGGGCAGATTTACATCCCGTTCATTAACTGGCTGCTGTACGTTTCTGTGGTCATCGTCATTGTCAGCTTCGAGCACTCTTCTAATCTGGCGGCGGCGTACGGTATTGCGGTAACGGGCACCATGGTGTTGACCTCCATTCTTTCGGCGACCGTGGCGCGCAAAAACTGGCACTGGAATAAGCTGTTTGTCGGCCTGATGCTGGTGGCCTTCCTGTGTATCGATATTCCGCTGTTCTCGGCGAACCTCGATAAAATCGTCTCCGGCGGCTGGTTGCCGTTATCACTGGGCCTGGTGATGTTTACGGTGATGACCACCTGGAAGAGCGAGCGTTTCCGCCTGCTGCGCCGGATGCACGAGCATGGTAACTCGCTGGAAGCGATGATCTCCTCGCTGGAGAAATCGCCGCCGGTGCGCGTACCGGGTACCGCGGTCTATATGTCTCGCGCCCTGAACGTGATCCCTTTTGCTCTGCTGCATAACCTGAAACACAACAAGGTGCTGCATGAACGCGTGATCCTGCTGACTCTGCGTACCGAAGATGCCCCGTATGTGCATAACGTTCGCCGCGTGCAGATTGAGCAACTGTCGCCGTCGTTCTGGCGCGTCGTGGCAAGCTATGGCTGGCGTGAAACGCCGAACGTCGAAGAGGTGTTCCATCGCTGCGGCCTGGAAGGGTTGAGCTGTCGAATGATGGAAACGTCGTTCTTTATGTCCCACGAGTCGCTGATTATTGGCAAACGGCCATGGTATCTGCGCCTGCGTGGCAAGCTGTATCTGCTGCTGCAGCGTAACGCCCTGCGCGCGCCGGATCAGTTTGAAATCCCTCCTAACCGGGTTATTGAGCTCGGTACGCAGGTGGAAATCTGATGTCAAAAAGCCCTTCAATAATGAAGGGCTTTTTTGTCTCTCACATCTTGATGTAACTTCTTGTCCCCGCGTTGCGAAACGTTTCGATGGCGATCACATTTCTCTCTTCTGCCGGTGGTTTTCTGTTCGCTGATTGACAATACTTAGGGCAGCGAAACGTTTCGCTAGTGGAGCAAAAGAGACAAAATGAAAAAAGGCACCGTACTTAACGCTGATATTTCTTCCGTTATCTCCCGCCTCGGTCATACCGATACGCTGGTTGTTTGCGACGCCGGATTGCCGGTTCCCCGCAGCAGCGCGCGCATTGATATGGCGCTTACTCAGGGCGTACCTTCTTTTATGCAGGTTCTGGAAGTCGTAACGGCGGAAATGCAGGTTGAGGCGGCGGTCATCGCGGAAGAGATTAAAACCCATAATCCGCAACTCCACGCGACGTTGCTCAATCATCTTGAGCAGCTGCAGCAGCACCAGGGAAATACGATTGAAATTCGTTACACCAGTCATGAGCAGTTCAAAAAACAAACCGCAGATAGTCAGGCGGTAATTCGCAGCGGGGAGTGTTCCCCGTATGCGAATATTATTCTCTGTGCCGGCGTCACTTTCTGAGGTCGCCGTCATGGAAGCTTTATTACAGCTGAAAGGGATCGATAAAGCGTTCCCTGGCGTCAAAGCGCTCTCCGGCGCGGCGCTGAATGTCTATGCCGGCCGGGTGATGGCGCTGGTAGGGGAAAATGGCGCCGGTAAATCGACAATGATGAAGGTACTGACCGGTATCTATACCCGTGATGCCGGTTCTTTGCTGTGGTTAGGTAAAGAAACGACTTTTAACGGCCCAAAATCCTCACAGGAAGCCGGTATCGGCATCATTCACCAGGAACTCAACCTGATCCCGCAATTAACGATTGCCGAGAACATCTTCCTCGGCCGCGAGTTCGTGAACCGCTTTGGCAAAATCGACTGGAAAAAGATGTATGCCGAAGCGGACAAGCTGCTGGCGAAGCTGAATTTACGCTTTAACAGCCAGAAGCTGGTGGGCGATCTGTCGATTGGCGATCAGCAAATGGTGGAAATCGCTAAAGTGCTGAGCTTCGAATCGAAGGTCATCATTATGGATGAGCCTACAGATGCCCTGACCGATACCGAGACCGAATCGCTGTTCCGCGTCATCCGCGAATTGAAGTCGCAGGGGCACGGCATTGTCTATATCTCTCACCGCATGAAAGAGATCTTCGAAATCTGCGATGACGTCACCGTATTTCGCGACGGGCAATTTATTGCCGAGCGCGAAGTGGCTTCGCTGGATGAGGATCGACTGATCGAGATGATGGTTGGCCGTAAGCTGGAAGATCAATATCCGCATCTCGATAAGGCGCCGGGCGCGGTACGTCTGAAGGTCGATAATCTCTGCGGCTCCGGTGTGGAAAACGTGACGTTTACCCTGCGTCAGGGCGAAATCCTCGGCGTCGCCGGGCTGATGGGCGCCGGGCGTACTGAACTGATGAAGGTGCTGTACGGCGCGCTGCCGCGTAGCAGCGGTTCCGTGACGCTGGATGGCCATGAAGTCGTCACCCGTTCGCCGCAGGATGGCCTGGCGAACGGCATTGTCTATATCTCCGAAGACCGTAAGCGTGATGGCCTGGTGCTCGGAATGTCGGTCAAAGAAAACATGTCATTGACCGCGCTACGCTACTTCAGCCGGGCGGGCGGCAGCCTTAAGCATAAAGATGAACAGCAGGCGGTCAGTGATTTCATTCGGCTGTTTAATGTGAAGACGCCTTCAATGGAGCAGGCAATCGGCCTGCTTTCCGGGGGGAATCAGCAAAAAGTCGCTATCGCTCGCGGGCTGATGACCCGGCCGAAAGTGCTGATCCTCGATGAACCGACCCGTGGCGTCGACGTTGGTGCGAAGAAAGAGATCTACCAGCTGATTAACCAGTTTAAAGCCGATGGCCTGAGCATCATTCTCGTCTCTTCGGAGATGCCGGAAGTGCTGGGCATGAGCGATCGCATCATTGTTATGCATGAAGGGCATCTCGGCGGTGAATTCACACGCGAGCAGGCCACCCAGGAAGTATTGATGGCTGCCGCTGTGGGCAAGCTTAACCGTGTGAATCAGGAGTAAAAAAGATGACTACCCAGGCTGTTACTGGTCGCCGCTATTTCACTAAAGCGTGGCTGATGGAGCAAAAATCGCTGATCGCCCTGCTGGTGCTGATCGCGATCGTTTCGACCATGAGCCCCAACTTTTTTACCGTCAATAACCTGTTCAATATTCTGCAGCAGACTTCCGTTAACGCCATCATGGCGGTCGGGATGACGCTGGTCATTCTGACATCGGGGATCGATCTGTCCGTCGGTTCTCTGCTGGCGTTGACCGGCGCCGTCGCGGCGTCTATCGTCGGTATCGAAGTGAATGCGCTGGTGGCCGTTGCCGCCGCGCTGGCGCTCGGTGCGGCTATTGGCGCGGTGACCGGGGTGATTGTCGCGAAAGGGCGCGTGCAGGCGTTTATCGCCACTTTGGTAATGATGCTGCTGCTGCGCGGCGTGACGATGGTTTACACCAACGGCAGCCCGATCAACACTGGCTTTAGCGATAACGCCGATCTGTTCGGCTGGTTCGGTATCGGACGCCCGCTGGGGATCCCGACGCCGGTATGGATTATGGCGATTGTCTTCCTGGCGGCCTGGTACATGCTGCACCATACTCGCCTGGGTCGTTATATTTATGCCCTGGGCGGTAATGAAGCGGCGACGCGGCTTTCCGGCATCAGCGTAAATAGAGTGAAAATCATCGTCTATGCGTTATGCGGAATGTTGGCTTCACTGGCCGGGATCATCGAAGTGGCGCGTCTTTCCTCTGCGCAGCCGACGGCGGGGACGGGCTATGAATTAGACGCGATCGCAGCGGTCGTACTTGGCGGCACTAGCCTGGCCGGTGGTAAAGGTCGTATCGTCGGCACGCTGATTGGCGCGCTGATCCTTGGCTTCCTGAATAATGGTCTGAACCTTTTAGGCGTTTCTTCCTATTACCAGATGATCGTCAAAGCGGTGGTGATTTTGCTGGCGGTACTGGTAGATAACAAAAAGCAGTAACTGAGAACTCTACAGGACATCTTAACTATGAATATGAAAAAACTGGCGACCCTGGTCTCTGCTGTTGCTCTAAGCGCGACCGTTAGCGCAAACGCGATGGCGAAAGATACCATCGCACTGGTTATCTCTACCCTGAATAACCCGTTCTTCGTTTCTCTGAAAGACGGCGCGCAGAAAGAAGCCGATAAGCTGGGTTACAACCTGGTGGTGCTGGATTCTCAGAATAACCCGGCAAAAGAGCTGGCGAACGTACAGGACTTAACGGTGCGTGGCGCTAAGCTGCTGCTGATTAACCCAACCGACTCCGATGCTGTCGGCAATGCGGTGAAGATGGCGAACCAGGCTAAAATCCCGGTCATTACCCTTGACCGCCAGGCTTCTAAAGGTGATGTGGTGAGCCATATTGCTTCCGATAACGTGCTGGGCGGTAAAATGGCCGGCGACTATATCGCGAAGAAAGTCGGCGAAAGCGCGAAAGTGATTGAGCTGCAAGGTATTGCTGGTACCTCTGCGGCGCGCGAGCGCGGCGAAGGTTTCAAACAGGCCGTGGCGGCGCATAAGTTCAACGTACTGGCCAGCCAGCCCGCTGACTTCGACCGTACTAAAGGTCTGAACGTTATGCAGAACCTGCTGACGGCGCATCCTGACGTGCAGGCGGTGTTTGCGCAGAACGACGAAATGGCGCTGGGCGCGCTGCGTGCGCTGCAGACTGCAGGAAAATCTGATGTGATGGTGGTTGGATTTGACGGCACTCCGGATGGCGAAAAAGCAGTAAATAGTGGCAAACTGGCAGCGACTATCGCCCAGTTGCCGGAGCAGATCGGCGTTAAAGGCGTCGAAACCGCTGATAAAGTGCTGAAGGGCGAAAAAGTGGATGCCAGCTATCCGGTTGAGCTGAAACTGGTCATTAAGCAGTAAAATGCGATTCGGGCCGGCAACGGCCCGAGGGACAACATAAAAAGAAAAGCAGGGCATGCGCCACCGGAGTCCGGTGGCGCGCTTTCCCGGGAATAAAGATGATGAAAACCGCAGGCAAACTTGTCGTCCTTGGCAGCATCAATGCCGATCACATTCTTAACCTTGAATCCTTCCCTACTCCAGGTGAGACCGTCACCGGAAACCACTATCAGGTCGCGTTCGGCGGTAAAGGCGCTAACCAGGCGGTGGCTGCCGGGCGTAGCGGCGCGGATATTGCCTTCATCGCCTGTACCGGCGATGACGATATTGGCGAACGCGTCCGCCGCCAGCTGGAGAGCGATAATATCGACGTGGCCCCGGTGCGTGCCGTTGCTGGCGAATCTACCGGCGTCGCGTTAATTTTCGTTAACGCGGAAGGTGAGAATGTAATCGGTATTCATGCCGGCGCTAATGCAGCGCTATCGGTTTCTCAGGTAGAGGCGGAGAAAGAACGTATCGCCAACGCGCAGGCATTGTTAATGCAGCTGGAGTCGCCGCTGGAGAGCGTGATGGCTGCCGCGAAAATCGCTCATGAGCATCAGACGACGGTGGTACTCAATCCCGCACCGGCGCGTGAACTTTCGGATGAGCTATTGGCGCTGGTGGATGTTATTACGCCGAATGAAACCGAAGCGGAAAAGCTGACCGGTATTCGCGTTGAGAGCGACGACGATGCCGCGAAAGCCGCCAGTGCGCTTCATGCGAAGGGAATTGGTACGGTGATGATTACTCTCGGCAGCCGCGGCGTTTGGTTAAGCTGCGAGGGCGAAAGCCGCCGGGTTCCAGGATTTAAAGTTCAGGCCATCGATACGATTGCCGCTGGCGACACTTTTAATGGCGCATTTGTCACCGCGCTGCTGGAAGGCCGTGAAGTGTCAGACGCCATCCGTTTTGCCCATGCCGCCGCCGCGATTGCCGTCACCCGTAAGGGGGCGCAACCGTCTGTGCCGTGGCGCAAAGAGATCGACGAATTCTTGCGTCAACAGGGGTAATGCTTGGCTACCATGAAGGATGTGGCCCGCGTCGCGGGCGTTTCCACCTCGACCGTTTCTCACGTCATTAATAAAGACCGCTTTGTCAGCGAGGCGATTACCGCCAAAGTTGATGCGGCGATCAAAAGTCTTAACTACGCGCCTTCGGCGCTGGCGCGCAGCCTCAAGTTAAATCAGACGCGAACCATCGGCATGCTGATCACCGCCAGTACTAACCCGTTTTATTCGGAGCTGGTGCGCGGCGTGGAACGCAGCTGTTTCGAGCGCGGCTACAGCCTGGTGCTATGTAATACCGAAGGCGATGAGCAGCGGATGAATCGCAATCTGGAAACGCTGATGCAAAAACGCGTCGATGGTCTGCTGCTGCTGTGCACCGAAACGCATCAACCTTCCCAGGAGATCATGCAGCGTTATCCGTCGGTGCCGACGGTGATGATGGATTGGGCGCCGTTCGACGGCGACAGCGATCTCATTCAGGATAATTCGTTGCTCGGTGGCGATATGGCGACCCAATATCTGATCGATCGCGGTCATACCCGTATTGCCTGCATTGCCGGGCCGCTGGATAAAACGCCGTCGCGACTGCGGCTGGAGGGCTATCATGCGGCGATGGCGCGCGCCGGGCTGTATGTCGCCGAAGGTTATGTCATTACCAGCGATTTTGAATTTGGCGGCGGTTTTACTGCGATGCAGCAACTGCTGGCGTTAACGCCACGGCCGCAGGCGGTCTTTGTCGGTAATGATGCGATGGCGGTCGGCGCGTATCAGGCGCTGTATCAGTCCGGGTTGCGTATTCCGCAGGATATGGCGCTGGTGGGGTATGACGATATTGAACTGGCGCGCTATATGACCCCGCCGCTCACCACCATTCATCAACCTAAAGATGAACTGGGGGAGCTCGCTATCGATGTGCTGATTCACCGCATGGCGGATCCCGGGCAAAAACAGCAGCGCGTGCAGCTCACTCCAGAGCTGGTGATTCGCGGTTCAGCTTAGTGCTTGTGCCGCTCCGTTATCAGGTTGCGGCCATCTTTGGCTCTGAGCAGCATAAACATCAACGCTGACACCACGGTGATCGCACCCATCGTGATAAAGGTATAGTGGAATTGTTCGATGGTACTGGCGTTATCAAACCCTTCATAAAAACGCAGAACCGCCGCGCTGATGGCTACGCCAAGGCTAATCGACAGCTGCTGGGTTACCGCGAGCAGGCTGTTGCCGCTACTGGCATTGTCATCGGTTAAATCAGCAAGCGTAATGGTGTTCATCGAGGTGAACTGCGTGGACATCGCCATCCCCAGTACAAATAGCGGCAGTAGTAGCAGCCACAGCGGCATTCCCGGCGACTGCAGCGCAAACTGCGCGATCATCAAACCAATAAAGATGGTGACTCCCACCAACGTTTTGCGATAACCAAACCAGCGCAGGATCTGCGTGACGGTCGACTTGGCGATTATCGAGCCGATGGCCGTCGGCGCAATCATGCAGCCGGCGATAATGGCCGGGTAGCCGAAACCGACTTGTAGCATCAGCGGCATCAGGAACGGCACGCAGCCGGTACCTAACCGTGTCGCCAGGTTACCGGCGATCCCGACAGAGAAGGTATGGGTCTTAAAGAGAGAGAGCGAAATCAGCGGCGTGGGATGGCGACGAGCATGCCGAATATAGGCCAGCATGAGCACGACGCTCAGGGCGATGACGGCCAGCGCTATCCAGCTGGCGACGATTTTCTCGCCAAAGAGCTCAATACCGCTGGAGAACAGCACCAGGCTTAAACCAAAAAGCACAAAACCGCTGGTGTCGAAACGACGGCGGGGCGTGGTGAAGTCCGGCATATATTTGCGGGCGTAGAGAATGCCGATGATGCCAATCGGGATGTTAATCAAGAAAATCCAGTGCCAACTGGCCCAGGTGACTAACACGCCGCCGAGTACAGGGCCGAGGATGGGGCCGACCAGTCCGGGCATGGTAACGAAGTTGAGTACCGGCAGCAGTTCGCTACGCGGATAGGCGCGTAACAGCGCCAGGCGCGCAACCGGCATCATCATTGCGCCGCCGATCCCCTGGATGACGCGGAAGACAACCAATTCGGGAAGCGAAGTGGAAAGCGCGCAGGCGAGGGAGCCCAGGGTAAACAGGCTAACGGCAACGATAAAGACCTTGCGGGTGCCAAAGCGATCGGCCAACCAGCCGCTCACTGGAATCAGCATCGCTACCGTCAGGGTGTAGCTGATAATGGCGGATTGCATCGCCAGCGGGGAGTGACCGAGGCTATGCGCAATCGCGGGAAGCGCGGTATTAAGAATAGTGGCGTCCAGCGCCTGCATAAAGAAAGCCATGGCCGCAATCCACGGCAGTCCGGCCATACTCAGCCCTTTCTTCCCGGTCATGCCATTTCCTTCTTTATTTACCTGTGTGGTTTGGGGTGTTCAATAATGTCTGGCAGGCAAGCTGCGCGCGTGGACCGTCGCTTTCCTGAATGGCGTCAACAATAGCCTGGTGTAGATCGAGTTTAACGACTTCATTTTGCGTAATCGAGGTGAAATAGGTCTGATATACCGAATGGAATAACGACGCGAAAGAGGTGAGAAACGGGTTGCCGCTCATCGCATAAATATGTTCATGCCAGGCCATATCGACTTCAATCCAGCGTTCGCGGATAAAATGTCTTTTCAGCTCGATCATTTCTTCCATTAGCGTATTGAGCTGCGCTTTCTGCTCGGAGGTGCCGTTTATCGCCGCCAGAAAACAGGCCTGAGGCTCCAGGCTGCTACGCATCACCAGGAAATGGCTTACCACCTCGGCAAAATTATCTTCCGTCAGCCACCATGCGAGCAGCTCTTTATCCAGAAAGTTCCAGCTGCTGCGTGCCAGAACGCGAGTTCCGATACGCGGGCGCGGAAGCAGCATGCCTTTCGCTGCCAGCGTTTTTACCGCTTCTCGTACTGCCGTCCGGCTGACGCCAAACTGTTCGCCCAGTTCCATTTCACCAGGAAGAATGCTCTCTGGCGGATATTCGCCGGTGAGAATTTTTTGGGCGATCTTCTCCGCGATGACCCAGGAGATGTTTTTTTGTGCCGCCAGCTGCTGTGCGCTTATAGACATAAATGCCGTTCCTTTCTCTTTTCTACTTCATCAGTATGCCACCTGGCGGCTTGTTTCGGTGGTTAAAACAGCAAAAGGGCGATTTTTTACGGTTTTGACACCGCCTTTGGTGAAAAAAGAGACGGTTGAAAAGTTTTTTGAAAACAGGGCTTGTCAACGTCTCAGAACTCCCTATAATGCGCCTCCACTGACACGGAACAACGGCAAGCAAGCCGCCGGGTCAGCAGGGTTTCAGCGGTAAATAACAACGCTGAAAACCGACAGAGAAAAGTGAAAATAAACGCTTGACTCTGAATGAGGAAAACGTAATATACGGGACCTCGCAACGGTGAGCTGAAAGCCGCGTTGCAACTGCTCTTTAACAATTTATCAGACAATCTGTGTGGGCACTCAAAGTGACAT